>NZ_JACKXE010000002.1:0-300000 GCF_014212315.1 Nocardioides luti
CAACCACCCAAAGGCGACTGCGGAAAAAGAGATGCCCCTGACAAGAACAAAACCCTGACAAAATTTTGCCAGAATCATTGTCTTACCAAAGAAACCATCAACCACCACCACCACAACCCCAAAAGAGCTGCAAAAGCAATGATCGACGGGGCATAACAAACTAATTCGTCGACTATGACACACTGTTGAGTTCTCAAGAATCAGACGCTCTCCGTCTCCGGTCCTGGTGGACCGGCGGCGGGGCAACCTGCAGAAACTTACCGGTGATGATCGAGCGAGTCAACTCGGTTCGATCTGAGCCGGTGCCGGGCGCGCAACTACCCACCGTTTTCGGCCTCTCGGCCCGGGTGGGAGTCGCTTGCGGCGACAAGAAGAACGTTAACAGCATGTGTCCGGGGAGCTCAAATCGGGGGTCCCGGAGGGGTCCCTCCACGCTCAGCGCACGCTCCGGGGGCCGTCAGCGAGGCTTCGCGGGACGGTAGGCGGACACCGTCGGCTCCCCCGTGAGCCAGAACCGCCACGGCCGGTCGGGTGCCCCGCGCAGGCCCACCCGTGGGCCGGTGCTGACCAGACCAGTCGACGCGCCGCAGCCCTCGAGGACGACCGGACCCGACACCAGGTCGGCTCCGTCCAGGTCGAGGCCGATCCCCAGGGCGTTGCACAGCCGGGCCGGGCCGCGCGCGAGGTCGCGGTCCGACGAGCGGGGCCGGCGCTCCCGGACGAGGTCCACGCCCTCGACCACCTCACCCGCGCGCAGGAGCACGGCGCCGGGGACGCCCTCGCCGCCGGTGACGACGTTCGCGCAGACGTGCATGCCGTAGGTGAAGTAGCAGTACAGGTGCCCGGCCGCCCCGAACATGGTCGCGTTGCGACGGGTCCGGCCCCGGTAGGCGTGCGAGCCCGGGTCGTCGGCCCCGGCGTACGCCTCCACCTCGGTGATCCGGACGGCGACGGCCCCGTGGCGGAGCACCGCACCGAGCAGCGTCGGGGCGACCTCCGGCACGGGGCCGTCGAGGAGCGCGGCGAGGTCAGGCGAGGCGCTCACGGTGTGCGGCGACCACGCCGCCCAGCTCGTCGAGCTGCTCGCGGACCCGCTGGGGGGCGGTGCCGCCGCGACCGTTGCGCGAGGCCACCGACCCCTCCGCGGTGAGGACGTCGCGCACCGCGGGGGTCAGCTGCGGGGAGATCTCCGCGAACTGGTCGTCGGTGAGGTCGGCCAGCTCGATGCCGAGCTCCTCGCACCGGCGCACGCAGGCGCCCGCCACCTCGTGGGCCACGCGGAACGGCGTGCCCTCGCGCACCAGCCACTCGGCGACGTCCGTCGCGAGCGAGAAGCCCTGGGGGGCGAGGTCGGCCATCCGGGCGGTGTTGAACGTCAGCGTCGCGACCATGCCGGAGAACGCCGGCAGCAGCACCTCGAGGGTGTCCACGGAGTCGAAGACCGGCTCCTTGTCCTCCTGCAGGTCGCGGTTGTAGGCGAGCGGCAGGGCCTTGAGCGTGGCGAGCAGCCCGGTGAGGTTGCCGACCAGGCGGCCGGCCTTGCCCCGGGCGAGCTCGGCGATGTCGGGGTTCTTCTTCTGCGGCATGATGCTCGACCCGGTCGACCAGGAGTCGTGCAGCTTCACGAAGTCGAACTCCCGCGTCGACCAGAGGATGACCTCCTCGGCCAGCCGGCTGACGTCCACGCCGATCATCGCGGTCACGAACGCGAACTCCGCGACGAAGTCGCGAGCCGCCGTGCCGTCGATGGAGTTGGCCGACGAGCCCGTGAAGCCCAGCTCCCGCGCCACGGCGGTCGGATCGAGGCCGAGGCTCTGGCCGGCGAGCGCACCCGAGCCGTACGGCGAGTCCGCGGCCACGCGGGCGTCCCAGTCCCGCAGCCGCTCCACGTCGCGCAGCAGCGGCCAGGCGTGGGCCAGCAGGTGGTGCGCGAGCAGCACGGGTTGCGCGTGCTGCAGGTGCGTCCGCCCCGGCATGATCACGTCCAGGTGCCCCCGCGCCTGCGTCGCCAGCACCTCCACGAGGTCGAGCACCTGCGCCGCGACCACCCGGGCGTGGTCGCGCAGGAAGGCCTTGAACAGCGTCGCCACCTGGTCGTTGCGGCTGCGCCCGGCCCGGAGGCGGCCGCCGGTGTCGGCGCCGACCTCCTCCAGCAGCAGCCGCTCGAGCGCGCCGTGCACGTCCTCGTCCGAGGGGTCGGGCAGCAGCGTGCCGGCGGCGTACCGCTCCCCCAGCGTGTCCAGGCCGCGGTGCAGCTCGGCGTGGTCGTCGTCGGTGAGCAGGCCGGCCGCGTGCAGCACGTTCGCGTGGGCGCGCGACCCCGCGAGGTCATACGGCGTGAGCCGCCAGTCGAAGTGGGTCGAGCGCGACAGGGCCTCCAGCTCGGGGGACGGTCCGCCCTCGAAGCGACCGCCCCAGAGCTTGCCGGTGTTGGTGCCGCCGGGGTGCTGGGCCATCAGTCGGTCCCGAACTCCATCGCGGCGTGGTCGAGGGCCTCGTCCTCGGCCGACCGCGCGGTGGGGTTGGACGCGATCCGGTCCGCTCCCCCGGCCTCGAGCTCGCCGTAGAGGGTGCCGTGCTCGACGAGCACCTGGCCCTGGTCGAGCGGCTGGGCGGCGTACAGCTCCAGCTTGGCGCGCGAGTCGGCGATGTCGAGGTTGCGCATCGTGAGCTGGCCGATCCGGTCGTTCGGGCCGAACGCGGCGTTCTCGGTGCGCTCCATCGAGAGCTTGTCGGGGTGGTAGGAGAACGCGGGGCCGTCGGTGCGCAGCACGGTGAAGTCCTCGCCACGGCGCAGCCGCAGCGTCACCTCGCCGGTGACCAGCGAGGCGATCCAGCGCTGGATCGACTCTCGGATCATCAGCGACTGCGGGTCCAGCCAGCGGCCCTCGTAGAGCAGCCGGCCGAGCTGGCGGCCCTGGGCGTGGTAGTTCGCGATCGTGTCCTCGTTGTGGATCGCGTTCAGCAGCCGCTCGTAGGTGTTCCAGAGCAGGCCCATCGCCGGCGCCTCGTAGATGCCGCGGGACTTGGCCTCGATGATGCGGTTCTCGATCTGGTCGGACATGCCGAGGCCGTGGCGACCGCCGATCACGTTCGCCTCGTGGACCAGGTCGACGGGGTCGTCGTAGCGGACCCCGTTGATCGCGACCGGGCGACCGGCCTCCCAGCGGACGGTGACGTCCTCGGTGGGGATCTCGACGGCCGGGTCCCAGAACTTCACGCCCATGATCGGCTCGACCATCTCGAGCGAGGCGTCGAGGTGCTCGAGGACCTTGGCCTCGTGGGTGGCGCCCCAGATGTTGGCGTCGGTGGAGTACGCCTTCTCCTGGCTGTCGCGGTAGGGCAGGCCCCGCTCGACGAGCCACTGGCTCATCTCGGCGCGGCCACCGAGCTCGTGCACGAACTCGGCGTCCAGCCACGGCTTGTAGATCCGCAGGTCCGGGTTCGCGAGCAGGCCGTAGCGGTAGAACCGCTCGATGTCGTTGCCCTTGAAGGTCGAGCCGTCGCCCCAGATGTCGACGCCGTCCTCGTGCATCGCCCGCACCAGCATCGTGCCGGTCACGGCGCGGCCGAGCGGGGTGGTGTTGAAGTACGCACGGCTGCCGGAGCGGATGTGGAAGGCGCCGCACGCGATCGCGGCGAGGCCCTCCTCGACCAGCTGGCGACGGCAGTCGACGGCGCGCGCGATCTCGGCGCCGTACTCCTTCGCGCGGGCGGGCACGCCCGAGATGTCGGGCTCGTCGTACTGCCCGATGTCGGCGGTGTACGTGCACGGCACGGCGCCCTTCTCGCGCATCCAGGCCACGGCGACGGAGGTGTCGAGGCCGCCCGAGAAGGCGATGCCGACGCGTTCGCCGACGGGGAGGGAGTTGAGGACCTTGCTCACAGCGTGGGTTTCCTTCGTTCGGGGATGTCCGGTGGTCCGGGGAGTCAGCGGGGGTCAGGGCGCGGGCGGCACGTGCGTGTCGGCCAGCGCCAGGAATCGTCGGGCCAGGGCCTCCCCGCCGAGCGGGTCGCGCCCGATCACGAGGACCGTGTCGTCGCCGGCGATGGTGCCGAGCAGGTCGGGGAGGTCGGCCTTGTCGAAGGCCGAGGCGAGGTACTGCGCGCCGCCGGGCGGCGTGCGCAGCACGACCATGTTGGCGCTGGCCTCCGCGCTGACGAGCAGCTCCGAGCAGAGCCGGGCCAGCCGCTGGGAGCCGGCCGCGGTGTCGCCCGGTGCGGCGGGGCGCCGGTCGCCGCCCTCGGCCGGGACGGCGTAGACCAGCCCACCCGCCGACGAGCGCACCTTGATCGCGTCCAGTTCGACGAGGTCGCGCGAAAGTGTGGCCTGGGTGACGTGCACGCCGCCCTCGGCGAGCAGCGCGGCGAGCTCGGACTGCGAGCGCACCTCGTGGTGGGTGACCAGCTCGACGATGCGCTGGTGACGGGCGTTCTTGGTCGCGGGGCGCAGGGAGGCGTCGCTCATGACGGCTCCTCCAGCAGCCAGGCCAGGATCGCCTTCTGGACGTGGCGGCGGTTCTCGGCCTCGTCCCACACCACGCTGCGCGGACCGTCGAGGACGGCGGCCTCGATCTCCTTGCCGCGGTACGCCGGCAGGCAGTGCAGCACGATGGCGGCGGGGTCGGCGAGGGCCAGGAGCGACTCGGTGACGGCGTACGGACCGAACACCTCGGCGCGGGCGGCGGCCTCCTCCTCCTTGCCCATCGAGATCCAGGTGTCGGTGACGACGACGTCGGCCCCCGCTGCGGCGGCCTGCGGGTCGCGCTCCAGGACGGCCGAGCCGCCGGTGCCCGCGGCGATGGCGGCGGCGGTCGCGACCACCGCGGCGTCGGGCTCGTAGCCCTCGGGCGAGCTGACCCGGACGTGGAGTCCGGCGGTCGCGCCGGCGAGCAGCCAGGAGTTGCCCATGTTGCAGGCGCCGTCGCCGAGGAAGGCCACGGTGAGCCCGGCGAGCTCGCCCCGGTGCTCGCGGATCGTGAGCAGGTCGGCGAGCAGCTGGCAGGGGTGGAAGTCGTCGGTCAGCGCGTTGACGACCGGCACGGCGGCGTGCTCCGCCATCTCCTCGAGCCGGGCCTGCGCGTAGGTCCGCCAGACGATGGCGCTGGCCTGGCGGTCGAGGATGCGGGCCACGTCGGCGACCGACTCCCGCACGCCGATGCCGGCCAGGGCGCCGTCGACGAGCATCGGGTTGCCCCCGAGCTCGGCGATGCCGGCGGCGAACGACGACTGCGTGCGCAGGGTCGGCTTGTCGAAGATCATCGCCACGGTGCGCGGGCCGGCGAGCGGCTTGGCGTCGTACGGCGCCTGCTTCATCGCGGCCGCGAGGTCGAGGACCCGGGCCTGCTCGGCGGGCGACAGGTCGTCGTCGCGGAGGAAGTGCCGGGTCATGGCTGCTCCCCCGGCACCGGCCCCAGGGCCTCGTCGAGGATCGCGGGCCAGGCGGCGAGGAAGGCGGAGGCGTCGTCGTCGGTCAGGACCAGCGGCGGCGCGAGCCGGATCCGCCCGGGCGTGGGGTTGTTGACGATGAAGCCGTGCCGCATGGCCGCCGCGAACACCTCGGCGGACGCGTCGGTGGCGAGGTCGAGCCCGATGAGGAGTCCCTCGCCGCGGACCTCGGTGACCCGCGGGTCGGCGGCGAGGCCGTCGCGCAGCTTCTGGCCGAGCACCGTGACGTGCTCGAGCAGGTCCTCGGACTCGATCGTGCCGATCACCGCCAGCGCCGCGGCGCAGGCGACCGGGTTGCCGCCGAAGGTGGTCCCGTGGTTGCCCGGGTCGAAGAGCGTCGCCGCGTCGCCGAGGCCCAGGCAGGCGCCGATCGGGAAGCCGCCGGCAAGGCCCTTGGCGACGGTGACGATGTCGGGGGTGACCTGGTTTCGAGCCCTTCGAGACGGGCGCAGAGCGCCCTCCTCAGGAACCAACGGTTGCTGCGCAACCTCCTCAACCGGCGAGTGGTGCGCGAACCAGCGGCCGGTGCGGCCGATGCCGGTCTGCACCTCGTCGAGCCACAGCAGCGCGCCGTGCCGCGTGGTGATCTCGCGGGCGGCCCTCAGGTAGCCGTCGGGCGGCAGCACGACGCCGGCCTCGCCCTGGATGGGCTCGAGGAGGACGGCCGCGGTCTCGTCGGTGACGGCCGCGGCGAGCGCCTCGACGTCGCCGTAGGGCACGAAGGTCACGTCGCCGGGGAGCGGCTCGAACGGGGTCCGGTACGCCTCCTTGGAGGTCAGCGCGAGCGCGCCCATGGTGCGCCCGTGGAAGCCGCCCTCGGCCGCGACGACGTGGGTGCGGCCGGTGCGCCGGGTCAGCTTGAAGGCGGCCTCGTTGGCCTCGGCGCCGGAGTTGGTGAAGAAGACGCGCCCGGTCGCGACGGGCCCACCGGCAGCGGAGACCAGCTCGAGCAGCTTCTCGGCGAGGCGGACCTGAGGCTCGCTGGCGAAGAAGTTCGAGATGTGGCCCAGGGTGCCGAGCTGGGCGGTGACGGCCTCGACCAGCGCGGGGTGCGCGTGGCCGAGCGCGTTGACGGCGATGCCGCCGAGGAGGTCGACGTACTCCGTGCCGTCCTCGTCCCACACGTGGGCTCCGGAGCCGCGCACGAGCGTGGCCTTGGGCGGCCCGAAGGTGTTCATCAGGGCGCCCTCGTAGCGGCCCTGCCAGGCGGCGTTGGTGGCGTCGGTCGCGTCGCTCATGCGCGGGCCTTCCTGATCTTGGTCGTCACACCCGGGAGCACCTGGGTGCCGACGCCCTCGTCGGTGAACAGCTCGAGGAGGACGGCGTGCGGGGTGCGGCCGTCGACGACGGTGGCCCGCGGGACGCCGTCGCGCACGGCCTTGAGGCAGGCGCCCATCTTCGGCACCATGCCGCTGGCCAGCGAGGGCATCAGATCGGCGAGCGACTCGGGGCTGATCTCGTAGATCACGTCGTCGCTGTCCGGCCAGTCGCGGTAGAGGCCCTCGACGTCGGTGAGGACGAGCAGCTTCTCGGCTCCGAGGGCCGCAGCCAGCGCGGCGGCAGCGGTGTCGGCGTTCACGTTGTGGACGGTGCCGTGCTCGTCGGGGGCGACGCTCGAGACGACCGGGATCCGGCCGGCCTCGATGAGGTCGACGACGGACTCGGGCCGAACCGAGGCGACCTCGCCCACGAGGCCGAGGTCCACCTCCTCGCCGTCGACGACGGTGTTGGTCTGCTGGGCGGTGAAGAGGCCCGCGTCCTCGCCGGAGCAGCCGACGGCCAGCGGGCCGTGCTCGTTGATCAGGCCGACCAGCTCGCGCTGGACCTGGCCGACGAGGACCATGCGGACGACGTCCATCGCCTCGGGGGTCGTGACGCGCAGGCCGCCGCGGAACTCCGACTCGATGCCGAGCTTGTCGAGCATCAGGGAGATCTGCGGACCGCCGCCGTGCACGACGACCGGCTTGAAGCCGGCGAAGCGCAGGAAGGCGATGTCCTCCGCGAAGGCGCGCTTGAGCACGTCGTCCGTCATGGCGTTGCCGCCGTACTTCACCACCACGATCTTGCCGTGGTAGCGCTTGAGCCACGGCAGGGCCGCGGCCAGCGTGGCGGCCTTGCTCGGGTCGGCCGGCGTCGGCTGGTAGGGCTTGTCGTCGGTGTGGTCGCTCATGAGGAGTACGCGCTGTTCTCGTGGACGTAGGCGTGGGTCAGGTCGTTGGTCCAGATCGTGGCCCGCTCGGGACCGGCCTTGAGGTCGATGGTGACGCTGACCTCGCGCGGCTCGAGGTCCACGGTGGCGGGGTCCGCGTGCGGGGTGGACGTCCGGCAGACCCAGACGCCGTTCATGGCGACGTCGAGGTCCGCAGGGTCGAACGCGGCCTGCGTCGTGCCGATGCTCGCCAGCACGCGGCCCCAGTTGGGGTCCTTGCCGAAGACGGCAGCCTTGAAGAGGTTGCTGCGGGCCACGCTGCGACCCACCTCGACGGCGTCGTCCTCGCTCGCGGCGTTCAGCACCGTGATCGCGATCTCGTGGTCGGCGCCCTCGGCGTCGCGGAGCAGCTGCATGGCCAGGTCGGTGCAGGCCTGGGTGAGCGCCTCGGTGAAGTCGGGCAGCGCGGGCGTGATGCCACTCGCTCCGCTCGCCATGACCGTGACCGTGTCGTTGGTCGACATGCAACCGTCGGAGTCGAGGCGGTCGAAGCTGACCCGGGTCGCTGCGCGCAGCGCCTGGTCGAGGTCGGCGGCCGGGACCACCGCGTCGGTCGTGAGGACCACGAGCATCGTGGCCAGCTGGGGCGCCAGCATGCCGGCGCCCTTGGCCATCCCGCCGATCGTCCAGCCGGCGCCCTCGACGACGACCTTCTTCGAGACCGAGTCGGTCGTCATGATCGCCTCGGCGGCGTCGTCGCCGCCGGCGGTGCCGAGGCCGGCGTACGCCGCGTCGACCCCGTCGAGGAGGTGCTGGCGCGAGTTGGCCAGGCCGATCAGCCCCGTCGAGCAGACGACGACGTCGATCGCACCGATGCCGAGGTGGCCCGCGACCTGCTCGGCGACCGCGTGGGTCGTCTGGAAGCCGTCGGCGCCGGTGTAGCAGTTGGCGCCGCCGGAGTTCAGGACGACTGCGCGGACGGTGCCGTCCTTGACGACCTCCTGGCTCCAGAGGATCGGGTTGGCCTTGCAGCGGTTGGCGGTGAAGACGCTGGCGGAGTCGTGGGTCGGCCCGTCGTTGACGACGAGCGCGAGGTCCTTGGCTCCGGTGGACTTGAGGCCGGCGGCGACGCCGGCGGCACGGAATCCCTGCGGGGTGGTGACGGTCATTTCTTGTTCTTCCTGGGCGGCTTGACGGGGACGGCGGCGACGACGGTGTGGCCTCGTCGTCGCCAGGCCTCGGCCGCGCGGTCACCGTCGGTGACCGGCACCAGGAACCAGTTGGTCTCGTGGGTGGAGATCGTGAAGACGCTGATCTGCTCCTCGGCCAGCGGGGCGAGCAGCGCCACCAGGACGCCGGCCTCGGTGGGGTCGAGGTCGCCCTGCAGCGCGAAGCCGGTCAGGCCCTTCACGCCCGTCACCTTGGTGGGGATGCTGCGGCCGGCGCAGACGACCGAGGTCTCGGTCGCCGTCGCGGTGATCGAGAAGAGCGAGGACGACTCGGCCCAGGTCGGGATCTCGGCGCCGGGGGGCAGCTTCACGACGGCCAGCTTCTCCGGGAACTGCTGCAGCGTGTGGACCCGGGCGGTCGCGTCGGTGGAGGTGGCGTCGTCGGTCATGGGGCGAGTCCGATCGTCGTGAGGCCGAGGCCCTCGGGGAGTCCGAGGGCGAGGTTCATGCACTGGACCGCGGCGCCCGCGGTCCCCTTCGCGAGGTTGTCGACCGCGCCGACGGCGACCAGCTTGCCGGCCGCCTCGTCCACGGTGACCTGGACGTGCACGGCGTTCGAGCCGATCACGGACTTGGTCTGGGGCCACTGCCCCTGCGGGAGCACGTGCACGAACGGCTCGTCGGCGTACGCCTCCCGGTAGGCGGCGTACGCGTCGTCGGCGCTGAGCGGAGCGGCGAGCGGCGCCGTGCAGGTGGCGAGGATGCCGCGGGGCATCGGCACCAGCAGCGGCGTGAAGCTGACCTTCACGGTGCCGTCGACGAGCCGCGAGAGGTTCTGGGTGATCTCGGGGGTGTGGCGGTGGCTGCCGCCGACGCCGTACGCGCTGGCGTTGCCCATGATCTCGGAGCCGAGCAGGTGGGCCTTGGCGGCCTTGCCCGCGCCGCTGGTGCCGGAGGCCGCGACGACGGTGACGTCGGGCTCGACCAGGCCCGCCGCGACGGCGGGGGCCAGGGTGAGCGTCGAGACCGTCGGGTAGCAGCCGGGGACCGCGATCCGGGTCGCGCCGGCCAGGAGGGCACGCTGCCCGGGCAGCTCGGGGAGGCCGTAGGGCCAGGTGCCGGCGTGCTCGCCGCCGTAGAACTGCGCCCAGGCGGCGGGGTCGGCGAGCCGGAAGTCGGCGCCGCAGTCGATGACGACGACGTCGTCGCCCAGCTGCGCGGCGATCGCGCCCGACTGGCCGTGCGGGAGCGCGAGGAAGACGACGTCGTGGCCGGAGAGCGTGTCGAGGTCGGTGGGCTCGAGCACCCGGTCGGCCAGCGGCACCAGGTGCGGCTGGAGGGAGCCGAGCGCCGTGCCGGCGTTGGAGGCCCCGGTCAGCGCCCCGATCTCGACCTCGGGATGGGCCAGCAGGTGGCGGAGGAGCTCTCCCCCGGCGTAGCCGCTGGCACCGGCTACGGCGATGCGTGTCGTCATGTGCATGACTATACGGGCATGCGCATGGGTATGTGTAGCCGGGTCTGGTCCGGCTGCGGCCGTCGGCGCCCCCGACTAGGTTCTGCGGTCATGGCGATGCTGACCTCCACCGACTACCTCGGCCACCTGCGCACCGAGTCGCGACGCTTCCGCGACGTGCTCGCTGCCTGCGACCCTACGGCGCCCGTACCCACCTGTCCCGCGTGGAATGCGTCCGACCTGCTCTGGCACCTGACCACCGTGCAGGGCTTCTGGGCCGAGATCGTCGCGACGCGGCCGGCCGCGCCCGGCGAGCGCGTCCCGACCGAGCGCCCGGACTCCCACGAGGCGATGCTGGCCCTCTTCGACGAGGCGTCGGCCGCGCTGGTCACCGTGCTCGGGACCGCGGACCCGGCCGAGCCGGCCTGGACCTGGGCCCGGGAGCAGACGGTGGGGTTCACGTTTCGCCGCCAGGCGCACGAGGCGCTCATC
This sequence comes from Nocardioides luti, assembly GCF_014212315.1. Classification (NCBI taxonomy): domain Bacteria; kingdom Bacillati; phylum Actinomycetota; class Actinomycetes; order Propionibacteriales; family Nocardioidaceae; genus Nocardioides; species Nocardioides luti. The sequence goes on from NZ_JACKXE010000002.1 coordinate 10,712, forward strand.
CACCGCCTCGACGCCGAGCACGCGACCGGCCTCTTCTCGCCGCTGGACCCGGCGCTGGCGGCCGACGGCGTCCAGGAGGCGCTGGACGTGATGTTCGGCGGCACCCCGGCCTGGGGCGAGTTCCACCCGCTCCCCCGGCACGTGCGGGTCGACTGCACCGACACCGGCGACGCCGTGTGGGTCCAGCTCGGAACGTTCACGGGCACCGACCCCGACACCGGGACGTCGTACGACGAGGGCGACATCGGCGTCGTGCCCGATCCCGGCACCCCGCCGGACGCGGTCGTCGCCGGTCCGGCGGGGGCGCTCGACGCCTGGCTGTGGCGTCGTGGGGACGACCGCGACGTGAGCGTCACGGGCGACCGGGAGGTCTACGACCGCTTCCGGGCCGCGGTCGACCACCCCATCGACTGATCAGCGCTGGACGGCGCCCGTCCGCTCCGCCGCCAGGGCGACGGCAGCGTCGCGCGCGGCGCTGGTCTCCTGCTCGGTCAGGGTGCGGTCCGGGGCCCGGAAGCGCAGGGCGAACGCCAGCGAGCGCTTGCCCGCACCGATCTGCTCGCCGGTGAACACGTCGAAGAGCCGCAGGGACTCCAGCAGCTCGCCGGCCCCCTCGCGCAGCGCCGCCTCGACCTCGGCTGAGGTCACCCGCTCGTCGACGACGAGGGCGACGTCCTCCTTGGCGACCGGGTAGCTCGAGAACTCCGGGCCGGGCACCACGTCGCGGGCGTGCCGCATGAGGAGGTCCAGGTCGATCTCGACCGCCGACGTCCGCGGCGGCAGCCCGAAGGCCTGGCAGACCCGCGGGTGCAGCTCACCGGCGTGACCGAGCTCGAGGTCGCCGACCAGCACCCGGGCGCAACGCCCGGGGTGCCACGGCATCCGGGCCGCCGAGGCCACCTGCACCTCGACGCCGAGCTCGTCGCCGAGACGGCGTACGACCCCGACGGCGTCGGACCAGGCCGCCGCGCGACCCTCGCCCCACCAGCCCGAGCGCTCGCGCTCGCCGGCCAGGACGACCGCGAGGTGCAGGGGCTGCTCCGGGACGGCGTCGAGGAGCTTCGCCAGCTCGTCGTCGCTGGGGCGCCAGTCGACGCCGTAGATCGGGGCCGGGCCGCGGTCGGCCGGGAAGGCGACCGTGCCGGTCTCGAAGAGCGCGACGCCGGGTGCACCACGACTGAGGTTGCGGGCGGCGGCCTTGAGCAGGCCGGGCAGCAGCGTGGTGGTGTAGCCCGGCTCCTCGCTCGACATCGGGTTCGCGAGCCGGACGGTGTGCCGCAGCACGTCGTCGTCGGGCAGCCCGAGCGCGTCGAAGGCGGCGTCGCCGACGAAGGGGAAGCTCAGCACCTCCACGCAGCCGGCGCCGGCCAAGGTGCGGCCGATCCGGCGACGCAGCCGCTGCTCACGGGTGAGCCCGCGACCGGCACCCGCGTTCGGCAGCACCGAGGGGACGTTGACGTAGCCCTCGATCCGGGCGACCTCCTCGACGAGGTCGAAGGGGTCGGTCACGTCCGGGCGCCACGGGGGCGGGGTGGCCTCGAGCCGGTCGCCGTCGACGACGACGGCGCAGCCGACGGCCTCGAGGTTGCGGACGGTCGTGGCGGCGTCGATGGCCATGCCGCTCACGCGCGCGGGCAGGTCGACGGCCATCGCGATCGCGGGGACCGACGGGGCCGTGCCGACCACGGTCACGCCGGGCTCGGCGGTGCCGCCGCCGTGCTCCACGAGCAGCTCGACGACGCGGTCGGCGGCGGCCTCGCAGATGAGCGGGTCGACGCCGCGCTCGTTGCGCTTGCCGGCCTCGGAGGAGATCTTGTGGCGCTTGCCCGTGCGGAACATCGAGGTCGCGTCCCAGTGCGCCGACTCCACGAGCACGCGGGTGGTGGTCCCGGACATCTCCGTGGTCTGGCCGCCCATCACGCCGCCGAGGCCGATGATCCCGGAGTCGTCGGTGACGACGAGGTCCTGCTCGGAGAGCTCGCGGCGGGTGCCGTCGAGCGTGGTGAGCCGCTCCCCCGCGCTCGCGCGGCGGACCCGGACCGTCCCGGCCAGCTTGTCGGCGTCGTAGCCGTGGATCGGTCGCCCGAGCTCGAGCATCACGTAGTTGGTGACGTCGACCGCCAGCGAGATCGGCCGCATCCCGGCCTGGGTCAGGCGGTGCGCCATCCAGTCCGGGGTCGTGGCGGCCGGGTCGAGGTCGCGCACCGTGCGCGCGACGAAGACCGGGCAGCCCGCCGGGTCCTCGACCACGATCGGGTGGCCCGCGACGTCGGCGGCGGGGGTCGGGCGCTGCGCGGGGTCGCGGTACGGCGCGTCGTACGCCAGCGCGGCCTCGCGGGCCACGCCGCGCAGGGACAGCGCGTAGGCGCGGTCGGGGTTGATCTCGAACTCGATCACCTCGTCGCGCAGCCCGAGCACGTCGAAGGCGTCGTCGCCCGGCTGGCCGGCGTCGGCCGGCAGCACGATGATGCCGCCCTGGCCGTCGTCGCCGAGCCCGAGCTCGGCCGAGGAGCAGATCATGCCGGCCGAGACGTGGCCGTAGGTCTTGCGCGCGGCGATGGCGAAGTCGCCGGGCAGCACGGCGCCGGGCAGCACCACCACCACGAGGTCGCCGACCCCGAAGTTGTGGGCGCCGCAGACGATGCCCTGGGGCTCGCCGGTGCCGTTGGCCTCCCCCACGTCGACCGTGCACCAGTTGATCGTCTTGCCGTTCTTCTGCGGCTCCGGCTCCTGCGTCAGGACGCGGCCGAGCACCAGCGGACCGGTGATCTGGTCGCCGGGCTTCTCGATCGCCTCGAGCTTCAGCCCGAGGGCGGTGAGCTCGGCGGCCAGCTCCTCGGTGGTCACGTGCGCCGGGAGGTCGACGTACTCCTTGATCCAGGAGACAGGGGCCTTCATCAGATTTCCGTTCCGAAAGCAGTGGTGAAGCGGACGTCGCCCTCGAAGAACCCGCGCAGGTCCTCGATGCCGTGGCGGAACATCAGCGTGCGGTCGATGCCCATGCCGAAGGCGAAGCCGGTGTAGCGCTCGCTGTCGACGCCGCAGGCGGTCAGGACGCGCGGGTTGACGATCCCGCAGCCGCCCCACTCGATCCAGCCCTCGCCCCGGCAGGTCCGGCAGGACTCGACCTCGCCCGGGACCCCGCGGCACACGAAGCAGATGAGGTCGACCTCGGCGCTGGGCTCGGTGAAGGGGAAGTACGACGGGCGGAACCGCGTCGTGATGCCCTCGCCGAACATCGCGGTCGCGAAGTGGTCGAGGGTGCCCTTGAGGTGGGCCATCGTGATGCCCTCGTCGACCACCAGGCCCTCGACCTGGTGGAACATCGGGCTGTGGGTGGCGTCGTACTCGTCGGTGCGGAAGACCCGGCCGGGGCACACGACGTAGATCGGGGGCTCGCGCGTGAGCATGGTGCGGGCCTGGACCGGCGAGGTGTGGGTGCGCAGCACGATGCCGTTGTCCTGCGGGTCGGTCCAGAACGTGTCCTGCATGGTGCGGGCCGGGTGGTCCGGGCCCAGGTTGAGGGCGTCGAAGTTCAGCCACTCCGCCTCGATCACCGGCCCCTCGGCGACCTCCCAGCCCATCGCGAGGAAGACGTCGGCGATCCGCTCGGAGCCGGTGGTGATCGGGTGCCGGGCGCCGCGGGCGACGCGCTCGGTGGGCAGCGTGACGTCGACGGTCTCCTCGACGAGCATCCGCTCCTCGTGCTCGACCTCGAGCACCGCCTGACGCTCCCCCAGGGCCTTGTTGACCGCGCCCCGGGCCTGGCCGATCCGCTGGCCGGCCTCCTTGCGCGCCTGCGGCGGCAGCGCGCCGATCTCGCGGTTCGCCAGGGCGAGCGCCGACCGGTCGCCGGCGTGCTCGAGGCGGACCCGCTTGAGGTCCTCGAGGTCGGTCGCGGCGGCGATGGCCGCGAGCGCGGCGTCGCGGGCGGACTCCACCTCCTCGGGCTTCAAGGGAGTGACCTCCACGGGGTCGTAATCGGTGTTCGGTCCCGACATGGCTGCCTTTCGGGCTGGTGCTCGCGGGCGGGGGCTGCCCGCCAAGTCTAGGAAGCGCGCACGCCGTGCCGCGACCGGGTTGCCGCGCGCGGGATCAGGCGGCGCGTCGGTCCTCGGTGGGCCACGCGATCACGATGCGCGCGCCGCCGCCGGGGGCGTCGTCGATCACGAGCGTGCCGCCGTGCGCGCGGATCAACCCGTTGACGAGGTACATGCCCAGGCCGGAGCCGCCGCGCTCGCCGTGCTTCCAGAACTTCGTGAACACCCGGCGCCGGATCTCGGGGGCGATCCCCTCGCCCTCGTCGTCGACCGTGACGCGGACCCCGGGGAACTCCGCGTCCTCCCCGAGGGCGTCGAGGGTGACGAGCACCCGACCCTCCCCGTGGCGCACGGCGTTCTCGATCAGGTTCGTGACGACCTGGGTGAACTTGTCGGGGTCCGCGTGGACCTCCGGCAGGTCGTCCGGTGCGGTCAGCTCGATCGGGCGCGAGGTGCTGGCCCGCACCGACTCGACCACGCGCCCGACGAGGAGTGCCGCGTCGGAGGGGCGCGGGTAGAGCGCGAGCCGGCCGGTGTCGATGCGCGCGACGTCGAGCAGCTCGGCGATCAGCCTGCTGAGCCGCTCCGAGTCGGCGTGGACGGTGGTGAGCATCAGCTTCTTCTGCTCGTCGTTGAGCTTGTCCCAGCGGTTCAGCAGTGCCTGGACGAACCCCTTCACGCCGGTCAGCGGCGAGCGCAGCTCGTGGGCGACGGTGGCGACGAGGTCGGAGCGCTCGCGGTCCAGGCGGGCTCGACCGCGTCCCGACCGCAGGGTCAGCGCGACCTGGTCCACGGGGCCGTCGAGGGCGGGCCGGTGGATCCGGGCGGAGACGAGGACCTCGGTGCCGTTGGGGAGCAGCCACGGCTGCTCGGGCACACCGGTGCGGGTCACCAGGCCGTCGTACGGGCAGTTCGTGGCGCACCAGGTCTGGCCGTCCTGGTCCTGCAGGCGGAGCACGTCGGCGAGGGGCAGCCCCAGGCTGGCGACAGGATCGAGGGCGAGCATCCGCGCGGCGACCGAGGACACCAGCGTCACCTGCCCGCGGGTGTCGGCCAGCACGACGCCGTCGGGCAGCACGTCCGCCAGGGCCTGGGCGCTTGCTCGGGCGTCGTCCACCCTCGCAGCCTACTGGCGCACGAGCGGTGGGGTCAGGCGCGTTGGGCGCGGGCCGAGGCGAAGAGGCACAGCGCCGCGGCCGTGGAGAGGTTCAGGCTCTCGGCGCGCCCGTGGATCGGGATCCGGACCCGGTGGTCGGCCAGCGCGGCGAGCTCGGCGGGCAGGCCCCAGGCCTCGTTGCCGAAGAGCCAGGCGGTGGGGCGCGCCAGCAGGTCGTCGGCACGGTCGAGGTCCACCTCGCCGGCACCGTCGGCCGCGAGCACCACGAGGCCGGCCGCCTGCGCCGCCCGGACCGCGGCGACCGGGTCGGGCTCCGTGGCGACGGGCAGGTGGAAGACGCTGCCGACGCTGGCCCGCACGGTCTTGGGGTTGTAGAAGTCCACCGACTGCCCGGCGAAGACGACCGCGTCGGCTCCGGCCGCGTCGGCGCAGCGCACGACGGTGCCGGCGTTGCCGGGGTCGCGGATGTCCGCGCAGAGCGCGACGAGGCGCGGGTCGCGGTCGAGGACGTGGTCGACCGGCCGATCGAGGAACCGGCAGACGGCGACGACGCCGGCGGGGCTGACGCTGTCGCTGAGCGAGGCCAGGGCCCGCTCGTCGACAAGGGTCCACGCGTCCCCCGCGGCCGCGGCCAGCGGGGCGTACGTCGTGGTGGCGGCGGGCGTCGCGAAGACCTCGACGACACAGCCGTCGACGCCGAGCGCGCCCTCGACGGCCTTCGGGCCGTCGGCAAGGAAGAGCCGCCGCTCGGAGCGTTCCGAGCGGCGGCTGAGCTTCCGTGCGTCCTTGACGCGGGCGTTGCCCGCCGTCAGGGGGTGTCGAGACGGGTGCTGCGCACCCTCCTCAACCACCGATGGCCTCAGGCCGAGACCTTGGGCGCGTTGACGTCCTCGGGCAGGGCGGCCTTGGCGGCCTCGACGAGCGCGTTGAACGCGGCGACGTCGTTGACGGCCAGCTCGGCCAGGATCTTGCGGTCGACCTCGATGCCGGCGAGGTTGAGGCCCTGGATGAAGCGGTTGTAGGTCATCCCCTGGGCGCGGGCCGCAGCGTTGATCCGCTGGATCCACAGCTTGCGGAAGTTGCCCTTGTTCTTGCGCCGGTCGTTGTAGCTGTAGACCAGCGAGTGGGTGACCTGCTCCTTCGCCTTGCGGTAGAGCCGCGAGCGCTGCCCGCGGTAGCCGCTGGCGCGCTCGAGGACGACCCGACGCTTCTTGTGGGCGTTGACTGCCCGCTTGACGCGTGCCATGAGTGTTACTCCTTCAGATCTGTGCTGCGTGGTCGAGACAGAGCGACCACCGCTGGGGGTGGGGCTCGGTCAGCGACCGAGAAGCTTCTTGGCTCGGGCGTTGTCGTTCTTGGCGACCTCGACGGTCCCGGTCAGGCGACGGGTCACCTTGGAGGCCTTCTTCTCGAGGTTGTGACGCTTGCCGGCCTTCTCGCGCAGGATCTTGCCCGAGCCGGTCACGCGAAAGCGCTTGCTGGCACCGGAGTGCGGCTTGTTCTTCGGCATCTTCTCTTCCTCTACTGGGTGCGGGTGGTCGTGCCGTGGCGCGACCACCGCGGTCTGGTGGTCAGGACCACCGTCGGGGGTGGGTCAGGCTTCGATCTCGGGGTCGAGGTTCTCGGAGCGACCCCGCTCCTTCTTCTGGGCGACCGGGCCGGCGGCGTGCGCCGCGTCCCGCTCGGCGCGCTCGTCGGCCTCGAGGGCGGCCCGCTCGGCGGCCTTGGAGTCCTTCTCGGCCTTCATGTCGACCTTGGCGTCGGCCTTCTTCTTGTGCGGGCCGAGCACCATGATCATGTTGCGGCCGTCCTGCTTGGGGGACGACTCCACGAAGCCCAGCTCCGTGACGTCCTCGGCCAGGCGCTGGAGCAGGCGGTAGCCCAGCTCCGGGCGGTGCTGCTCGCGGCCGCGGAACATGATCGTGATCTTGACCTTGTCACCGGCACGCAGGAAGCGGACGACGTGACCCTTCTTGGTCTCGTAGTCGTGCGCGTCGATCTTGGGACGAAGCTTCATCTCCTTGATGATCACGTTCGTCTGGTTGCGCCGGGCCTCACGGGCCTTCTGCGCGTTCTCGTACTTGAACTTGCCGTAGTCCATGAGCTTGCAGACCGGCGGGCGCGCCATGGGGGCGATCTCGACGAGGTCGAGGTCGGCTTCCTGCGCAAGGCGCAGCGCGTCGGCGGTGGGAACGATGCCGACGGTCTCGCCACTGGGGCCAACGAGCCGGACCTCGGAAACCCGGATCCGGTCGTTGATACGGAGCTCGGTGCTGATGTGTCCTCCTGAAAGAGCGTGGTCGGAGGTCGTCGCCCGGTCCGGGGGGAACCCCCGAAATCAACAACGGCTTCCGCTGAGTCACAAGCGGAAGCCAGTCATGACACGTCCCCCTGGGGGGAAAGCATCGCGAGTGCCACGGCCTGTCGTGGCGGGTGCCACGGCCGGAGCCCTCGGACCGGACCCGACGACCTGAGGCGGCCGATGCGGGTGGGAGGACGGATCGTGCTCGACCTCCGCTTGTCAGATCGGTCCTGCCGTGCGGGCACGGCGGAACTGATCGGTCAACACGGGATGCTAGCGGATCATTCCGGCGCCGGGCCAATCCACGCCGGCCGGTCGCCCGCGCGCGTGAGGACCCACCGGGACGCCAGGCCGCGCAGGTCGTCCCCCTCCACCACCAGGGTCGTGGGACCCGCGACGTCGACGACCAGGGCCGCCGCGTCGTCCTGCAGGGCCGCCTGGGCCGCGAGGTCGGCGGTCACCGGGACCGGACGCGCCTCGGGGTTCCAGCGCGCCAGGGTCTCGGTGCTCGTGAAGGCGAGCAGCGCCAGCCGGCCGTCGGCACCCCGGAGCAGGACGGCCGCCATGTCGCTGGACTTGTCGCGCGCCAGGCCGTCGGCGCCGACCTCGACCTCGCCGAGGACCGCCACGACCGGCACCAGGAGCCGTGACTGCCGCAGCTCGTCCAGCGCGTCGACGTACGCCTTCGGATCGCGGGCGTACGCCGCCAGTGCCTCGACCAGGTCGGGCGAGGCCGCTCCGGAGTCGTCGCCGAAGCCGGTGTCGAGCAGCTCGCGGGGCGGCGGGAGGTCCATGCCGACGATTGTCCCGCAGGGCTCTCCGCGCGGCCCAGCCGCACCGGCCGGGCGTGGCGTGCGCCACACCCGCCACGTAAAGTCCGTGTTAAGTCGAGTGTTCAACTTGATTTACGCGGCTTACTTCCGTAGACATGCTCGCCATGACCACCACGACTCTGGCGGCTCCGACCGCTCCACCGCGACAACGGCGCGCCCGCTCCCGCGGCTCGCGCCTGTCCTTCCTGAGGCGCTGGATCTCCCCCGTCGTCCTCGTCGGGCTCTGGCAGCTCCTGAGCAACGCCGGGGTGATCCCCGAGCGCAAGCTCGTGGCCCCGAGCCAGGTCTTCGCGACCGCCGTCGAGCTCGTCCGCAACGGCACCCTCGGCTCCGAGACCCTGGTCTCGGTGCAGCGTGTCTTCATCGGCTTCGCGATCGGCGCCAGCGTGGCGCTGGTGCTGGCGGTCGTCGCCGGGCTCTCGCGGATCGGTGACGACGCCATCGACCCGCCGATGCAGATGCTGCGGACCCTGCCCCACCTCGGCCTGGTCCCGCTGCTGATCATCTGGATGGGCCTGGGCGAGACCCCGAAGGTCACCCTGATCTCGCTGGGCGTCGCGTTCCCGCTCTACCTCAACACCCTCGCCGGCATCCGGGGCATCGACCGCAAGACCGTCGAGGCGGCCCGGTCGATGAACCTCAGCTGGTCGCAGCGCATCCGCCACGTCATCGTCCCGGGCGCCCTGCCGCAGACCCTCGTCGGGCTGCGCCAGAGCCTGGGGATCGCGTGGCTCACCCTCATCGTCGCGGAGACGATCAGCGCCAGCTCGGGCATCGGCTACATGATCAACCACGCCCGCGACTTCCTGCAGACCGACGTCATCGTCGTCGGTCTCGCCGTCTACAGCATCCTCGGCCTCCTCACCGACGCCGTGGTGCGACAGCTCGAGAGAAGGGCACTCGCATGGCGTTCCTGAAGTCCAGCCCCGACCCCGGCCCGACGACCGACGGCGCGACGGACCACGTCGCCCGCGTCCGGTCGCACAACCGGTCGTTCGGCTCCACCCACGTCCTGAGGTCGATCGACCTCGACATCCGCCCGGGCGAGTTCGTCGCCCTGCTCGGCCGCAGCGGCTGCGGCAAGTCGACGCTGCTGCGCAGCCTGTCGCGCCTCGACAAGGCCCCGGCCAGCGAGGTCCAGGTCAACGGCCGCTCGGCCGTCGCCTTCCAGGAGCCGCGGCTGCTGCCCTGGCGCAAGGTGCACGAGAACGTCGCGCTCGCGCTGCTCAACACCCCGCAGCGCAAGGACCGCTTCGAGCTCGCCGAGCAGGCGCTGGCCGAGGTCGGCCTCTCCGACAAGCTCGACGCCTGGCCGCTGGAGCTCTCGGGCGGACAGGCGCAGCGCGTCTCCCTGGCCCGGGCCCTGGTCAGCAACCCGTCGCTGCTGCTGCTCGACGAGCCGTTCAGCGCCCTCGACGCGCTGACCCGGATCGAGATGCACCAGCTCGTCATCGAGCTGTGGCGCCGCCACTCGATGGCGATCCTGCTCGTCACCCACGACGTGGACGAGGCCCTCGCCCTCGCCGACCGGCTCTACGTGCTCGACGAGGGCAAGGTCCGGCAGAGCTGGGACATCAGCCTGCCGCGCTCGGACCGCGCCCCCTCGCAGCCCGAGATCGCCGGCGCCCGCGCCGAGATCCTCGCCTCCCTGGGCGTCAAGCCCACCCCGCCCAACCCCAAGCGGAACCCCCTGAAGAACCAAGGAGCAGCATGAACACGCACCACGCCCGACGACGTACGGTCCTCACCTCGGCGGTGGGCCTCGTGGCCGCGGCCGTCCTCGCCGCCTGCGGCGGCTCGTCCACCGGCAACGAGTCCGCGATCAAGGACGACGGCAGCGTGGACCTGTCGAAGGTGACGCTGATCGTCGGTGACCAGAAGGGCACGAGCGCGAAGGCGCTGCTCGAGGCCGCCGGTCTCGACGACACCGACTACACGATCGAGTGGAAGGAGTTCACCTCCGGTCCCCCGATGCTCGAGGGGCTGAACGCGAACGCCATCCACGTCGGCATGGTCGGCAACACCCCGCCGATCTTCGCTGCCGCCGCCAAGGGCGAGTTCAAGATGGTCCAGGCGATCACCTACACCGGCAAGGGCGACGCGATCCTGGTCCCCGCCGACTCCCCGCTCAAGAGCGTCGCGGACCTCAAGGGCAAGAAGGTCGGCGTGGCCGAGGGCAGCTCCGCCAACTACAACCTGCTGGCGCAGCTCGACAAGGCCGGCCTGAAGTACAGCGACGTCTCGGTCGAGAACCTCCAGCCCGCCGACGGCCTGGCCGCCTTCACCTCGGGCCACCTCGACGCCTGGGCCGTCTGGGACCCCTTCACCTCGCAGGCGGTCGAGTCCGGTGACGCCCGGGTGCTGGCCGACGGCGCCGACGTGGTCAACGGCTACAACTTCCAGGTGGCCTCCGACGCCGCGCTGGACGACAAGGCGACCAAGGCCGCCCTCCAGGACTACCTCGGCCGGATCACGCAGGCCCAGCTCTGGGCGAGCACGCACCAGGACGAGTGGTCGAAGGTGTGGGCCGAGCAGACCGGTCTGACGCCGGACGTGACCCTCGCGGCCGCGAAGCAGCGCCCCGTCACCGTGGTCCCGATCTCGCAGGAGGTCATCGACTCCGAGCAGGAGATGGCCGACGCGTTCAGCGAGAACAAGCTGCTCCCCGGCGAGGTCAACGTGTCGGACTACTTCGACGACGAGTTCAACGACTACATCACCGAGCAGGCCGACAAGGCCAGCCAGGCCGGTAGCTGACGTGCCGGGACCGACCGGACCGATGCGGCTGCACTGGTTCCTCCCCACGTCCGGCGACAGCCGGTCCCTCGTGGGGGCGGGTCAGGGAGTCCCGCAGGACGTGCGCAACGGCCTGCGGGACACCGCGACCCACGGCTTCCGTGACCCCTCGATCGACTACCTCGCCGACGTCGCCCGCACGGCCGAGAAGCTCGGCTTCGAGGGCGTGCTGACGCCGACCGGGACCTTCTGCGAGGACGCCTGGCTCACGACCGCGGCCCTGCTGCGCGAGACGACGACGCTGAAGTTCCTCGTGGCCTTCCGGCCGGGCGTCATCAACCCCGTCCTCGCCGCGCAGATGGCAGCGGCCTACCAGCGGATCTCCGGCGGCCGGCTGATGCTCAACATCGTGACCGGCGGCGAGCCCGTCGAGCAGGCCCGCTTCGGGGACGACGCGCCCAAGGACGTGCGCTACGCCCGGACCGACGAGTTCCTGTCGGTCCTGCGCGGCGCGTGGCACGAGGCGCCGTTCGACTTCTCGGGCGAGCACTACAGCGCCACCGGCGCGATGGTCAGCGGCGGGGTCGACCCGGCCCCGGACATCTACTTCGGCGGGTCCTCGGGCCCGGCCGGCCCGGTGGCGGCCCGGCACGCCGACGTCTACCTGACGTGGGGCGAGCCCCCGGAGCTGGTGGCCGAGAAGATCGCCTGGATGCGGGAGCTCGCCGCGGCCGAGGGGCGCACGCTGCGCTTCGGGCTGCGGATCCACACGCTCTCGCGCGACACCAGCGAGGCCGCGTGGCAGCACGCCCAGTGGCTGCTGGACGGGCTCGACCCGGCGACGATCGCCAAGGCCCAGGAGGCGCTCAGCAAGAGCGAGTCGACGGGCCAGCAGCGGATGCTGTCGCTGCGCGGCGGCCGGTCGTCGTACGCCGACGCGCACGACCTCGAGGTCGCCCCCAACCTGTGGTCGGGCGTCGGCCTGGTCCGCGGCGGCGCCGGCACGGCGCTCGTGGGCAGCCACGAGGAGGTCGCCGACCGGCTGGAGGAGTACCACCGGATCGGGATCGACGAGTTCATCCTGTCGGGCTACCCCCACGTCGAGGAGGCCTACTGGTTCGGCGAGGGCGTCATGCCCGTGCTGCGCCGGCGCGGTCTCTTCGGCCGGACGGCCGCCGCGCCGGTGGCCGTGTCGGCCTGACGCAGTCCGCTCCACGCCCCCAGCCGTGTGTCAGGCTGGGGGCGTGGACGACGTGACCTGGGGCGCCCTCACCCTGACCCTCACCGTCCTCGGGGCGATCTGGACCTGGCTGTCCTTCCGCCGACGGGGACTCGCCTCCGGCCTGCGCGCGCTGGCGTTCACGCTGCTGCCCGCCGCGGCGTACCTCACCAAGACCCTGCAGATGTTCACCCGCATCGTCGACGCGGTGGCCGACTGGGCCACCAACCTCGTCTTCAACCCGTTCGTGTGGACCGGTGTCGTCCTCGCCGGCGTCTCCGCTCTGCTCCTCAGCGTGTCGTCGGTCCTGCGGGCCCGGCAGCTGGCGCGCACGCCCGACGCCGGCAGCACGAAGCGCACCCGCGGCACCGCGCTGCCGCCCGCGGGCCGCGGCCAGGGCACGCCCGCGGTCGGCGACGACGACATGGCGGACATCGAGGCGCTGCTGCGCCGGCGCGGCATCTCCTGATGGGCGCCTCCCCCGTGGATCGCAACCGGCTGCGGTCCCGGCTCGACGCGGCCGTCGCCCAGCACGACGGACCCCTGCCGACGCCGCTGATGCTCGTCGACCTCGACGCCTTCGACGCCAACGCCGACGACCTGGTCCGCCGGGCCGGCGGCAAGCCGCTGCGCGTCGCCTCCAAGTCGCTGCGCGTCCCGGCCCTGCTGCAGCGCGCCCTCGCCCACGACGGCTTCTCGGGCGTCCTCGCCTACACGCTGCGCGAGGCGCTCTGGCTGCACGAGCAGGGCCTCAGCGACGACATCGTGGTCGCCTACCCCTCGGTCGACCGCGGTGCCCTCGCCGACCTGGTGGCCTCCCCGTCGGCGGCCGCCCAGATCACGCTGATGGTCGACGACCCGGCCCACCTCGACCTCGTCGACTCGCTCCGCGCCTCGCGAGCCGTGCCGGTCCGGGTCGCCCTCGACGTGGACGCCGGCCTGCGGATGGGCGGCCAGCACGTCGGCCCCAAGCGCTCGCCGCTGTACGACGCCGGCTCGGTCGTCGCGATGGCCCGGACCGTCGCGGGGCGCGAGGGGTTCCGCCTCGTCGGCGCGATGACCTACGAGGGCCAGGTGGCCGGCCTGCCCGACGACCTGCCGGGCGCGGGCCGCGCCCGCTCACTCGTGGTGCGCCGGATGAAGTCGCTCTCGATGCACCAGGTGGAGGCGCGGCGCCGCGAGATCGCCGACGCGCTGGCCGCGGTCACCGAGCTGGAGTTCTGGAACGCAGGCGGCTCCGGCTCGGTCGAGGCCTCGTCCGCCGACCCGGTCGTCACCGAGGTCGCCGCGGGCTCCGGCCTGCTCGTGCCGACGCTGTTCGACCACTACCAGGCCTTCGAGCCGCGCCCGGCGTCGTACTTCGCACTCCCGGTGGTCCGCCGACCCTCCGCGGAGGTCGCGACCGTGCACGGCGGCGGCCTGGTCGCCTCCGGCCCGGCCGGCGACGACCGCCTGCCCCAGCCGTGGGCGCCCGCGGGGCTGCAGCTGCTGGGTCTCGAGGGGGCCGGCGAGGTCCAGACGCCGTTGACCGGCCACGCCGCGTCGCTGCTGGCGATCGGCGACCTCGTGTGGTTCCGCCACGCCAAGTCCGGCGAGCCCTTCGAGCACACCACCACCGTGCACCTGCTGGCCGCCGACCGGATCGTCGACTCGGTGCCGACCTACCGCGGGCATGGCCTCGCCTTCTGACCCGTCCGCCGTCGTGCTGGCGCTGGCGGAGTCCCGTCCGCCCACCCTGGGTGCCGGACGGCTCGTGTGCGTCGACGGCCCCGCCGGCTCGGGCAAGACCACGCTGGCGGCGGCGCTGCTGGCGGCGCGCCCGGACGCCCGGGTCGTGCACCTGGACGACCTCTACGACGGGTGGGACGGGCTCCCCCGCATCACCGACCAGCTCGACAGCCTGCTGCGCCCGCTCGCGGCCGGGGGGCCTGGCCGCTACCGGCGCTACGACTGGGTCGCCGGCGCCTACGCCGAGACCGTGGTGGTCGAGCCGTCACCGCTGCTGGTGCTCGAGGGCGTGGCCTCCGGCTCGCGCGCGCACGCCGACCTGGCGACCGTGCTGGTGTGGGTCTCGGCCCCGGCGGACCTGCGGCTCGCCCGCGGCCTCGAGCGGGACGGCGCCGAGCTGGCCGGGCCCTGGCGGCGCTGGATGGCCGACGAGGCCGCGCTGTTCCTCCGGGAGGGCACCGAGGCCCGGGCCGACGTGCTCGTCGACGGGACCGGCGTCAGGCCTCCGCGGGCGCCGGGTCCTCCGGCTCCGGGGCCGACTCCCTGAGGGCGTACTCCACGAACGTGTGGTGCACCCGGAAGCCCGACCGCTCGTAGATGCCGGACGCGCCGTCGGGGTTCTCCATGTCGACGTCGAGGCTGGCCGCGGTGAACCCCTCGGCGGCCGCGGCGTGCAGCGTGCGGGCCACGAGAGCCGAGGCGAGGCCCCGCCCGCGGTGCGGCCGGGCGGTGCCGATGTAGGGGAAGTAGACCTCCCGGTCCTCCGCGCGGCCGGACGCCGGGGCGCCGTACTCGTGCGCGAAGGCGTAGGCCGCCACCGCGCCCCCCGCGTCGCTCAGGACGTACGACAGGTGGTGACGCGCGTGGCCGGCCAGCATGAAGCCGGCCCAGTTGTCCTCGTCGGCCGTGGCGCCGTTGGGGTAGTCGCGGAACACCTCGTTGTGGGCCCGCCGCAGCCGCTCGCTGTCGTCGTCGGAGAAGGTCGTCAGCACCAGGTCGTCGGGCAGCGCGGGCGGCTCGGGCACGTCCGCGAGGTCGGCCAGCATGAGGTAGCGGTAGCGCTCGGGGGCGAAGCCCAGGCCGGTGACGAGGCGTTCGTGCGCGGTGCGCCCCTGGGCGGCCCGGTTGACGAACAGCACCGGCAGGTCCGGCTCGGTGTCGACGTGCCAGGCGCGGGCCGCGTCCAGCGCGGTGGCGAGCAGGGCGGCCGGCAGCTCACCCGCGGGACGGGCGGGGTCGTGGTCGCCGTCGACGAGGAACCGCTGGCAGGCCGGCTGGACGCTGGCGAGGAAGCCGGACCACCCCACCATCGTCGGGCCGTCGAAGGCGCCGAAGAAGCGGGTCCCGGGCATCTGGCCCATCTCGCGGAAGTCGTCGGCGGTGAGCCGCAGCGGTGTCGGGTGGTCGCGCTCGACGGCGGCGCACAGCCGCCCGAACTCGTCGGCGTCGGTGCTGGTCAGCGTGCGGATGTCGTCCCCCATGGGGCGGAGGCTAGGTCACGACAGCAGCGAGCGGTCGAGAACCCCACGGATCGTGCGCACGGCCACGACGCCCCAGGCCACGACGAGCCCGGCGTAGAGCGCGACCGCCGCGACGACGAGCACCGTGGCCCCGGTCAGGTCCGCGAGCCCGGAGGTGCCCGTCACCAGGGTGCCGACCGGGAAGGTGAAGGACCACCACGTCATCGAGAACGGCAGCCCGGCGCGCAGGGTGCGCACCGTGATCGCGGCGGCCAGCGCGAGCCAGAGGAGGGCGAAGCCCCACATCGGGAGCCCGAAGGCGAGGGCGAGGACCGGGAGGCCGGCGCCGTACGGCGCGGGCAGCACGCCCGGGGCCGCCAGGGCGATGGTGTGGGCAGCCGTGACCGACTGGCCGAGCGGGCCCAGCACGATCCAGAACGTGGGAACCGCGGCCGCCGCGCCCACGCCGTGGTGGACCAGCCGCGACCAGACCTGGCCGATGACCACCAGGCTCGCGACGAGCGTGAGGCCGAAGAGCGCGGCACAGAGCACCAGCAGGGTCAGTCGTGGCTGCCCGGCCGGCAGGTGCGGCAGCAGGAGCGGTCCCGTCGCGGCGCTGACCATCGGGGGCACGACCGGCATGAGCCACCCGCCGAAGGCGGAGTCGGGCGCGTTCTCGTGGCGGGTGAACGCCTGGAACGGGACGACCACCGCGGTGCCGATGCCCAGCAGGGTGCCGGCACTCCACAGGACCGCGTCGAGGGTGACCGCCGCGGTGTGGCCGACGACGGGGACCCCCAGGAGCAGCGCCCCGGCACCGACCGTCATCAGCGCCATCGCGGGCGCGCCGTAGAAGTGCGCCATCACCGGGTCGGCGAGGTGACGGCGTGCGCGCTCGCGGTGGTGGACCCAGTGCCCGGCGGTCGCCGCCGAGACCACCACCAGCAGCAGGGCCGCCAGCACCCACACCACCCGAGCGGCCAGCACGAGGCCCGGCACCTGCAGCGGCAGGGTCGCCACGGCGTTCGCCACGATGCCCGTGCCCATCACGGTCGCGAACCAGTTCGGCCCGAACGACGCCAGGAGGCCGACCGGTGCTGTCGTCGTCGGGCGGGGAGCGGTCGTCGTCGTGGTCATGCCTCCAGCCTGGGTGCCACGGTGCGGACGCAGTAGACGACCTCGTCCTGTGGGTCCACAGGTTCCCCCTGTGTGTGCACCTAGGATGTGCCTGTGACCAGCCTGAGCTCCCACCTCCCGGACCTCGCCTCGCTCGACCTGCTCGTCGCCGTGGCCCACAGCGGGAGCATCGGCGCCGCCGCGCGCCGGCAGGGCATCAGCCAGCAGGCCGCCTCCGAGCGACTGCGCGGGGTCGAGTCCCAGGTGGGCGTCACCCTGCTCGACCGCGGCGCCCGTGGCACCGCGCTCACCGCGGCCGGGGCGGTCCTGGTCGAGTGGGCCGAGCGGATCCTCGAGGTCGCCCAGGAGGTCGACGGCGCCATCACCGCACTGCGCTCCGACGTACGCCGGGAGCTCAACGTGGCCGCGAGCATGACCGTCGCCGAGCAGCTGCTCCCCCGCTGGCTCGTGCACCTTCGGGCCCGCCAGGTCGCCACCGGCGTGGAGCCCGCCTCGGTGAGCCTGGTGGCCACGAACTCGCGCCACGTCGTCGAGGCCGTGCTCGACGGGAGCGCCGACGTGGGCTTCGTGGAGGGCGCCCAGCGCGAGCGGCGGCTGCGCAGCCGCGAGATCGGCACGGACGAGCTGGTCCTGGTCGCTCCCCCGGACCACCCGTGGGCACGACGCCGCGGCGGCGTGCTCGCCGAGGAGGTCGCCGCGGTGCCGCTGGCGAGCCGCGAGCAGGGATCCGGGACGCGTGAGGTGCTGGAGCAGGCGCTCGCCGCGCACGGGCTGGCGCTGCGGACCCCGACCGTGGAGCTCTCGACCGCGACCGGGCTGCGGCAGGCCGTCCGCGCCGGGAGCGCCCCGGCCTGCATGAGCCGGCTGCTCGTCGCGGCCGACCTGGCGTCCGGCGCCCTCGTGGAGGTGCCGATCCGGGACCTGGTGCTGACCCGCTCGCTGCGCGCCGTGTGGCGGGGCAGCGCCACGCCCCCCGCGGGACCGGTCCGCGACCTGCTGGACATCGCCGAGGCGGGCCGCCGGACTCCCTAGGGTGGGGGCATGCTTCCTCCCAGCGGCGACCAGTTCGAGATCTCCGGCGGCGGCTACCGCGCCGTCGTGACCGAGAGCGGCGGGGCCCTCCGGCACCTGTCGTACGCCGGCCGGCCGCTGCTCGACGGGTTCGAGGAGGACCAGATGTCGTCCGGGGGCCGGGGGCAGCTGCTGATGCCGTGGCCGAACCGGATCCGCGACGGCTCCTACTCCTTCGGTGGCCGGGACCTCCAGCTCGCCCTGTCCGAGGCCTCCCGGCACAACGCCTCGCACGGCCTGGCCCGGTGGGTGGCCTGGTCCCGCGAGGAGCACTCCCCCGGCTCGGTGTCGCTCGTCTACCGGCTGATGGCGCAGAGCGGCTACCCGTGGACCCTCGACCTGCACGTGCTCTACGACCTGTCGGCCGACGGCCTGACGGTCACCCAGACCGCGACGAACATGTCGGGCGAGCCGGCGCCGTACGCCTCGGGGGCCCATCCCTACCTGACGCTCGGGACGGCGACGGTGGACGGGGTCGAGCTGACGCTGCCGGCGGCCACGCGCTCCGAGGTCGACGACCGCCTGCTGCCCGTCGGACGGTCGGGCGTCGAGGGCACGGCGTACGACTTCCGGGTGGCGCGACCGGTCCGCGACACCGTGCTCGACCACGCCTTCACCGACCTCGAGCGCGACGAGCAGGGCATCGCCACGACGGTCCTGCACGACCCGGCCTCGGGGCACGCGGTGGCGCTGTGGGTCGACGAGCACCACCGCTGGCTGCAGGTCTACACGGCCGACGACGTGCCCGCGACCGCGCGCCGCTCGGTGGCGGTCGAGCCGATGACGGCCCAGGCCGACGCGTTCCGCACCGGCGAGGACCTGCTCACGCTGGCGCCGGCCGGGGAGGACGGCGACGAGGTGTCGGTCTCCTGGGGCGTGCGCGCCCTGGACTAGGAGTCGCGCGAGGCCGACGACGCGGCGACGAGGGTCCGCAGCGTGCGGACCGCGCGCTGGGCGCGCCCGCCGTCGGAGCCCTGGATCGCCAGGGCGGAGGCGGTGGTGCCGTCGGCGAGGTCGAGGGTCACCCAGGGGGCGCCCGGGGGCAGCCGGACCGCGATGATCTCGGCCCAGTCGTACTCGTGGTGGCGGTAGCCGTTCACGACGACGAGCCGGTCGGTCGTGGCCACGACGCGCGAGCGCACCAGCGCGAACCACGCCGAGAACGCCAGCAGGCCGAGGAAGACGAGCGTGCCGCGCTGGAAGACCGTGAACTTCGCCCTGGTCTCGTCGTCGAAGCCGAACCAGGCTGCGGCGCAGACGACCAGCAGCATCCCCCCGAACAGCACCCCCGCCACCCGGGCGCCGAAGGGGCGCCAGGTGTGCGGGAGCCGCACGGGCTCAGAGCCGGCAGGCATGGATGTCGGTGAGCAGGATGCCGCGGGCACCCAGGTCGAAGAGGTCGTCCATCAGGCGCTGGGAGCCGGCGCGCGGCACCATCGCGCGGACCGCGACCCAGCCCTCGCGCCGCAGCGGGGCGATGGTCGGGCCCTCGATGCCGGGGGTGAGGGCGACGGCGGCGGAGACGTGCTCGTCGCGGACGTCGTAGTCCATCATCACGTAGCTGCGCGCCACCAGGACGCCCTCGATGCGCCGGCGGAAGACGTCGAAGCCGGCGGGCACCGAGCCGGCGCGGGTGATGAGGACCGCCTCGGACTCGAGGATCACCTCGCCGAAGACCTCCAGCCCTGCCTGGCGCAACGTGCTGCCGGTCTCGACGACGTCGGCGATCACGTCGGCGACGCCGAGCTGGATGCTGGTCTCGACCGCGCCGTCGAGGCGGGTCACGGTCGCGTCGATGTTGCGCTCGGCGAGGAACGACTGCACGACCCCGACGTACGACGTGGCGATCCGGGTGCCCTGGAGCTGGGCGAGGTCGGTGAACCGGCCGGCAGGCCCGGCGAAGTGGAAGCGGCTGCGACCGAAGCCGAGCCCCAGCACCTCGTCGGCCTTGGCACGGGAGTCGAGCAGCAGGTCGCGGCCGGTCACGCCGACGTCGAGGGTGCCCTCACCGACGTACAGCGCGATGTCGCGCGGGCGCAGGTAGAAGAACTCGACGCCGTTCTCGGCGTCGATCAGCGTCAGCTCCTTGGAGTCCTGGCGCTGGCGGTAGCCGGACTCGCGCAGGATCTCGGAGGCGGACTGGGACAGCGACCCCTTGTTGGGGACGGCGACCCGCAGCGGGCGACCGGCGGGGGCAACGGGTGTCGACATGGTTCCTCAGAGGTGGGCGTAGACGTCGTCGAGCGAGAGGCCGCTGGCGATCATGAGGCACTGGGCGTGGTAGAGCAGCTGGCTGATCTCCTCGGCCGCGCGCTCCTTGCCCTCGTGCTCGGCCGCCATCCAGGACTCGGCGGCCTCCTCGACCAGCTTCTTGCCGATGGCATGGACGCCGGCGTCGAGCTGTCGGACGGTGCCGGACCCCTCGGGTCGGGTCTCGGCCTTCTCGGTGAGCTCGGCCCAGAGCTGCTCGAACGTCTTCACGGTCGACCAGCCTAGGCGGTCCGCCGCCCCGGCTCCTGCGCGGGACCGGGACGCGGACCTCCGGCGTGACTCAGGCCTCGTAGCCGCGCTTGATCGTGCGGATCGTCTGCGCGGTGACGAGTGCGGCGGAGGCCGCCTCGTAGCCCTTGTCCTCGTGCGAGCCGTCGAGCCCGGCCCGGTCCAGCGCCTGGTCGTCGGTGTCGCAGGTGAGTACGCCGAAGCCGACCGGCACCTGGTGGTCGACCGCCACCCGGGTCAGGCCGTCGGTCGCGGCGTTGCAGACGAAGTCGAAGTGCGGGGTGCCCCCGCGGATCACCACGCCGAGGGCGACGATCGCGTCGTACCCCTGGGCCGCGAGGGCCGCGGCGACGACGGGGAGCTCGAAGGCGCCCGGGACGCGCACGACGTTCGGGGCGTCGACGCGGTAGTCGCGGCAGGCGCGGAGCGAGCCGTCGAGCAGCCCGTCCATCACCTCGGTGTGCCAGCTCGCCGCGACGATCGCGACCCGGAGGTCGTGGCAGTCGACGGGCTTCTGGTCGGGTGCTCCGGCGCCGCTCATGCGTGGTCTCCTTCGTGGGTCGGGTCGTTCAGCGAGGCCGCGGAGGCGGCCAGGTCGGGCATCTCGTGCCCCATCCGGTCCCGCTTGGTCAGCAGGTAGGCGAGGTTGTGGTCGTTGGGCCGCGGGGTCAGTCCGACCCGCTCGGCGACGTGCACGCCGAAGTCCTCGAGGCTGGTGGTCTTGTCGGGGTTGTTCGTCATCAGTCGGACGCTGCCGATGCCCAGGTCGCGCAGCACCTGGGTGGCGGTGCCGTAGTGGCGCGCGTCGGCGGGCAGCCCGAGGTCGAGGTTGGCGTCGACGGTGTCGCGGCCACCGTCCTGGAGCTGGTAGGCCTGCAGCTTCGCCACCAGCCCGATCCCCCGGCCCTCGTGGCCGCGGAGGTAGACCACGACGCCGCGGCCCTCCTCGACGATCCGCTCGAGCGCCTCGTCCAGCTGCGGGCCGCAGTCGCAGCGCGCGCTCCCGAAGACGTCACCGGTGAGGCACTCGCTGTGCACCCGGGTCAGCACCGGCTCGTCGCCGCTGACGTCGCCGTGCACGAGCGCGATGTGCTCGGAGTCGTCGACGGTGATGCGGTAGCCGTACGCCGTGAAGTCGCCGTGCCGCGTGGGCAGCCGGGTCTCGGCGACGCGCTTCACCAGCACCTCGTGCCGGCGGCGGTAGCGGACCAGGTCCTCGATCGAGATCATCGCCAGGCCGTGCTCGTCGGCGAACGCCCGCAGTTCGGGCGCGCGCTTCATCGTGCCGTCGTCGTTCACGACCTCCACGAGCACGCCCGCAGGCGTGAGACCGGCCAGGGTGGCGAGGTCGACGGCGGCCTCGGTGTGCCCCCGGCGTACGAGCACGCCACCCTCGCGGTAGCGCAGCGGGAAGACGTGGCCGGGCCGGGTGATCTCCCACGGCTCGGTGGCCGAGTCGGCGAGGACCCGGGCGGTGTGGGCGCGGTCGGCGGCGCTGATGCCGGTGGAGACGCCGTCGCGGGCGTCGACCGAGATGGTGTACGCCGTGCGCAGCTTGTCCTTGTTGTGCGGCGTCATCAGCGGGATCTCGAGACGGTCCAGCATGTCGGCCGGCATCGGCACGCAGATCACGCCGCTGGAGTGCCGGATCGTGAACGCCATCAGCTCGGGGGTGGCCTTCGAGGCCGCGAAGATGATGTCGCCCTCGTTCTCGCGGTCCTCGTCGTCGACGACCACGACGGCCTTGCCCTCCGCGATGTCGGCGATCGCGCGCTCGACCGTGTCGAGACGCACCTTCTCGTGCGGCGCGGGGCTGTCCGGGGCGGGCTCGGTCATGCGCGTGCTCCTTGCTGGGGGGTGGTCCCGACGGGCGGGACCGTGGGGGTGCGGGCGGCGCGCTCGGCGCGCCACCACGTGATCAGGCCGACGACGCAGAAGCCGCCGTAGAAGAGGTACATGCCGGCGGTCGGGTAGTAGCCGGCCCGGACCAGCGTGGTGACGCCGACGACGTCGACCGCGATCCAGACGAGCCAGAACTCCACCCAGCCGCGGGCCATGCCGTAGGTCGCGAGCAGCGAGCCGGCCAGGATCCAGGCCTCGGTGGCCGGGCTGTAGGAGCCGATCCGGAGCAGCAGCGCGTAGGCGAGGCCGTAGCCGGCCGCGGCGAGGCCCAGCAGGACCAGGCGCTCGGGCCCGGTGGCCCAGCGCGGGGTGAGGACGGCCCCGTCGGTGTCGCCGGCCGCGCGCAGGCTGCGCCAGCGCCACCAGCCGTAGACGCTGGCGACCACGAAGAAGACCTGGCGGCCGGCCTGGCCCCACAGCGGCTCGCCGCCGGTGTGGCCGCTGAGCTCGCCGCTCACGAAGACCGTGAAGAGCAGGACGTTGCCGACCAGGCCCACGGGCCAGGCCCAGACCAGGCGGCGCATCCCGAGCAGCGCGCTGGCCAGCCCGAAGAGGTTGCCGACGACCTCGCGCACCGAGAGCGCGCCGTCGCCGACGGGGATGGTGCCGTGCAGCAGCCAGTCCAGCATCAGGCGTCCCCGTCCCGGTCGTCGGCCGGGGCCGTCGGGGCCGCGTCGCGCCAGGCCAGGAGCTTCTCGACGTGCTTGGCGAGGATGTCGACCTCGAGGTTGACCCGGTCACCGACGCGGCGGGTGCCGAGGGTGGTCCGGGCCAGGGTCTCGGGGATCAGGCTGACGGTGAACCGGTCGCCGCGGGTCTCCACGACGGTCAGGCTGACGCCGTCGACGGTGATCGAGCCCTTGTCGACGAGGTAGCGGCCGAGGTCGGCCGGCATCGTCACCTCGACCAGCTCCCAGTGCTCGCTGGGCGTCCGGGAGGTGATGGTCCCGACGCCGTCGACGTGGCCCTGCACGATGTGGCCGCCGAGCCGCTTGTCGGCGGTGACGGCGCGCTCGAGGTTCACGCGGTCGCCCCCGCTGACGCCGTACAGGCTGGTCTTGTCGAGCGTCTCCTGCATGACGTCCGCGGTCCAGAGGTCGCCCTCGAGCGTCGCGACCGTGAGGCAGCAGCCGTTGACGGCGATGGAGTCGCCGAGCCCGGCGTCCCCGAGGACGGTGGTGGCGCGGATGGTGAGGCGGATCGCGTCACCCTGGTCCTCGACGGACTCGACGGTGCCGAGCTCCTCGACGATGCCGGTGAACATCAGGTCTCCGTTCGTGGTGCGGGGGTCAGGGTGAGGCGGACGTTCGGCTGCTCGCCGTCGAGGCCGGGCAGCACGGTGATGTCGGTGACCGTGGGACGGAACGCCTGCGTGATCGTGGTGATTCCGAGGTCGGCGACGGCCGGGAGGCCGGCGCCGAGCAGGGCGGGTGCGACGTAGACGACGATCTCGTCGACGAGGCCCGCGGCGAGGAAGGCGGCGGCCAGCGTCGGGCCGCCCTCGAGGAAGACGTGCTGACGGTCCCGGACGAACAGCTCGGCCAGGGCCACGTGCGGGTCGCGGGTGCGCAGGTGGACGGTTTCGGCGCCGCCGGCGAGGGCGGCGTCGAAGATCCGTCGGTCCGCCGCGAGGTCGCGCAGCCCCATGACCGCCCGCAGCGGCTGCCGGGCGAGCGGCTGGTCCTCCTCGTCGCGGACGGTCAGGGCGGGGTCGTCGACGGCGACGGTGGCCGTGCCGACCAGCATCGTGTCGCTGAGCGCCCGGAGGCGGTGGGTGTCGAGGCGGGCGGCCCGGCTGGACACCCAGCGGCTGGTGCCGTCGGCCGCGGCGCTGCGGCCGTCGAGCGTGGTGGCGAACTTCCAGGTGACGAACGGGCGGCCGTGCTCGACCGCGAAGGTCCAGACGCGGTTCAGCGCCCGCGCCTCGTCGGCGAGCAGGCCGGTGGCCACGTCGACGCCGGCCGCGGCGAGCGTCGCCGCTCCCCCGGCGGCGACCGGGTTCGGGTCGCTCTGCGCGAGCACCACCCGTCGTACGCCGGCGGCGAGGAGCGCCTGCGCGCACGGGCCGGTGCGTCCGGTGTGGTTGCACGGCTCGAGCGTGACGACGGCGGTCGTGCCCCGGGCGGCGGCACCGGCCCGGGCCAGCGCGTCCGCCTCGGCGTGGGGCGTCCCCGCACCCCCGTGGAAGCCCTCGGCCACGACGGAGCCGTCGTCGGCCAGCAGGACGCAGCCGACGCGCGGGTTCGGGCCGAGGGGGACGCCCGGGGTGGCCGCGAGCTCGAGGGCGCGCGACATCGCGCGCTGCTCGGCAGCGGTGAACGTCATGGGCCCCTCCGGTCCGTCACGGACTCCGGGGCCTCAGGAAAGGGTCGCCGCGCGCTCGTCGGGGACGGACGTCGGGGCGGACCTCACCTGCGTGCGCTTCCCATCCGGACTTTCACCGTCGGTCCAGGATTCCCACCTGGTCAACCGCTCACTGGCTGTGAGCGGGTCGCGGACTTCGGGGCGAAGGATCTCCGCCTCGTCACCGCCGGCTCGGAATTACACCGACCCCAGAGCACGCGAGCTTTGGTCAACTCGATCGGTCCAGTTTGCCACAGCAGCCGGGCGGGGTCGGCATGACCCGGGTCACAGGCGGCGGCCGAAGGGCAGCAGGGCCAGCCCCTGGCGGTCCAGGCCGCTCGGGTCAGCCCGCTCACCCTCGAGCCGCACGAAGCCGTCCTCCTCGACGTAGAGCCGGTCCCCCGCCTCCGCGGCGAACGCCTCGAGGAAGGCCAGCTGGTCGTCCCCGAGACGCAGCTCGACGCCGCAGGCCAGCGCGATGTCCCAGGCGTGCAGGGTGAGGTCGACGGTGTCGAAGGCGGCGCTCGCAGCCAGGTCGGGGGCGTCGGGGATCGCCAGGGCGTACGCCGCCATCACGTCGTCCACGTCCGAGCGCTCGGGACCGAGGGCGACGACGTGGTTGTCGTGGACGTGGGTGACCACGTCGGACACCGTCCACCCCGGGCAGGACGGGACCGGTCGCGTGAGGTCGTCGGCGCGGAGCTCGTTGAGGACCTGGCGGAACAGGTCGGCACCGCGGACGTAGACGGTCTGCATGTTGGGCACGGTCGGCTCCCCTCAGCCCGCGACGGCGGCCTCGGCCGCGGCGCGCAGCTCGGCGACCATCCGGTCGGGGTCCTCGGCGGAGTAGACGGCCGACCCGGCGACGAACACGTCCGCCCCGGCCTCGGCGCAGCGCTCGATGGTCTCGAGCGAGACGCCGCCGTCGACCTGGAGCCAGGTCTCCACGCCGTGCTTGCCCATCATCGCCCGGGCCCGGCGGATCTTGGGGAGGACGAGGTCGAGGAACTTCTGGCCGCCGAAGCCGGGCTCGACGGTCATCAGCAGCAGCATGTCCAGCTCGCCGAGCAGGTCCTCGTAGGGCTCGATCGGCGTCGCCGGCTTGAGCGCCATCGAGGCGCGCGCCCCGTGCGCCCGGATCTCGCGGGCCAGCCGCACCGGCGCGGCCGCCGCCTCGACGTGGAAGGTCACCGACGCGCAGCCGGCCTCGACGTACGTCACGGCGTGCCGGTCGGCGTCCGCGATCATCAGGTGCGCGTCGAGCGGCAGGTCCGTGGAGCGGGCCAGCGCCTCGACCATCGTGGGCCCGAAGGTGAGGTTCGGGACGAAGTGGTTGTCCATGACGTCCACGTGCACCATGTCGGCGCTGCCGATGCGCGCCACCTCCGCCCCGAGGTCGGCGAAGTCGGCGTTCAGGATGCTCGGCGTGATCTGGATACCCACGAGGAACGATCCTAGAGGTGGGGGGATCCACATGCCGGGAAGGCCTCGTGGATGCCTCGCAGGACACCTCGCTGTGCCACACTTCGGCGGTCATGAATGCACTCCCGGCCCGTGGAACCCCGTGGTGGATCGCCCTGTTCTGGGTGCCCGCCGCGGTCGTCCGACCCCGCGTGCTGCGCCTGCTCGCCGTGCTCGGCGCCGGCGCCGTGACCTCCTTCTTCCGCGATCCCGACCGCACCCCCCGGGGCGAGGGCCTGCTGGCCGCCGCCGACGGGCTGGTGCGCGAGGTGGAGCAGCGCGAGGACGGCCGCTGGTTCGTCTCGACCTACCTCGCGCTCTACAACGTGCACGTCGGCCGGATGCCCTGCGACGCCACGATCGTGTCGCAGGAGCACTTCGAGGGTGAGCACCGGATGGCCTTCGACTCGAACGCGCACGTCAACGAGCGCCTCGAGTGGCGCATGGAGACGGAGTACGGCGACCTCGAGATGGTCCAGTTCTCCGGGGCCGCCGCGCGCCGGATCGTGCCCTACGTCGGCGTCGGCACCCGGGTGCGCCGGGGCGAGCGGATCGGCCTGATCCGCTTCGGCTCGCGCGTCGACCTCCTGCTCCCCCGCGGCCTGCGGCCCACCGTCGCCGTCGGCGACCGGCCCCGCGGCGCCCAGGACGTGATCGCGGTGCCCGACGGCCCGCACGCCGTCGACAGCTCGGCAGGGGTCGCATGAGGCTCCTCGGCATCGAGCGCCCCTCCTCCGCCGACGTGATGACGCTCGGCAACGCCGCCTGCGGTGCGGCCGCGGTGCTCGTGGTGATGTCGTACGCCGGCCGGCCGGTGCACGAGCTGACCCACTCCGGCGTCCGCCTGGTCGTGATCCTGCTGATGGTCGGCACCATCTTCGACGTGCTCGACGGCCGCTTCGCGCGCCGCAGCGGCGGCAGCCGGCTCGGCCCCGTCCTCGACTCGCTCGCCGACGCCCTGTCCTTCGGCCTCGCGCCCGCCGCCCTGCTCGCCGAGGTCGCGATCAGCGGCGCCAGCCGGGCCGGGCACGTCGCGGTCTTCGCCGGCTTCGTGCTGTACGTCTGCGGGGCGCTCCTCCGCCTCGCGGACTTCTCGTCCTGCCGGCAGGGCGACACCCGCTTCACCGGGCTCCCATCGCCGCTCGCGGCCGTGATGCTGCTGTCGCTCGCCCTGCTGACCGCCAACACCGCGGTCATCGCCGTGGGCATGGGCGTGGTCGGGCTGATGATGATCAGCCGGCTGTCCTACCCCCTCCAGCGCGGCCCGGTCGTCGGCATGGCCGTGGTGGGCTGGGTCTTCGGCTTCGCCGGCACCCTGGGCGTCTACGACGTGCGGATCTTCGCGGTCTTCGTGCTGCTGCTCGTCGGACTCGTCATGCCGCTGATGCCGCGGCTGCGGCCGCACTTCCGCCACGCCACCTGAGGGCCTGCGGGTCAGTCCTCGTCGGGCTCGGCGGGGGTCTCCTTGCCGTCCCGCTCGTCGCGCTCGGCCCACGCCAGCAGCGGCGCGAGGTCGAAGACGTGGTCGTCGATGTCGGCGTGCAGGTCGCCGAGCGCGGCGAACCGCTCCGGGACGGTGAAGATCGTCAGGTCGTGGGGGTCGACGTCCGCGACCTCGTCCCACCGGATCGGCGTGGAGACGCGGGCGTCGGGCACGCCGCGGACGGAGTACGCCGCCGCGATGGTGTGGTCGCGGGCGTTCTGGTTGTAGTCGACGAACAGGTGGTGCGGGTCGCGGTCCTTGCGCCACCACGCCGTCGTGACGTCCGCGGGGGCCCGCCGCTCGATCTCGCGGGCGAACGCGAGCGCCCCCCGTCGTACGTCCTGGAAGCCGTGGTCCGGCGGGATCCGCACGTAGACGTGCAGGCCCGAGCCGCCGCTGGTCTTCGGGAAGCCGGTGGCGCCGAGCTCGTCGAGCACCTCCTCGACGACGCCCGCGACCCGCTGCACGGTGGCGAAGTCGCAGAGGGGGCCGGGGTCGAGGTCGATGCGCCACTCGTCGGGCTTCTCGGTGTCCGCGCGGCGGCTGTTCCACGGGTGGAACTCGACGGTGGACATCTGCACCGCCCAGATGACGCTCGCGAGCTCGGTCACGCAGAGCTCGTCGGCGGTGCGGTTCCAGCGCGGGAAGTGCAGCCGGACGGTCTCCAGCCACGGCGGCGCACCGTGCGGGACGCGCTTCTGGTGCACCTTGTCCCCGGCGAGGCCCTTCGGGAAGCGGTGCAGCATGCACGGCCGCTCGAACAGCGCGTTGACGATGCCGGGCCCCACTGCGAGGTAGTACTCCACCAGGTCGAGCTTCGTGGCCCCCGACTCCGGGAAGTAGACCCGGTCGGGGTTGCTGACCCGGACGACCTTGTCGTCGACCTCGATCTCGACGGACGGCGACTTCGCGGCAGGCACGAGGACGACGGTACGGCGTCGCCGGGTGCCGTGTCGGCGGCACGACGTAGCGTGCGCGCATGAGGTTCGACCAGTCGCCCGTGGTGCGGGTCAGCCACGACCCGGCGTCACCTCTCGAGCCCGGCGCCTGGCCGCTGACGGTCCCGGCCGTCGCCCAGCTGGTGCGCGACGGGCTGGACCTCGACCCGGGCGTCACCTTCCTCGTCGGCGAGAACGGCTCCGGCAAGTCCACGCTGGTCGAGGCGGTGGCGACGGCGTACGGCCTGGGCGCCGAGGGCGGCTCGACCGGCAGCCGGCACAGCACGCGGGCGTCGGAGTCCCCCCTGGGCGACGCGCTGCGGCTCCAGCGCGGGCTCGGTGCCGGGCGGTGGGGCTTCTTCCTGCGGGCCGAGACGATGCACGGCTACTACAGCTACCTCGAGGAGAACCCCGGCGGACCTCGGCGCGGTCCGCCCGAGCCGGTCTTCCACGAGATGAGCCACGGGGAGTCGTTCCTGGCGGTGCTGGCGACCCGCTTCGACTCCGCGGGGTTCTACGCCCTCGACGAGCCCGAGGCGGCGCTGTCCTTCTCCTCCACGCTCGGGCTCATGTCGACGCTGGCCGGCGTGGTCGCGGACGGCGGCCAGGTGCTGTGCGCGACGCACTCCCCCGTGCTCGCCGCGATGCCGGGCGCCACGATCCTCGAGGTCGGCGAGTGGGGGCTGCGGCGCACGACGTGGAACGACCTGGAGCTGGTGCAGCACTGGAAGGCCTACCTCGACGCCCCGGGGCGCTACCTGCGGCACCTGCTCGAGCCGTAGGCGGCGTCCTGCCGCTGCTGCCGTCGGGAACCCCGCTATCGTCGCGGTCGTGTCCGGCCACCAGCGCATCTACGTGGTGAGCACCGGGGCGAGCGACACCGAGCTCGTGGACGTCCGTCGAGGCGTGGGGCGGGCCCCCGTGGTCCTCACCGCCCCGACGGCCGAGGCGAAGCGCGTGGTGAGCGGTGTCGGGGTCGAGCCCCGCGTGGAGGTCCTGCTGGCACCGGTGCGCTTCCCCCCGACCGACCGGGGCCACCGGCTCGACGAGCTGGTCCGGCGCCACGCCCTGCAGGACCGCTTCCGCGACGTCGTGGTCGTGACGGACCCGGCCAGCGCCACGCTGCTGCTCCGGGTGCTGGCCCCCGACCAGCTGGCCGCCGGCGGAGCCGTGACGATCGTGGGGCTCGCCCGCGGCGACCGCCCCGTGCCGGTCCGCCGCGCGCTCGCCGCCGGTGTCGTGCTGGGGCTGGTCGCCGGGACCGCCGAGCCGCTCGCGCCGATCCTGCTGCTGCCCGCGCTCACGGCCCTGGTGGGGCTGGTCCTGCTGCTGGTCCCCCCTGCCCGCCACCTCGGCCGCGCCGCGCTGCTCGCGGCCGCCGTCGCCCTGGGCCTCGAGCTCCTGGCGATCGCCAGCTCCGCGCGCTTCCCGGGTGGGTGGTGACGGCCCGGGCCGTCAGACCTTGCGCAGCAGCGCGACGAACATCGCGTCGGTGCCGTGGCGGTGCGGCCAGAGCTGGACGGTGCCGGGGACGGGCCCGGCGCAGCCGGGGATGTCGGGGAAGAGGGCCGTGGCGTCCTCGAGGACGACGTCCGAGCGGGTCTGCAGGACGGAGTCCACGACTCCCCCGGTCTCGGCGACCACGGGCGAGCAGGTGGCGTAGACGACGACGCCGCCGGGGCGGGTCAGGTCGAGGGCCGAGCCGACCAGGCTGCGCTGGAGGAGCACCAGGGTGAGCACGTCGTCGGCCTTGCGCCGCCAGCGTGACTCCGGGCGGCGGCGCAGGGCGCCGAGGCCGGTGCAGGGTGCGTCGACGAGCACGCGGTCGAAGGAGCCGTGGGCGTACGGCGGGTGGGTGCCGTCCGAGGTGACGATCCCCAGCACGCCGGGGGCACCCGCCAGCGAGCGCGCGACGAGGGTCGAGCGGTGCGGCTGGCGCTCGTTGGCCACCAGGCGCGCGCCCTGCTGGTCGGCCAGTGCGGCGAGCAGCGCGGCCTTGCCGCCGGGCCCGGCACACAGGTCCAGCCAGGTCGCGTCGGGGCCGGTGAGCGGGGCGGCGGCGAGCGCCATGGCGACCAGCTGGGAGCCCTCGTCCTGGACGCCGGCGCGCCCGTCGCGGACGGCCGGGAGCTCACCGGGGTCGCCGCCGTCCAGCACCACGCCGTACGGCGAGAAGGCGGTCGGCTCGCCGGGCAGCTCCTCGCGCGTGGCGCGACCGGGACGGGCCACGAGGGTGACCTTGGGCGGCTCGTTGTCGGCCGCGAGCAGGTCGTGCAGCTCGGTCCAGCCGACGGCCTGGCGCAGCTCCTCGACGATCCACTGGGGGTGGCTGTAGGCGATCGAGGCGAAGCGGACCGGGGCGACGCGGGGGTCCGGTGACACCAGCCCGATCCACTCGGCCAGCTCGTGCGCGGTCACCTTGCGCAGCACCGCGTTGGTGAAGCCGGCCGCACCGGAGCTCACCTTGGCGCGGACCAGGTCGACGGTGGTGCTGATCGCGGCGTGGCTGGGCACCCGCATCGACAGCAGCTGGTGGGTGCCGAGCCGGAGCGCGTCGAGGACCTTCGCCTCGACCTTGCTCAGCGGGCGGTCCACGCAGGCGGCGAGGATCGCGTCGTAGGTGCCGCGGCGCCGGATCGTGCCCGAGGCCAGCTCGGTGACGAAGGCCGCGTCGCGCCCCGACAGCCCGTGGTGGCGGAGCACTGCGGGCAGCACGAGGTTGGTGTACGCGTCGTCGACGCGGACCGCCTTGAGGACGTCCAGCGCGGCGGCGCGGGCGGGGTCGAACGCGGGTCGGGCGGCCGCCGGCCGTCCTCCCTGTCGCGTCCCCCGACGACGGGGGTCACTCATCAGCGAAGAACTTCTTCACCAGCGTCTTCGGCGCCTTGGCGGCCCAGGCGTCCGTGATGACCTCGGCGAGCTCGTCACGGTCGATCTCGCCCAGCCGCGACTGCTGCACGAGCACCGCGTTGTAGCTGCGGAAGTGGTCGATCGTGAAGAACGGCAGCCGCTCGTCGTCGACCAGCGCCTGCTTCTCGACGGCCGTCGGCGTCGTGATGACCACCAGGTCGTCGTACATCTCCCCCGTCGCCGGGTCGACGGCCGTCGCGTGCGGGGCGCGGAAGAGCAGGAAGCCCTTGCCGCGGACCTTGTACGTCGGGCGGTCGCCCCACGAGGTGCCGAGCTCCACCTCGGGCAGCGACGAGCAGATCGCGTCGAGGTCGTCGACCGTGGCCCGGCGGGTCATGGTGGAAACGGTAGTCCCCGGCACGTCACACGTCCCCGAAACGGGTGCCGGTGGCCAGCCGTGCGCCACGCGCCCAGTCCGCGGCCGACATCTGCTTCTTGCCGAACGCCTTGACGTCGCCGAGCATGACGGCGGTCGAGCCGGTGCCGACGATGACGTAGTTCTTCGCGACCTCGACCAGGCCGGGCTCGAGGGTGACGTCGGTGTGGCGCACCGGGCCGATCTTGATCCGCTCGCCCTCGTGGGTCGACCAGGCCCCCGGACCGGGCGTGCAGGCACGGATCCGCCGGTCGACGGCGACCGCGTGCTCGGTCCAGACGACGCGGGCGTCGTCGACCTGGATCTTCGGCGCGAGGCTGACCCCGTCGAGGGGCTGCTCACGGGCCTCGAGCGCGCCGTCCTCGATCCCGTCGAGGGTCGCGACCAGCAGCCCGGCGCCGCCCTCGGCGAGCCGGCCGAGCAGGTCGCCGGCGGTGTCGGTCGGCCTGATCGTCTCGGTCATCAGGCCGAAGGTCGGGCCGGCGTCGAGCTCCTTGACGATGCGGAACGTCGTGGCGCCGCTGACCTCGTCGCCGGCCCAGATCGCGTGCTGCACGGGAGCCGCGCCGCGCCAGCTGGGCAGCACCGAGAAGTGCAGGTTGATCCAGCCGTGCGGCGGGATGTCGAGGGCGCTCTGCGGGAGGAGGGCGCCGTACGCCACGACCGGGCAGGCGTCGGGCGCCAGGGCGCGCAGCGCCTCCTGGAAGTCCGGGTCGCGCGGGTGCGCCGGCTTCAGGACGGGGAGGCCCAGCTCCTCGGCGCGCAGGCCGACCGGGCTGGCGACCAGCTTGCGGCCGCGGCCGGACGGGGCGTCGGGGCGGGTGACGACGCCGACGAGCTCGTGGCGCGAGTCGGCGAGCGCGTCGAGCGCGGGGACGGCGACCTCGGGGGTGCCGGCGAAGACCAGCCGCACCTCAGAAGCCCAGCCCGTTGGTGGCGTGCGGGGAGACCTTGACGGTGGGCTTGTCGAGGCCGAACCACTCGGCCTCGCGGATCGCCTTCATCGCGGCCTTGCGGGCCTCGGTGTCGAGCCGGTCCACGAAGAGGATGCCGTCCAGGTGGTCGGTCTCGTGCTGGATCGCGCGGGCGAGGTAGTCCGAGCCCTCGATGGTCACGGGCTCGCCGTGCAGGTCGAAGCCGCGGGCGACGACGTGGAGCGCCCGCTGGGTGTCGAACGTCAGGTCCGGGATCGACAGGCAGCCCTCGGGACCGTCCTGGCACTCGACGCTGAGGTCGAGCTTCGGGTTGACGAGGTGGCCGAGCTCGCCGTCGACGTGCCACGTGAAGACCCGCAGGCCGACCCCGATCTGCGGGGCCGCGAGGCCGGCACCGGGGGCCGCCAGCATCGTGTCGGTCAGGTCCTCGACGAGCTTGCGCAGCTCCTTGTCGAAGTCCACGACCTCGACGGCCGGCTTGCGCAGGACCGGGTCGCCGAAGAGGCGGATCGGCTGGATGGGCACGGAACTCCTCGAGCAGGCAAACGACAGAAGCCCCAGTCTAGGGAAGGACGATCACGCGATCGACTGCGGATCGACCTGGATGCGCACGGCGTCCAGCTTGCGGCTGGAGCGCAGCCGCTGGAGGTCGCCGAGGGCGGCGCTCAGCTCCGCGCCGTGGCTGCGCGGGACCCGGATCACGACGCGGTTCTCCCCCTCGTCGCCGACGTCGACCGGGCCGAGCACCTCGGCGGACGGCGGTGCCACCAGGAGCGTCAGCGCGTCGTCGACGGCCCCCGGGTCGCCGACCACCGTCGCGAGCCGGCTGGCGGGCGGCAGGTGCGCCTCGACGCGCTCGCGGGTCTCGCGGGCGGCGTACCCGCCCATGTCCCAGCGGACCAGCGCCTGCACGGCCGGGTGGGCGGGGTCGCCGACGACCACCGCGGACCCACCGGGCCGGACCAGGCCGACGGCGTTCGCCCAGCGGCGCAGCGCCTCCTCGTCGGCCCGCAGGTCGATCCGGCCGAGCGTGAGCCAGCTGTCGAGCAGCACGACGGCGGCGTACCCGCCGGCCGCGACCGGCTCGGCGCCCGGCGTCGCGACCACGATCGCGGGAGCGTCGTCCACGTCGGTCAGCACCCGGTCGCCGCTGGAGGTGCGCACCCGGGTGCTCGGGAAGGAGCGCCCCAGCTCCTCGGCGGTGCGGGCGTCGCCCAGCACCGGCGCCCGCAGCCCGCGGTGCCCGCAGGCGGAGCAGGCCCAGGCCTCGTCGGGGGTGCCGCACCAACGGCAGGCGGGCGACTGCGTCGGGGCCGGGATCGCCAGCGGTCCGGTGCAGGTCGTGCAGCGGGCCGGGGTGCGGCAGCGCTCGCAGGCCAGCGAGGTGGCGTAGCCCAGGCGCGGGGTCTGCACCAGCACCGGCCCCGTGGCCAGGGCCTCCCGCAGGGCCGCGTGCACCTGCCGGGGCACCCGCGAGGCCCGGGCGTGCGTGTCGCGCTCGAGGTCGACGTCGGTGGCCCCGGTGACGCTGACCCGGACCCGCCCGCGCAGCACGCCGCGACCGACGCTCAGCTCGTGGGCCCAGCCGGTGCGGAGGAGGTACTCCGCCTCGACGGTACGGGCGAAGCCACCGAGCAGCACCGCCGTGTCCTCGTGCTCGGCACGCAGGAGCAGCGTCTCCCTGGTGTGGGGGTACGGAGCGCGCGGCTCGGCGTGCAGGTCGTCGCCGTCGTCCCAGATCACCACGAGCCCGAGGTCGTGCACGGGCGCGAAGGCGGCGGCACGGGTGCCGACCACGACCCTGCGGGCCCCCCGGCTGACCGCCAGGAAGTCGCGGTAGCGGCGGGCCGGACCGGCGTCGGCGGTCAGCGTGACGTGGTGCCCCTCGCCGAGGACGGCGGTCAGGGCCGCGTCGACGCGGGCGACGTCCTTGCCGTCGGGCACGCAGACGAGGACGCCGCGGCCGGAGGCGTACGTCGCGGCCACCGCGTGGGCGACCAGCGTGGGCCAGTCGGCGCCGGGGGCGACCCCCCAGACCGCGCGCGGGCTGCCCCCGCCGGCGAGGTGGTGCAGGAACGCCTCGGCGTGCTCGTGCTCGCCCCAGGCCGCGGCCGCGGCCGTGGGGTCGTACGCCGTGGGCGGGGGCGCCGGGGCCGACGGCTCCTTCTCGCTGGTGGCGTGCCGGGGCGGCACGGCCAGCCGCAGCACGTCGGACCGCGTGCCCGCGTAGCGCGCGGCGATCTCCGCGCTGAGCCGCTCGACGGCGGGGCTCAGCACCGGCTCGGCGCTGACGACCCTGCGCAGGTGCGTCAGCCGGCCCTGGTGGTCGGTCGTGGCGGCCCGCTCGACGACGTACCCGTCGACGTCCTGCCCGGCGAAGCGGACCTTGACCCGGGCACCCGGGACCGCGGTGGCGCCCATCGCGGCCGGGACGGAGTAGTCGAAGGGCCGGTCGAGGTGCGCGAGGGGGACGTCGACGAGGACCCGGGCGACCGGGTCCTCGTCGGTGGTCTGCTGCTCGGCGGCCTTCGTGGCGCGGGTGGCGCGGGCCTTCGCCCGGGACGCCCTGACCGTCGCCCGGACCATCCCGGGCAGCAGCTCGGGCTGCTCCTCGGAGGGTCCTGGCGGCGCGGTCACGGGCAGATGTCTACCAGCCCTCGCCGACGGTGGTTTCGAGACGGTTGCTGCGCAACCTCCTCAACCACCGGGAGGCCGCTGCTGCGCAACCTCCTCAACCACCGGGAGGCCGGTACTGCGCAACCTCCTCAACCACCGGGAGGCCGGTACTGAGCGACCTCTTCGACCACCGATCAGCCGGCGACGGCGGCCTTGAGCGCGTCGGCGCGGTCGGTGCGCTCCCAGGTGAACTCCGGCAGCTCGCGGCCGAAGTGGCCGTAGGCGGCCGTCTTGGCGTAGATCGGCCGGAGCAGGTCGAGGTCGCGGATGATCGCGGCGGGACGCAGGTCGAAGACCTCGAGCACGGCCTGCTGGATCTGCTCGTCGGGGACGGTGCCGGTGCCGAAGGTCTCGATGAAGACGCCGACCGGCTGGGCCTTGCCGATGGCGTAGGCGACCTGCGCCTCGCAGCGACGGGCCAGGCCGGCGGCCACGACGTTCTTGGCGACCCAGCGCATGGCGTAGGCGGCCGAGCGGTCGACCTTCGACGGGTCCTTGCCGGAGAAGGCACCGCCACCGTGGCGGGCCATGCCGCCGTAGGTGTCGACGATGATCTTGCGGCCGGTGAGGCCGGCGTCGCCCATCGGGCCGCCGACGACGAAGCGCCCGGTCGGGTTGACCAGCAGGCGGTAGCCCTCGGACGGCAGCGAGAAGGTGTCGAGCACCGGGTCGATGACGTGCTTCTTGATGTCGGCCTCGAGCGTGTCGAGCTCGGTCTCCTCGGAGTGCTGCGTGGAGAGGACGACGGTGTCGATGCGGACGGGGGTGTTCTCGGCGTCGTACTCGATGGTGACCTGGGTCTTGCCGTCGGGACGCAGGTAGTCGAGCGTGCCGTCCTTGCGGACCGCGGTGAGCTGCTCGGCGAGGCGCTGGGCGATCACGATCGGCAGCGGCATCAGCACGTCGGTGTCGTCGCAGGCGTAGCCGAACATCAGGCCCTGGTCGCCGGCACCCTGCTTGTCCATCGCGTCCACGGAGCCGGTGCGGCTCTCGTGGCCGGTGTCGACGCCCTGGGCGATGTCGCCGGACTGGCCGCCGATCGCGACCATCACGCCGCAGGAGTCGCCGTCGAAGCCCTTGAGGGAGGAGTCGTAGCCGATCTCGAGGATCCGCTCGCGCACGACCTTCTTGATGTCGACGTAGCCGGTCGTGGTGACCTCGCCCGCGACGACGACCAGGCCGGTGGTCAGGAGCGTCTCGACCGCCACCCGGCTGTACGGGTCCTGCTCGAGCATCGCGTCGAGGACGCTGTCGCTGATCTGGTCGGCGATCTTGTCCGGGTGACCCTCGGTCACGGACTCCGACGTGAAGAGACGTCCAGGCACAGTGCTACTCACTCCCAGTTGTTGGCGGGCGTTGCGGGTGGTGCGGAAACGATATACGGCGTCCCGGATGGCGGAACGCGGTCTCAATCCTGCAGCCTCGCAGCAACTTCGTCCCAAATGACGTGCGCGAGGGCGGACTTCGAGCCGCGGGGCACCTCGGTCGCGGCCCCGTCGGCGCCGAGGATCACGCCCTCGTTGTCCGGGCTCCCGAAGACCGCTCCCCCGCTGACGTCGTTGACGACGAGGAGGTCGCAGCCCTTGCGGGCCAGCTTGGCGCGGGCCAGGTCGAGCACGGACCCGGTGTCGTCCCCGGTCTCGGCCGCGAAGCCGACGACCACCTGGCCGGCGCGGGCGCGCTGGGTGCTGATCTCGTGGAGGATGTCGGGGTTCTGCTCGAGCTCGATCGCGGGCGCCGAGCCGTCGGCGGCCTTCTTGATCTTGCTCGTGCTGACGCCGGTGGGGCGGAAGTCGGCGGGCGCCGCCGCCATCACGACGGCGTCGGCGGACGCGGCGGCCGAGACGACCTCGTCGCGGAGCTGGGCCGTGGTCTCCACCCGGACGACCTTGACGCCGGCGGGGTCGGCCAGGGCCACGTTGGCGCTGACCAGGGTCACCTCGGCGCCGCGCGCGACGGCGGCGCGGGCCAGGGCGTAGCCCTGCAGGCCCGAGGAGCGGTTGCCGAGGAAGCGGACGGGGTCGAGGTACTCGCGGGTGCCGCCCGCGGAGACGACGACGTGGCGCCCGGCGAGGTCGTGGCCGGCCACGGCACCGCGGGCGAGCACCTCGAGGCAGACCTCGAAGATCTCGGCCGGCTCCGGCAGCCGGCCCTTGCCGGTGTCGGCGCCGGTCAGCCGGCCCTCGGCCGGCTCGACGACCAGGGCGCCCCGGGCGCGGAGCGTGGCGACGTTCGCCTGCGTGGCCGGGTGCTCCCACATCTCGGTGTGCATCGCGGGCGCGAACACCACCGGGCAGCGGGCGGTGAGGAGCGTGCTGGTGAGCAGGTCGTCGGCGAGGCCGTGCGCGGCCTTCGCGAGCAGGTCGGCGGTCGCCGGGGCGACCACGACGAGGT
Organism: Nocardioides luti; assembly: GCF_014212315.1. Classification (NCBI taxonomy): domain Bacteria; kingdom Bacillati; phylum Actinomycetota; class Actinomycetes; order Propionibacteriales; family Nocardioidaceae; genus Nocardioides; species Nocardioides luti. Next base: position 48,272 of record NZ_JACKXE010000002.1, read on the forward strand.
CGGCCGACTGGCCGATCCGCACGTGCGGCACCTCGTGGACCGAGGTCCAGACGTCGGTGGCGACCGGCTTGCCCGACAGCGCCGACCACGTGGGTGCCCCGACGAACTTCAGGGCGGCGGCGGTCGGGACGACGGTGACGTCGTGGCCGGACTCGGTGAAGCGGCGGAGCAGCTCGCAGGACTTGTACGCCGCGATGCCGCCGGAGACCCCGAGAACCACACGGGGCCGCGCCCCGGTGGGGGGCACGGCCTCGGGTGCGGTGCTGGTGCTCATGGAGAGCAGCCTGTCAGACGTGGGTCACTCGGTGCCGCGCGACGACGCGTCGGCGGCGGCGGCCTTGGCCGCGGCCTCCTCGGCGGCGAGCTCGGCGGGGTCGACGTCCTCGCAGGTCAGGAGGTCCTCGTTGATCTCGCGGAGCGCGATCGAGAGGGGCTTCTCCTGCACGTGCGTGTCGACGAGGGGGCCGACGTACTCGAGCAGGCCCTCACCGAGCTGCGAGTAGTAGGCGTTGATCTGGCGCGCCCGCTTGGCGCTGTAGAGGACCAGCTTGTACTTGCTGTCGGTCTTGGTGAGCAGGTCGTCGATCGAGGGGTTGGTGACACCCTCGGCGGCGATGTTGGGCGAAGACACGCGTGAGCCTCACAGATTGTTGATGGTGGGACCGTCCTGGTGGGGATGCACGGACGGGTGCACCATCAAGGCTACCAACTCGTCGGCTGCAGCGTGAACTTCGTGGTTCACGATGGTGACGTCGAACTCCGGCTCGGCGGCCAGCTCCTCCTCGGCGGTGGCCAGGCGGCGGGTCCGCTCCTCCTCCGTCTCGGTGCCCCGGCCGACCAGCCGGCGCACCAGCTCGTCCCACGACGGGGGCTTGAGGAAGACGAACAGCGCCTGCGGCATGGTCTCGCGGACCTGCCGCGCGCCCTGCAGGTCGATCTCCAGCATGGCGGGGCGGCCGGACGCCAGGGCCAGGTCGACGGGCTGGCGCGGGGTGCCGTAGCGGGCGGCCTTGTGGACGACGGCCCACTCGAGCAGGTCGTCCTCGGCGATCATCCGGTCGAACTCCTCGTCGGAGACGAACCAGTAGTGGACGCCGTTCTCCTCCCCCGGCCGCGGCGCGCGCGTCGTGGCGGACACCGAGATCCAGACCTCGGGGTGGGTGGCGCGGACCTGGGCCGCCACCGTGCCCTTGCCGACCGCGGTGGGCCCGGCGAGCACGACGAGTCGCGAGCGGCCCGCGGCGGGCTCAGTCACGCCCGGCGAACTCGCGCTCGAGCGCAGCGACCTGCTTGGTGCCGAGCCCGCGGACCCGGCGGCTCTCGGCGATGCCGAGCCGCTCCATCACCTGGCGGGCGCGGACCTTGCCGAGCCCGGGCAGCGACTGCAGCAGGTCGACGACCTTCATCTTGCCGATGACCTCGTTGCGCTGGCCCTCGTGCAGGACGTCGACGATGGAGGCGCCGGAGTTCTTGAGGCGGTTCTTCACCTCGGCCCGTTCCCGACGGGAGGCGGCGGCCTTGTCCAGGGCCGCCTGGCGCTGTTCGGGGGTGAGCGGGGGCAGGGCCACGAGCGGGGTCCTTCGGTCGGCGGTCGATCACCGGATGGGGCCGGTGAAGGGGCCAATCTAGTCAGAAGCGGGACGAGCGAGCAATTGCCCTGTCGGCCATGCTCGGAGCCGCCGGTGCGACCACGGGCAGGACGGCACCGGGACTACGACGGGGCCGACAGCGTCAGGGGCGTCTGGCAGACGTCCCGGGCCTCCTGGTCGACGGCCTGGAGCGCCGCGAGCGTGGGGCCGCTGCCCAGCTCGCGCGCCGCGGCGTCGATGGCGGCCCGCTGGTCGTCGTCGAGCCCGGCCGGCGGCTTGTCACGGTCGTACGACGCCGGGTCGACGCCCGCGTCCTCCAGCGCGCCCTGCAGCGCCTTGATGCGGGAGACCACCTGCTGCCACTCGTCGGCGATGTCGCTCAGCGCCTTGTCCTGCAGCTCCTCGAAGATCGGCAGCGCCTTGATCAGCGCGTCGTCCCCGCCGCTGCCGACGAGGTCGGTGAGCTCGGCCTGGTGGTCCTTCACCGCCGCGCAGTACTCCTCCTTGGGCGTGCCCCCGCAGGCCGAGGCCAGGGGCAGCAGCGCCAGCACGGCGACGGCGACCGCGGTGCGCCTCACCGGGCCAGCCCCGCCAGCTCGTCGTTCGTGCGTCGGGCGGCGTCGGCCAGGCGGCCCACGTCCGGCCCGTGCCGGAGCAGCTCGCGTGAGGAGGACGGCAGCACCGAGCCGGCCGCGCGGCCGAAGATCCGGCGCAGGTCGGCGACGGTGCCACCCTGGGCGCCGTAGCCGGGCGCCAGGACCGGCCCGTCGATGTCCAGGTCCTCGTGGGTCTCCCCGATCGTCGCGCCGACGACCGCGCCGAACGAGCCGAGCGGGTCGGCGCCGGCATTGAGGGCCCGCAGGTGGTCGAGGACCCGGCCGGCGACGGTGCCGCCCCCGGACGCGACCGCGTGCTGGACCTCCGGCCCCTCCTTGTTCGAGGTGAGGGCCAGGACGAACACCCCGGCCCCGTGGGTGCGGGCGGTGTCGATCATCGGGGTCAGCGAGCCGAAGCCGAGGAACGGGCTGGCGGTGATCGCGTCGCAGGCGAGCGGCGACGTCGGGTCGAGGTAGGCGTCGGCGTACGCCTGCGACGTGGAGCCGATGTCGCCGCGCTTCACGTCCAGCAGGACCAGCGCCCCCGCCGCGCGCGACTCCGCGACCACCCGCTCGAGGACGGCGACGCCGCGGCTGCCGAAGCGCTCGTAGAACGCCGACTGCGGCTTGACGACCGACACGTGCGGGGCCAGCCCCTCGACGGCCGTCAGCGCGAACCGCTCGAGGCCGGCGACGTCGTCGTCGAGCCCCCACTCGCGGAGCAGGCCGGCGTGCGGGTCGATGCCGGCGCACAGCGGCCCGCGGGCGGCGACGGCGGCGTGCAGGCGGGTGCCGAACGGCTCGGTCATGGCGCTCCTCGGAGGTCGGCCGCGATCCGCGCGGCGGTGGTGGGGTCGTGCAGGAGGGCGGCGCCGACCTGGACGGCGGTCGCGCCGGCGGCGAGGAAGGCCCGGGCGTCGTCAGCGGTGGCGATCCCGCCGGCCCCGACGACCTGGGCGTCGGGCAGCCCCGCGCACACCTCGGTCACGCAGCGCAGCGCCAGCGGGGCGATCGCCGGGCCGCTGAGCCCGGCCGGACGCCCGTCGGGCATCGCGGCCGGCAGGGCGTTGCCGACCACGACCGCGGCCGCGCCGGCGTCGAGGACGCTGCGCGCGGACTCCACGACCCGCACGAGGTCGGTGCGCACCTTGGCGAGCACCGGCATCCCGCGCGGGAGGTCGCGGTGGACGGCCGCGACGACGCTCGCGGCGTGGAACGGCTCGCGGACGTCGAAGACGCCGGTGGTGGTCGCGTCGGGCGCGGAGAGGTTGACCTCGATCGCGGACACCCCCGGCGAGCGGCCCAGCCGACGGGCCAGCTCGGCGTACTCCCCCAGCGTGGCGCCGGCGATCGACACGATCACCCGGGTGCCCTGCTGCGCCAGCCACGGCAGCTCGAGGCTGAGGAAGTGCTCGAGCCCGGGATTCTGCAGGCCCACGGCGTGCAGCAGGCCGGACGGGGTCTCCACGATGCGCGGCAGCGAGCCGCCCGCGCGGGCGTTGAGGGTGATCGAGCGGGTGACGAAGCCGCCGAGGTCGGCGAGCGGGCCGTACGCCGTCAGCTCGCGCCCGCTGCCCCCGCAGCCGCTCGCGACGAGGACCGGGCCGGACAGCGTCAGGCCGGCGAGCTCGGTCACGGGGTCACTCACGCGGTCACTCACTGGGCCTCCAGGTCGTCCCAGCGGACCCGGTCCCCGCGGAAGACGGGACCGTCCACGCAGCCGCGGACCAGGCGCGCGACGCCGTCCTCGCCCACGACCGGCACGGGGCAGCCCTGGCACAGGCCCGTCGCACAGGTGAGCGGCCGCTCCACGGCGGTCTGGCTCCAGGCACCGTGCCGCTCGGCCGCGGCCGCGACGGCGTGCAGCGTCCGTGAGGGGCCGGCGGCGTAGACGACCTCGGCGCCGGAGCGGGTCAGGACCTCGTCGATCACGTCGGCGACCTCGCCGCGCTGGCCGACCGAGCCGTCCCGGGTCACGACCGTCACCGAGCGGGCCGAACGGCGGGCCTCCAGGGCCGAGAGCAGGTGCGCCTCGTCGTCCCCGGCGACCACGAGGGTGACCGGGCAGTCCCGCTCGCGGAGCCGCTCGGCGAGCGGGAAGAGCGGCGCGGCGGCGTACCCCTCGCCGACGAGGAGGCAGCCGACCTTCTCCTGCGGCAGCGCGAAGGCGCGGCCGAGCGGACCGGTGACCTCCAGGCGCGCGCCGGGTGCCAGCGCCGCGAGCCAGCCGGTGCCGACCCCGACGGGCTCGACGACGATCTCGAGGGTGGCGCCGTACCCGCCGACGGGCTTGACCCGGTGGATCCAGAACGCGCGTCGGGCCAGCCGGGAGCGGGCGGCCTCGCCGCCCACCGACAGGGCCACGAACGTCCCGGGGCGGAAGCGCTCGGGGATGCCGGGCGCGACCAGCGTGAGGTGCCGGTAGGCGCCGACCTTCTTGCTGGCCAGCACCTCCCCCGTCACGTGCAGAGGCTTCATGCAGGCTTCCGGGCGCCGGGGTCGCCGAGACCCCGCACGATCCGGGCCGGCCAGGTCGGCCCCTCGTAGATGAAGGCGGTGTAGCCCTGGAGCAGGTCGGCCCCGGCGTCCAGCCGGGCCCGGGCGTCCGCGACCGAGGTGATGCCGCCGACGCCGACCAGGGTGAGCTCGGGTCCGACCCGGCCGCGCAGCAGCCGGAGCACGTCGAGGCTGCGCTCGGTGAGCGGCTGCCCCGACAGGCCCCCGGCACCGGCGGCCTCGACCACGGAGTCCGGGGTGTGCAGGTCCGCGCGCGAGATCGTGGTGTTGGTGGCGATCACGCCGTCGAGCCCGATCGCACCGGCGAGGTCGGCGACCGCGAGGACGTCGTCGTCGTCGAGGTCGGGCGCGATCTTCACCAGCAGCGGGATCCGGCTCGCGGTGACCGCGTCGGCGGTGCGCCGCACGTGCTCGAGCAGCGGCTGCAGCTTCTCCACGGCCTGGAGGTTGCGCAGGCCCGGGGTGTTCGGCGAGCTGACGTTGACGACCAGGTAGTCGGCGTACGGCGCGAGCAGGCGGGCGCTCTTCGCGTAGTCCGCCTCGACCGCCGCCTGGTCGTCGTCGGGGACCAGCTTGGTCTTGCCGATGTTCACGCCGAGCACGACACCCGGGCGCCGGCCGCGCGCCGCGAGGCGGGCGGCGACCACCTCGGAGCCGTCGTTGTTGAAGCCCATCCGGTTCACGACCGCCCGGTCGGCGGGCAGCCGGAACAGCCGCGGCTTCGGGTTGCCGGGCTGGGCCTCCCCCGTCACCGTGCCGATCTCGACGTGCCCGAAGCCCAGGGCCGCGAGCGCGTCGATGCCGACGGCGTTCTTGTCGAAGCCCGCCGCCAGCCCGAGGACGTTGGGGAACGTCAGCCCCATCGCCTCCACGGGACGGCTGCGCCGCGGCAGCCGGCCCAGCACCGGCGCCGCCGCGCGGATCCCCGCGAAGCCGAGGTGGTGCGCCTGCTCGGGGTCGCTGCGGGTGAGGACGTGGTCGAACAGGAGGCGGTACGGCGTCACGACGACACCCGGGACCCGCCGCGCTCCCGGGCCCAGTCCTGCAGGCTGCGGACGCCGATCTCGCCGCGCTTCATGGCCTCGATGCCCTGGACCGCGGCGCCCAGCCCCTGCACGGTGGTGATGCAGGGGATGTTCGCCATGATCGCGGCCGTGCGGATCTCGTAGCCGTCGACGCGGGCCGAGCCCCCGCCGGACGAGCCGTGCGGGGTGTTGATGACCAGGTCGATCTCGCCGGCCAGGATCATCGCCACGGTGGTGGGCTGGCCCTCCGGGCCGGTGCCCTCGAAGTGCTTGCGCACGACCTCGGCCCGCACTCCGTTGCGGCGCAGCACCTCGGCGGTGCCCTGCGTCGCGAGGATCTCGAAGCCGTGGTCGGAGAGCACCTTGATCGGGAAGATCATGTGCCGCTTGTCCCGGTTGGCCATCGACACGAAGACCCGGCCGGTGGTCGGCAGCGGGCCGAACGCCGCGGCCTGCGCCTTGGCGAAGGCGGTGCCGAAGTCGGCGTCGAAGCCCATCACCTCGCCGGTCGACTTCATCTCCGGGCCGAGCACGGTGTCGACCTGCTGGCCGTCGGCGGTGCGGAACCGGTTGAACGGCATCACCGCCTCCTTGACCGCGATCGGCTGGTCGCCGGGCAGCGTCCCGCCGTCGCCGGTCGCCGGCAGCACGCCCGCGGTCCGCAGCGAGGCGATCGACTCCCCCAGCATCACCCGGGCGGCCGCCTTCGCGAGCGGCGTGGCCGTCGCCTTGGAGACGAACGGCACCGTCCGGCTGGCGCGCGGGTTGGCCTCGAGGACGTAGAGCACGTCGGAGCCCAGCGCGAACTGGATGTTCAGCAGCCCGAGCACCCCGACCCCGCGGGCGATCCGCTCGGTCGCCTCGCGGATCCGCAGGATCTCGGCCGCACCGAGGGTGATCGGCGGCAGGGCGCACGAGGAGTCGCCGGAGTGGATCCCGGCCTCCTCGATGTGCTCCATCACGCCGCCCAGGAACAGCTCCTCGCCGTCGAAGATCGCGTCGACGTCGATCTCGACCGCGTCGTCGATGAAGCGGTCGACCAGCACCGGGTGCTCCGGGCTGATCTCGGTCGCGCGCTCGATGTAGCCCTCGAGCGCCGCGTCGTCGTAGACGATCTCCATGCCGCGGCCGCCCAGGACGTACGACGGGCGCACCAGCACCGGGTAGGCGATCTCGGCCGCGATCCGCTTGGCGTCCTCGAAGCTGGTCGCCATGCCGTGCTTGGGCGCGGGCAGCCCGGCCTCGGCGAGCACCCGGCCGAAGGCCCCGCGCTCCTCCGCCAGGTCGATGGCCTCGGGCGAGGTGCCGACGATCTGGACGCCGTTCGCCTTGAGCCCGGCCGCGAGGCCGAGCGGCGTCTGGCCGCCGAGCTGGCAGATGACGCCGGCGATCGGGCCGGCCTGCTCCTCGGCGTGCACGATCTCGAGCACGTCCTCGAGCGTCAGCGGCTCGAAGTAGAGGCGGTCGGAGGTGTCGTAGTCGGTCGACACGGTCTCCGGGTTGCAGTTGACCATGATCGTCTCGTAGCCGGCCTCGCTGAGCGCCAGCGACGCGTGCACGCAGGAGTAGTCGAACTCGATGCCCTGGCCGATCCGGTTCGGGCCCGAGCCCAGGATGATCACGGCGGGCTTGGTGCGGGGCAGCACCTCGCTCTCGTCGTCGTACGACGAGTAGTGGTACGGCGTCGCCGCCGCGAACTCGGCGGCGCAGGTGTCGACGGTCTTGTAGACCGGGCGCACGCCGAGCGAGTGCCGCACGCCGCGGACCACGTCGGCGCTCATGCCGCGGATCCGCCCGATCTGCTCGTCGGAGAAGCCGTGCCGCTTGGCGCGGCGCAGCAGCTCGGGGGTGAGCTGCGGGGCGGCGGTGACCTCGGCGGCGACCTCGTTGATCAGGAAGAGCTGGTCGACGAACCACGGGTCGATCTTCGTGGCGTCGAAGACCTCCTCGGGGGTCGCACCGGCCCGGATCGCGTCCATCACCCGCTTGAGTCGGCCGTCGGTCGGGACCTTGACCTCCTCGAGGATCGCCTCCTTGTCGAGCTCGACCCACTCCTTGCTCCAGTCGAAGACCGCGCTGCGGCTCTCGAGGGAGCGCAGGGCCTTCTGCAGGGACTCGGTGAAGCTGCGGCCGATCGCCATCGCCTCGCCGACCGACTTCATGTGCGTCGTGAGCGTGGGATCGGCGCCGGGGAACTTCTCGAACGCGAAGCGCGGCACCTTCACCACGACGTAGTCGAGGGTGGGCTCGAAGGCCGCCGGGGTGCTGGAGCCGTCGGCGCGCATCGTGATGTCGTTGGGGATCTCGTCGAGCGTGTAGCCGATCGCGACCTTGGCGGCGATCTTGGCGATCGGGAAGCCGGTGGCCTTCGACGCGAGCGCCGAGGACCGCGAGACGCGCGGGTTCATCTCGATCACGATCAGCCGGCCGTCGGCCGGGTTGACGGCGTACTGGATGTTGCAGCCGCCGGTGTCGACGCCGACCGAGCGGATGATGCCGATGGCGAGGTCGCGCATCGACTGGTACTCCCGGTCGGTGAGCGTCATCGCGGGCGCCACCGTGATCGAGTCGCCGGTGTGCACGCCCATCGGGTCGAGGTTCTCGATCGAGCAGATGATCACCACGTTGTCGGCGGTGTCGCGCATGACCTCGAGCTCGTACTCCTTCCAGCCGATGATCGACTCCTCGAGGAGCACCTCGGTGGTCGGGCTGGCGGCCAGGCCGGCGCCGGCGATGCGGCGCAGGTCGGTCTCGTCGTAGGCCATGCCGGAGCCGGTGCCGCCCATCGTGAACGACGGCCGCACCACCATCGGGTAGCCGAGCTCGTCGGCCGCGCCGAGGCAGTCCTCCATCGTGTGGCAGATGACCGACTTGGAGCACTCGCCGCCGAGCTCCTCGACGATCTTCTTGAAGACCTGGCGGTTCTCGCCGCGGTCGATCGCCTCGATCGAGGCACCGATCAGCTCGACGCCGTACTTCTCCAGCACGCCGGCGGCGTCCAGCGCCATCGCGGTGTTGAGGGCGGTCTGGCCGCCGAGCGTCGCCAGCAGCGCGTCGGGGCGCTCCTTGGCGATCACCTTCTCGACGTACTCCGCGGTGATCGGCTCGACGTAGGTCGCGTCCGCGAACTCGGGGTCGGTCATGATCGTGGCCGGGTTGGAGTTCACCAGGATCACCCGGATGCCCTCGGCCTTCAGGACCCGGCACGCCTGGGTGCCGGAGTAGTCGAACTCGCAGGCCTGGCCGATGATGATCGGCCCGGAGCCGATCACCAGGACGCTGTTGATGTCCTCGCGCTTGGGCATGTCAGTCCTCGCTTCGTTGGTCGAGCGGGGCGCCCTGACCCTCGCCTCGTTGGTCGAGCAGAGCGCCCTGACCCTCGCCTCGTTGGTCGAGCAGAGCGCCCTGACCATCGCTTCGTTGGTCGAGCAGAGCGCCCTGACCATCGCTTCGTTGGTCGAGTAGAGCGCCCTGACCATCGCTTCGTTGGTCGAGTAGAGCGCCCTGGCGCTCGTATCGAGACCCCATGAGCTCCACGAACCGGTCGAAGAGGTACGCCGCGTCGTGCGGGCCGGCGGCGGCCTCGGGGTGGTACTGCACGGAGAAGCTCCGCAGCGCGCCGTCCGGCGCGCGCAGCTCGAGCCCCTCGACCACGTCGTCGTTGAGGCAGACGTGGCTCACCGACGCCACGCCGTACGGCGTCTCGACCGTGTCGTCGAGCGAGCGCCCCTCGGGCCACGCGACGGCGAACCCGTGGTTGTGGGCCGTGACCTCGACCTTGCCGGTGGTGCGGTCCAGCACCGGCTGGTTGATGCCGCGGTGGCCGTAGACCAGCTTGAAGGTGCCGAGCCCGAGGGCCCGGCCGAAGAGCTGGTTGCCGAAGCAGATCCCGAAGTAGGGCAGGCCCTCGGCGAGCGCGCCCTGCAGCAGCTCGACCTGGCCGACGGTCGCCGCCGGGTCGCCGGGGCCGTTGGAGAAGAAGAGCCCGTCGGGGCGCACCGCGAGGACGTCGTCGAGCGAGGCGGTCGCGGGGAGCACGTGCACCTCGATCCCCCGCTCGGCCATCCGCTGCGGCGTCATCGCCTTGATCCCGAGGTCGAGGGCCGCGACCGTGAAGCGCTTCTCGCCGACCGCGGGCACGACGTAGGCCTCGGTCGTCGAGACCTCGGCGGCCAGCTCGGTGCCGGCCATGCCGGCCTGCTCGCGCACCCGCGCCAGCAGCGCGGCGGCGTCGGTCTCCGTCGAGGAGATCCCGACCCGCATCGCGCCGCGCTCGCGCAGGTGGCGGGTCAGCGCGCGGGTGTCGATGCCGGAGATCCCGACGACGCCCTGGGCGCGCAGCTCGTCGTCGAGGCTGCGCTGCGAGCGCCAGTTGGACGGGCGGCGGGCAGGGTCGCGGACGACGTACCCGGCCACCCAGATCCGCGACGACTCGCCGTCCTCGTCGTTGACGCCGGTGTTGCCGATGTGCGGGGCCGTCATGACGACCACCTGGCGGTGGTACGACGGGTCGGTGAGCGTCTCCTGGTAGCCGGTCATGCCGGTGTTGAAGACGGCCTCGCCGAAGGTCTCGCCCTCGGCGCCGTAGGCGTCGCCGTGGAAGGTGCGCCCGTCCTCGAGGACGAGGATCGCGGGGCTCGTCGCGCCCATCAGGCCAGCTTCCCGTCGAGCACGGTCGCGGTGCCGCGGAGGAAGGTCGCGACCACGCGCCCGGGCAGCTCGCGGCCGGCGTACGGCGTGTTGCGCGAGAGCGAGGCGCTCTCGGACGCCTCGACGGTGCGGCGGACGCTCGGGTCGTAGAGCACGACGTTGGCGGGGGCGCCGACCTCGATCGGGCGGCCGTGGTCGGTGACCCGGCCGATCCGGGCGGGGGCGTAGGAGAGCCGCTCGGCGACCCCGGCCCAGTCGAGCAGGCCGGTGTCGACCATCGTCTCCTGCACGATCGACAGCGCGGTCTCGAGGCCGAGCATGCCGAAGGCAGCCGCGGCCCACTCGCAGTCCTTGTCCTCGTGCGGGTGCGGCGCGTGGTCGGTCGCGACGATGTCGATGGTGCCGTCGGCCAGCCCGGCGCGCAGCGCCTCGACGTCGGCCTGGGAGCGCAGCGGCGGGTTGACCTTGTAGATCGGGTCGTAGGTCGCGGCCAGCTCGTCGGTCAGCAGCAGGTGGTGGGGGCAGGCCTCGGCGGTGATCTCCCAGCCGCCCTCGCGCTTCGCCCGCGCCTTGGCGTCGCGGACGATCTCCACCGACCCGGCGGTCGAGACGTGGCAGACGTGCAGCCGCGAGCCGACGTGCGCGGCGAGCAGGCAGTCACGGGCGATGATCGCCTCCTCGGCGACGGCCGGCCAGCCGGTCAGCCCGAGGCGGCCGGACAGCTCGCCCTCGTTCATCTGGGCGCCCTCGGTGAGCCGCGGCTCCTGGGCGTGCTGGGCGATGACGCCGTCGAAGGCCTTGACGTACTCCAGCGCCCGGCGCATCAGCACCGCGTCGCTCACGCACTTGCCGTCGTCGGAGAAGACCCGGACGCGCGCGGCCGAGTCGGCCATCGCACCGAGCTCGGCGAGCCGCTCGCCCTGCAGGCCGACCGTGACGGCACCGACGGGGTAGACGTCGCAGTGGCCGGCCTCGCGGCCGAGCCGCCAGACCTGCTCGACGACGCCGGCGGTGTCGGCCACCGGCTCGGTGTTGGCCATCGCGTGCACGGCGGTGAAGCCGCCCAGCGCCGCCGCCTGGGTGCCGCTGTCGACGGTCTCGGCGTCCTCGCGGCCCGGCTCGCGCAGGTGGGTGTGCAGGTCCACCAGGCCGGGCAGGGCGACCAGTCCGGTCGCGTCGACGACCTCGGCACCCGCGGCCTCGAGACCGCTGCCGATCTCGGCGACGACCCCGTCGGCGAGCAGCAGGTCGGTCGGCTCACCGCCCAGGATCGCGACGTTCTGGATGAGGTAGCTGGTCACTCGGCTTCTCCGATCGACGGCTCGGACCCACCGAGCAGGAGGTACAGGACGGCCATCCGCACGGCGACGCCGTTGGTGACCTGCTCGACGATCACGGAGCGGTCGGAGTCGGCCACGTCGGCCGTGATCTCCATGCCGCGGACCATCGGGCCGGGGTGCATCACGATCGTGTGGTCCTGGAGCTGGCGCATCCGCTTGCCGTCCAGGCCGTAGCGGCGGGAGTACTCGCGCGCGGTGGGGAAGAACGAGGCGTTCATCCGCTCGCGCTGGACCCGCAGCATCATCACGACGTCGGCCTTCGGGAGCACCGCGTCGAGGTCGTACGACGTCTCGACCGGCCAGCCCTCGATGCCGACCGGGAGCAGCGTCGGCGGCGCGACGAGCGTGACCTCGGCGCCGAGCGTGCGCAGAAGCAGCGCGTTGGAGCGGGCCACCCGGCTGTGCAGGACGTCGCCGACGATGGCGACCCGGCGGCCGTCCAGCGAGCCGAGGTGCCGCCACATCGTGAAGGCGTCGAGCAGCGCCTGGGTGGGGTGCTCGTGGGTGCCGTCCCCGGCGTTCACGACGCTGGAGCGGACCCAGCCCGAGTGCGCGAGCCGGTGCGGGGCGCCGCTGGCACCGTGCCGCACGACGACCGCGTCGGCGCCCATCGCCTCGAGCGTGAGGGCGGTGTCCTTGAGGCTCTCGCCCTTGGAGAGCGAGGAGCCCTTGGCCGAGAAGTTGATGACGTCGGCCGAGAGCCGCTTGGCGGCGGCCTCGAACGAGATCCGGGTGCGGGTCGAGTCCTCGAAGAAGAGGTTGACCACGGTGCGGCCGCGCAGGGCGGGCAGCTTCTTGATCGGCCGGTCGGCCAGGGAGCGCAGCTCCTCGGCGGTCTTCAGGACCAGCTCGGCGTCGTCGCGGGTCAGGTCCGCGGCGCTCAGCAGGTGGCGCTTCACCGGTCGCTCCGCTCGTGGATGGTGACCGCGTCGACGTCGTCGATCCCGGCCATGGTCACCCGCACCCGCTCGACGAGCGAGGTGGGGAGGTTCTTGCCGACGAAGTCGGCGCGGATCGGCAGCTCGCGGTGGCCGCGGTCGACCAGCACCGCGAGGCGTACGGCGGTGGGCCGGCCCAGGTCGTTGAGCGCGTCCAGGGCCGCCCGGATGGTGCGGCCGGAGAAGAGGACGTCGTCGACCAGGACGACCGTCCTGCCGTCGATGCCGCCCGCCGGGATCTGGGTCGGCAGCAGGGCCCGCGCCGGCTTGAGGCGGAGGTCGTCGCGGTACATCGTCACGTCGAGCGAGCCGACGGGGACGTCGTACCCCTCGACGGAGGCGATCCGCTCGGCGATCCGCTCGGCCAGCGGCACGCCCCGGCTGGGGATGCCGAGCAGCACGAGGTCCTGGGCGCCCTTGTTGCGCTCGAGGATCTCGTGCGAGATGCGGGTGAGGGCCCGGGTGATGTCACGGGCGTCGAGCACGGTGCGACCGGTCTCGGGGCTGCCGGGTCCCGAGGGATCGGCGGGGGTTTCCTGGGGCGCGGACATGCGAACCGCGGACCTCCTTCTCCGCCTCACAGGACGGCTCGTTAAAGGATGTCGAACGCCGCCCACCCTAGCCCGCGCGGACGGTCGCGGGCCAACCGCCGCCCCGGCTTCTCGTCCTGCGGACCGATCCGCTCACCCGAGGAGCGCGGCCTCGAGGTTGGTGCGCAACCAGGCGACGTACTGCTCGGGCGCCCAGCCCCAGCCGTCGGTGAGCATGTGGTGCACCTCGGGGCTGGTGAGCGTCCAGACCAGGGCCGCCGCCTCGTCGACCTCCTGGCGCAACGGGCCGCGCGCCGCGATCCAGCGGGTGATGGTCGTCATCGCCTCGCGGCGCTGGCGCAGCTGCAGGTCGGCGCGAAGCCCGGCGAGCTCGTCGTCGACGACGGCGGCGCTGCGCAGCATGTCGTCGAGCGGGCGCACCCGCTCGAGCTGGGCGCCGACGCCGGCGGCGAAGACCTCGATCTGGCGACGCTGGTCCACCTCGTCGCGCACCAGCAGCGGCTCGGGCCGCTCGAGCAGGGCGACGTCGGCGTCGTCGCCGCCGATCCCGACGTCCATGACCTCCTTGAGCAGCCCCCGCTTGCTCTTGAAGAGGTGGAAGACCAGGTCCTCGCTGACCGCGGCGTCCTCGGCGATCCGGCGGATCGGCGCCCGGGCGTAGCCGAGCTCGAGGAAGCGGGCGGCCGCCGCGTCGAGGATGCGTCGGCGCGTCTCCCGGGCCCGCTCGTCGCGCACGGCGGAGCGGTAGGGGCGGCGTTGCTTGACAGGCTCGGTCATCGCGATCACTGTAGACACAGATTCATTCCAGTAGCACCCGAATCAATGATGGAGCCCGCCATGAGCACCGGATACGCCCTCGCCTACCGCCTCGGAGTCACCCCCTGGGAGAAGGCCGGAGCCGGTGCGGACGCGGCCTTCCAGGCGCTGCTCGACCGCGAGGAGGCGGACCGGGTGCGGCCGTGGGGCCGGGCCCTCGACCTCGGCTGCGGCACCGGCGCGCACACCCGCCAGCTCGAGGCCCGCGGCTGGGACGCGCTCGGCGTCGACAACGTGCGCCAGGCCGTCGACACCGCCGTACGCCGGGGCGGACCCGACAGCCGCTTCGTCATCGGCGACGTGGCGCACCTCAAGGGCTGCGGCGTGGGTGCCGACTTCTCGCTCTTCCTCGACGTCGGCTGCTTCCACGGCCTCAAGGACGCCCAGCGGCTCGCGATGGGCCGTGGCGTCACCTCGATCGCGGCCCCGCACGCGACGCTGCTGATGCTGGCCTTCACCCCGCACCGCAACAAGCTCCTCCCCCGCGGCGCGGACACCGCCGCCGTCACGACGGCCTACCCGGACTGGGACGTGCTGAGCGTCGACGACGCGGACACGTCGGGGATGCCCGCACCGCTGCGCAAGCACACCCCGCGCTGGTTCCGGCTCCGCCTGCGCTGAGGGCCGCCCTCGCTGCAGCGGCTCAGTCGCCGGTCCCGTAGCGCATCGCGAACCACACGTGGCCGGCGACGAGCAGCCCGAGCCCGAGCGCGAACCAGTCGTGCACGAAGGTCGCCCCGGAGCGCCACGACAGCCGCACGAGGCCGGTCCAGCCCATCAGCACCCCGGTGCCGAGCAGCACGAGCACCGACCCCACGACCAGCGCGGCGTTCAGCTTCTGGCCGGCGTTGAACCTGTCGACGGGAATGCTCCCGTCGCGCCGCCGCCGGCTGCGCAGCCACCGCCAGTCGTCGCGCGTGAGGCGCTCGAGGCGCAGCACGTCGGCGCGGTAGGCCGCCGACGCCGCACCCAGCAGCATCGGCACGGGCAGGGCCAGGCCGCTCCACACGTGGACCAGCTCGACGAGGTGGCGGTGCCCCACGAGCAGCGCTAGGGAGCCGTTGTAGAGCACGGCCGCGGTGGCCATGCAGGTGAACATCAGGACGGCCACCGCGCGGTGCACCTCGCGCTCCGCCCGGCTGAAGCGGGGCGTGCTCGGTGCGGCGGCGCTCGGGCGGGACGCGCTCACGTCTCGATCGTCCCGTCGAGGGAGTAGCCGCGGCGCTCCCAGTAGCCGGGCACGTTGGTGTCGGTCAGCTCGATGCCGGACAGCCACTTGGTGCTCTTGTAGCCGTAGAGCGAGGCGGCGTAGACCCGGACCGGGCCGCCGTGCGCGTGCGTCACGGGGGCGCCGTACATCCCCAGCGCGACGAGGACGTCGGAGCGACGGGCCTGCTCCAGCGTCATGTTCTCGGTGTAGGTGCCGTCGAAGGAGCGGAACCTGATCGCGACGGCCTCCGACGTCGGGGCCGCCGCGTCGAGCAGCACCGACAGCGGCACGCCGCTCCACGGCACGTCCGGCACCCGCCAGCCGGTGACGCACTGGAAGTCCCAGGTGTGGTCGACCTGCGGCAGCGCCCGCAGGTCGGCGAGCGAGTACGTCGTCGGGTGCTCGACCAGGCCGGTGACGGCGAGCTCGTAGGTCGACGCGTCGCGCGGCGTGACGCCGCCGGTGACGGAGTAGTAGCGGAACGCGTCGCCCAGCGGGACCAGCGACGTGAGCCCGGTGGGGTCGTGCAGCTGGACCGGCGCCAGCGCCCGGCTCAGGGCGTCGGGCACGGTGCGGCCGCCGAGCACGCCGGCCGCGCCGAGACCGAGCAGGCCGAGCACGACGCGTCGGCCGACCGGTGCGCCGCGGGGGCCCTCACCCGGAGGGTCAGGCGGGGTCGGCATCGCCGACCTCGAGCAGGACCTTGCCGACGGCCCCGCCCTCGACCGCGTCGTGCGCGGCGGCGGCGTCCGCCAGCGGGAAGTGGTGAAGCGGGACGCCGGCCTCGTCGCCGACCCGCAGGGCGCCGGCCGCCACGGCCGCGTTGATGTCCGCCGCGGCCGCGTCGACGAGGTCCCGGCCGAGCGTGTAGAGCAGGAGGAACTGGTAGCGCAGGTTCTTCGAGAAGGTCGGCCGGATCGGGATCGTGAACTCCTCGCCGCCGTTGTTCGCGTAGATCGCGATCGTGCCGCGGTTGCGGACGACCGCGAGGTCGAGCGCGTTGTTCGGGGCGGGCGCCACCTCGACGGCGATGTCGACGCCGTCCGGGGCGATCGCCAGGATCGCCTCCTCGGCGCCGCCGGCCGTGTAGTCCACGGTGTGGTGCGCGCCGGCGGCCGTCGCGAGGGCGGCCTTCTCGGAACCGCTGATCGTCGTGACCACGGTGGCACCGGACCAGCGGGCCAGCTGGATCGCGGCGTTGCCGACCGCCCCGGCTCCCCCGTGCACGAGCACGACACGGCCGTCCAGGGCGCCCGGCCCGAGGCGCGTGGGGCCGCCGTCGGACGCGGTCAGCGCCCGGTGCGCGGTCACGGCCGGCACGCCGAGGCTGGCGCCGAGGTCGAAGGACGCGTTGTCGGGCAGCGGGACGACCCGCTCGGCCAGCTGGACGGTGTGCTCGCCGGCCGAGCCGTACGCCCGGCCCGACTGCGCCAGCACCAGCCAGACCCGCTGGCCGACCTCCAGCCCCTCGACGCCCTCACCCACCGCGTCGACGACACCGGCGCCGTCCTGGCCGGGGCTGACCTCGTCGTACGCCGGCGTCGCGCCGGCACGGAACTTCCAGTCCGTGGGGTTGACCCCGGCCCGCACCACGCGGACCCGCACCTCGCCCGGACCGGGCTCGGGCAGGTCGCGCTCGACGAGCCGCAGGACGGAGGAGGGACCGGTCTCGGAGTAGACGACTGCACGCATGACGTCGACGCTACCCGGGGCCGGTCAGCCCCGCCCGGGCCCGGCCGCTCAGAGCGCGGAGGCCATCCCGGCGCACGCCTTGAGCCACTGCATCCGGGTGTTCGACGACAGCTGGGCGTAGGGCATCGCGGAGCCGGCGACCAGCGCCGGGTCGTAGGGCACGCGGTAGACCCCGCGGGTGCGCTGCTGGTAGACGTCGACCAGGTCGGCGGCCAGCTTGCTGTCCACCTGCGCGGACGGGTCCGAGAGCACCGTGACGGTCTTGTGCTTGAGGTTCTGGTAGCCCGCGTCCTGCAGCGCGTCGAGCATCCACAGGCCGCTGTAGCCGGTGTCCTCGCGCACCGTGCTGGTCACGACGAGCAGGTCGGCGGCGTCGGCGGCGGCCAGCCAGTTCTCGGCCCGCATGTTGTTGCCGGTGTCGACCAGGATGATCCGGTAGAACCGCTCGAGCAGCTTGTGCACCGCGTTGAAGTCGCCGGCGTGGATCATGCCGGTCACGTCCGGGCGCTCGTCGGAGGCGAGCACGTCGAAGTGTGCGTCGCCCTGGGAGCGCACGAACGCACCGAGGTCGCCGATGCGCGACTGGTAGACGTCGCTGAACTTCTCGAGGTCCTCGAGCAGCTCGCGGGTGGTGTTGCGGTGCGTGCTGCGGGTGCCCCGGATGCCGAGCGTGCCGCGGGTCTCGTTGTTGTCCCAGGCCACGACGCCCCCGCCGCGGACGGTGCCGAAGGTGTAGCCGGCCGCGAGCACGCCGGTGGTCTTGGCCGCGCCGCCCTTGGGGTTGATGAAGGCGATCGTGCGCGGGCCGTCGAAGTCGCGCTGGATCGTCGAGCGGTCCTGCTCGTAGGCCAGCTCGGCCGGGCCCATGCGCGGCTTGATCAGGCCGCCGCTCCAGCGGCGCACGTTGCCGCGCCAGCCCCAGGTCGCCGGGCCGGTCTCCTTGTCCTCGTCGCGCCGGTCGAGGAAGTCGGTGGCGCTCATGAAGCGCCGGACGTCGCCCTCGTCGCCCTGCTGCCCCTGCTGGTCCGCGGTCGGCACCAGGGCCGAGCCCGGCACCACGGCCGGGGACGTCGACACCGGCGGCCGCGGCGGTGCGGGCTGCTGCGCCTGCACCGGCGGCTGGGCCTGGACGGGCGGCTGGGCCGGCTGCTGGGGGTAGAGCTGCGGCACCTCGCGGGTGCCGCCGTCCTCGGGGACCGGCGGCTGGGCGGCCGGCTGGGTGGGCGGCTGCACGGGCGGCTGGGCGGCGGCCTGCGGGGCCGGCGGGGTCCAGCCGGCGGGCGGCGCGGTCGGCCGCTGCCCCGGCAGCGGGTCGGTGAGCGGGTCGCCGTACACGCGCGACTGCGGCGGACCCGAGGGCGGCTGGCCGAGGCGGGCCTGCTGGCCGGCGGCGTAGGCGTTGAGCTCCTCGGGCGTGTAGAGCCGGTCGCTCGTGTCCGAGAGGTCGTGCTCGGCACGGCCGCCCGCGGGGGCGGGGTCCTGCGGCGTCTGGCTCATCGGGGGTCCTCCGTGTGGTGCGTGACGGTGCACTCGCGGTGCAGTGCTGGTCTTCCCACTTCCGGGGCGGCCCACACGCGAACGCGGGGTCGACCTCGGGGCAGGGGCACAGGCTAGTTGGTCGGGTCAGGCGAGGTCGCGGAGCGCGGTCAGGATCGCGCTGTGCAGGGTGGGGAACGCGTAGTGCATCTCGAGCAGCACCGCGACCGGCACCTCGGCGTGCACGGCGGTCGTCAGCAGGCCGACGATCTCGCCGGCGTACGGCGCCACGACCGTGGCCCCGACGAGGATCCCCCGGTCGGCGTCCGCGACCACCTTGACCACGCCCTCCGCGCCGTGGATCCAGCCGCGGCTGGAGTCCGAGACGTCGGAGGTGCCGGTGAGCACCCGGATCCCCGCCTCGCGGGCCTGCTCTTCGGTGAGGCCCACGCCCCCGACCTCGGGGTCGGTGAAGGTCACCCGGGCGACCGCCCGGTAGTCCGCCCACGGGCCGTCCTCGCCGAGCAGGTCGCGGCAGGCGATCCGGGCCTGGTAGGTCGCGACGTGCGTGTAGGCACCCTCGCCGGTGATGTCGCCGAGCGCCCAGAGCCGCTCCCCGGCCCGCATCCGCTCGTCGGTCGCGAGCCGGTCGGCGTCCTCGTCGAGGCCGAGGGTGTCGAGGCCGATGCCGGTGAGGTTGAGGTGCCGGCCCGCGGCGACCAGGACCTGCTCGGCGGTCAGCGTCTCGTCGTCCAGGCGGACGTGGAAGCCGTCGTCGTCGTGGTCGACGCGGCCGACCTCGACCCCGGTGCGCACGGTCACGCCCTCGGCCTCGAGCACCGACCGCACGACGCGGGCGGCCTCCGGCTCGTCCTTGCCGAGCAGCTGGTCGAGCGTCTCGACCAGCGTGACGTCGACGCCGAAGCGCGCGAACACCTGGGCGAGCTCGGCGCCGATCGGCCCACCACCGACCACGACCAGGCTCGCCGGCAGGTCGGTGACAGCGACGACCTCGCGGTTCGTCCAGTACGGCGTGTCCGCCAGCCCGTCGATCGGCAGCACGGCCGGCGCGGTCCCGGTGCCGAGCACGACGCCGCGCCGGGCGACGTACGTCGTGGTGGCGCCGTGCGACGCGACGAGCACCCGTCCGGGTCCGTCGAGCCGGCCGCGGCCGTGCACGACCGTGGCACCGGCCTTCTCCAGGTCGGCGACGTGGTCGTCGTCGGTCCAGTCCGCCGTGACCTCGCGGATCCGGGCCGCGACCGGCGCCCAGTCGGGGCGCACGTCGGCCGCCCCGGCGAACCGCGGCACGCGGCGGGCCTCGGCGAGCACGTCGGAGGCGCGGATCATCAGCTTCGAGGGCGTGCAGCCGTAGAACGGGCACTCGCCCCCGACCAGGTTCTCCTCGATCCCGACCACGTCGAGACCCGCCTCGGCGAGGGTGCGGACGGCCGCGGAGCCACCCGGTCCCAGTCCGATGACCACGACGTCGACCTCGCGCTGGTTCGTCATGCCCGCCAGCCTGTCATCCCCCCGGTGACGGCGAGGGCCGCGTCAGCGCGCCATGTAGCGGGCGCGGGCGAAGCAGAACAGCCCGTAGCACCCGATGCCGATGCCCATCAGGATCAGCAGCACCTGGCCGAACGGCTGCTGCAGGACCTTGTGCAGCGCCGTGTCCAGCCCACCGGACTTGCCGGCCTCGTGCGTGATGCCGGCGTAGGCGAACAGGCCGCCGACGATCACGGTGGCGATGCCCTTGGCCATGTAGCCGGCCTTGCCGAACCAGATGTACGCCGTGCCGGCGTCGCCGCTGGTGCCCTCGGCGGTGAGGTTCTCGCGGAACTTCTCGGTCCAGGCGCGGACCATCAGGCTGATGCCGTAGCCGATGATCGCGAGGCCGACGACGGTGATGATGAACTGGCCACCGGGCCAGTTCATGACCGTCGCGGTGGTGTCCCCGGAGCTGCCCTTCTTCTTGCCGCCGCCGCCGCTGCCGACCGCGATCTTGAGCGCGCTGAACGCGATGGCACCGTAGATGACGGCCTTGCCGACGTCGACGGCCTTCTTGCGCGCCTTCTTGCCGCCGTCCTCCTCCTGGTGGCCCAGCGCCGCGTCGAGCAGCTTCCAGATCACCAGCAGGACCATCCCGAGCGCGACCAGCCACACCAGGAGCTTGCCGAAGCCCTGCTGCGCCAGCTGGTGCAGCGCTCCCGTGCTGCTCGCCTTGCCGGAGCTCTCGCCCAGGGCCAGCTGGATCGCCAGCCAGGCGATCACGAGGTGCACGACGCCGTACACGACCATGCCGAAGCGGATCCCCCGGTCGACCCACTCGTTGTTCTGCGCGCGTCGGCCCGCGGCCTCGGCGCTGCTCTTCATGTCTCCCATGCCGCTGACCCTAAGGCGTCCGGGGTCGGCGGTGCGTCAGGCGAGCTCGCCCAGCGCCGTCTCGATCGCGCGGTGGAAGGTCGGGTAGGCGTAGATCATCGAGCGCAGCGTGTCGGTCGGCACCGCGGCGTGCACGGCCACCGCGAGGAAGCCGAGGATCTCGCCGCCGGCCGGTCCGACCGCGGTCGCGCCCACGAGCACCCCGCGGTCGGCGTCCTCGACCACCTTGACCAGGCCCGTGGCCCCCGGTCCGTGGGTGAAGCCGCGCGACGACTGCTCCAGGGGCGTGCTCCCGACCCGGACGGTCAGTCCGGCGTCGCGGGCCTGCTGCTCGGTCATGCCGACGCCGCCGACCTCGGGATCGGTGAAGGTGGCGTGCGGGACGGCGTGGTATGCAGCCGGCGGGCCGTCCTGGCCGAGGACGTCGCGCAGCGCGATCGCCGACTGGTACATCGACACGTGGGTGAAGGCGCCCTTGCCGGTCACGTCGCCGATCGCCCAGAGCCTGTCCCCCGCACGCATCCGCTCGTCGACCTCGACGGTGCGGGCGGTCGGGTCGAGGCCGACCGTCTCGAGGCCGACGTCGTCGAGGTTCGGGGTGCGGCCCGCGGCGACGAGCAGCTTGTCGGCGACCACCTGCTGGTCGCCGTCGTCCCCGTCGAGGGTCAGCGTGAAGGCGCCGTCGGCGTAGGAGACCGCGCTCAGCTCGACCCCGGTCAGCACCCGGATCCCCTCGTGGGCGAACACGTCGGCGAGCAGCGCCGAGGCCTCGGGCTCGTTGGCGGGGATCAGCCGCGGCCCGTGCTGGACGACGGTCACCCGGACGCCGAAGCGCGCGAAGACCTGGGCCAGCTCGCAGCCGATCGGGCCGCCCCCGACGACCGCCAGGGAGCCGGGCAGCTCGGTGACGCGGACCGCGTCGCGGTTGGTCCAGTACGGCGTGTCCGCGAGCCCGTCGACCGGGAGCTGCGCCGGGCGGGTGCCCGGGTTGAGCACGACGCCGCGGCGGGCGGCGTACGTCGTGGTGGTGCCGTCCGGGAGCTCGACCGCGACCCGGCCGGTGCGGGCGAGGCGCGCGACGCCGTGGTGCACGGTCGCGCCGGCGTCCGCGAGCCGGTCGACCGCGATGGTGTCGTCCCAGCCGGTCGTGGCCTCCTCGTCGATGCGCTTCGCGACCGGCGCCCACGACGGGGTGACCGTCACGTCCCCGGCGAGCTGCGCGACGCGACCGGCCTCGGCCAGGGCGTCGGCGGCGCGCACCATCATCTTCGAGGGGATGCAGCCGTAGTACGGGCACTCACCGCCGACGAGGTGCTTGTCGACGACGACCACCTCGAGCCCCGCCTTCGCTGCTCCCGTGGCCAGGGCCTCGCCCCCGGGTCCTGCGCCGATCACGACCAGGTCGACCTCGATGTCCTCGCTCATGGCCCCAGCATGGCCGAGGGGTCAAGCGCGTGGTGCCGCCGGCGTACGTCTCAGGCGGTGTGCGTGGCCTTGTCGCGCTGCACGGCGCCGAGGACGCCGTTGACGAAGGCCGGCGACTCGTCGGTCGACAGCTCGCGCACGAGCGTCATCGCCTCGCTGACGGCGACGGCGTCCGGGACGTCGTCGGCGTACAGCAGCTCGTAGACGCCGAGCCGCAGCACGTTGCGGTCCACGGCCGGCATCCGCTCGAGCGTCCAGCCCTCGGAGAACGAGCGCAGCAGCTCGTCGATGCGGGCCTGGTGCTCGACGACGCCGCGCACCAGCACGGCGGTGTAGTCGTGGGTCGGTCCCTCACCGTCGGCGATGGCGCGGTCGAGCGCGACGACCGCGCTCTCCGAGCGGAGCTCGGAGGCGAAGAGGACGTCGAGGGCGCGCTTGCGGGCCTTGGTGCGAGCACTCATCAGGACTTGACGCGGCCCATGTAGGACGAGTCGCGCGTGTCGACCTTGACCTTCTCGCCCTGGTTGATGAACAGCGGCACCTGGATCTCGTGACCGGTCTCCAGGGTGGCCGGCTTGGTGCGGCCGGTGGCCGAGTCGCCGGCCAGGCCGGGCTCGGTGAAGGTGATGACCAGCTCGACCGAGGCGGGCAGCTCGACGAAGAGCACCCGGCCCTCGTTGGTCGCGACCACGACCTCCTGGTTCTCGAGGAGGAAGTTGGCGTTGCCGCCGAGGATCTCGGGGGTCACCTCGAGCTGCTCGTAGCTCTGCACGTCCATGAAGACGTACGACGAGCCGTCGTTGTAGAGGTACTGCATCGAGCGACGGTCGACCGTGGCGGTCTCGACCTTGGTGCCGGCGTTGAAGGTCTTGTCGACGGTCTTGTTCGACTCGACGTTCTTCAGCTTGGTGCGCACGAACGCGGGGCCCTTGCCCGGCTTCACGTGCTGGAACTCCACGACGGCCCAGAGCTGACCGTCGATGTTGAGAACCATGCCGTTCTTGAGGTCGTTGGTCGATGCCATGCGCGCGTGTCAGCCTTCGTGTCGTCAGATCGGGGACGTCGCCCCAGGACCTCGCTACGGGGTCCGGGCAACAGCCGCCGAGTCTATCGCCAGACTCACTCAAACTCCCAGACGACCTGCACCGTCACGCCCAGGTCGTCCTTGCCCGCCCGGATCGGCACCGGCAGCGCCGCCGCGGCCCGGTCCATCAGGCCGTTGAGCTCGTAGGTGTTCGTGAGCGCCGAGCGGTTGCTCGTGGTGACCTCCTTGAGGGTCAGCACGTCCCCGAGGTCCTGGCCGGCGGCGGCGGCGTACTGCTCGGCCTTGGCGGTCGCCGCCTTCACCGCGGCGGCCCGGGCCTTCGCCATCACCGCGTCGGGGTCGCCGACCTGCAGCCGGATGTCGTTGACCCGCACCGCGTTGCCGCCCGCCGCGACGGCGGCGCTGACCGCCTTGCCGCCCTGCTTCAGGTCCTTCACGAGCACCCGCGCCCGCTGGTTGACCTTGTAGCCGCGGAGCGTGGGCGGGCCGTAGGAGTGGTAGTCGTAGACCGGGTACATCGACAGTCCCGTCGTCTGCACGTCGGCCTTCGCCACGCCGTACGCCGTCAGCGAGCCGAGCACGCGGTCCATGGTCCGGCTGGCGTCGGCCAGCGCCGTCTCGAGGTCGTCGCGCGTGGCGCCCACCGCCAGCGCGAAGCTCAGCTCGTCCGGCACCGCGCTGGCCTCGCCCTTGCCGACCATCGTCAGCGTCCGGGCCTGAGCCGCGGTCGTGCCCGCGGCGGCCGGTGCCGCGAGCGGCTGCCCCGCCGCCTGCGCCGGCGCGGCTCCCCCGTCGTTCCCCAGCAGGTAGGCGACCACCAATGCCAGGAGCACCAGACCCGCCAGCAGCACGCTCTTCACGCTCACCGTCATCGTCGAGTTCATGGGGCTGGGACGGCCGCCGTCGCCGGCGGGTTCCGCCGAGTCGGCGCATCTGCAGACGCGGGAGGGTCCTCAGCGGGGCTCGCACACGCAGAGCTGGAGCGGCGAGGCTCCGTCGAACGGCGTGCCCGACCAGTCGCCGTACCTGCTGACGAGCCGCAGGCCGCCGAGCTCCAGCAGCAGCGGCAGCTCCTGCGGGAAGATGCTCCGGAGCTCCAGAGGGGCGACCACGACCGCCGGGTCGGTGTCGGTCGACAGGTGCCAGGTGCCGCGCGTCACTTGGGCGAGCGCGTCGTACGTCTCCGCCACCTCGACCCGCACCCGGCCCAGGTCCGGGTCGGTGAACGAGAGCGACTCCCGGTTGCGACGCACGCCGTCGGCCTCCGCCAGCATCCGCACGCTCGGGTTGAACACGTCGAGGACGAGGCGTCCCCCGGGTGCGAGGTGGCGCCGGACGGACGCGAGGCAGCTCACGAGGTCGTCAGCCTCGAGCAGGTGCAGCAGGGAGTTGGCCGCGATGACCACGAGGTCGAACGTGCGGCCCAGGTCGAAGGCCGTCATGTCCCCCTGCACCCACTCGAGCACGACACCGTGCTCGTCCGCCTTGCGACGGGCCTCGGCCAGCATCGACGCGGACAGGTCCAGGCCCACGCACGAGCTCCCGTCGGCGGCGATGGGGATCAGCTTGTGCCCGGTGCCGCAGCCGAGCTCGAGCACCCGGCCTCCCGACCCGGCCGCCTGGGCGCGATAGAACTCCACCGAGGCACCGCCGCCCGGGAACATCAGGTCGTAGAGCCGCGCCTCTGCGTAGAACGCTTCCTCCACCACGACGTGTGCTCCTGTTCGACGGCTCCGCAGGCAGGCTCCTGCACCAGGACTACATCACGGGCTGGGGTGCGGCGCCGGCACGACGCACGCGACCCCGAGTCGGCGCGTCTGCAGACGCCAGTTTCTGCAGATGCGCCGACTCGGCGGTCCTGGGAGCTGCAGATGCGCCGACTCGGCGGGCTCAGGAGCGGGCGACGACCTCGAGGGCCAGGCGGTAGCCCTCGACGCCGTGCCCGGCGATCACCTCGACGGCGTGCGGGGTGACCACCGAGGTGTGGCGGAACTCCTCGGGCCGCTGGAGCGGCTCGGAGAGGTGCACCTCGACGAGCGGGGCGACGAGCTGGGAGCAGGCGTCGTACAGCGCGTAGGAGTAGTGGGTCCAGGCGCCGGCGTTGAGGACGACCGGGACGACGTCGTCGGCGGCGGCGTTGAGCCAGTCGAGCAGGTCGCCCTCGTGGTTGGTCTGGCGCACCTCGACCTCGAGCCCGAGGTCGGCGCCCCAGGTGACGCACCGGTGCGCGAGCTCGGCGTGGGTGGTGGTGCCGTAGATCTCGGGCTGGCGGCGGCCGAGGCGACCGAGGTTCGGCCCGTTGAGCACCAGCACCCGCCGCGGCGTGCTCACGCGCGCCCGCCCACGAGGACGTCGAAGGCGCTGCGGAGGTCGACCTCCGACGGCCCGGCGAGCACGGTCGGCACCGCGAGGTCGGAGAGCACGACGAAGCGCAGCTGCGAGCCGCGGGTCTTCTTGTCCACCTTCATGGCGGCGTGCAGCTCGTCGAAGGAGGCGCCGTCGTACGTCGTGGGCAGGCCGACCCGCGCGAACGCCGCGTGGTGCCGCGCGACGATCTGGGGCGCGAGGGTGCCGGCCCGGCTGGCCAGCTCGGCGACATAGACGCAGCCGAGCGCCACCGCCTCGCCGTGCCGGATGCCGTAGTTCTCGGCGCGCTCGATCGCGTGCGCCATCGTGTGGCCGTAGTTGAGGACCTCGCGTCCGGGGTGGCCGCCGAAGCCGCCGGTCTCCTTGAGGTCGGCCACCACGACGTCGATCTTGACGCGGATCGCGCGCTCCACGAGCTCGCGCAGGACGGGCGAGTCCGCGGTCAGCGTCTCGGGATCGGTGGTCTCGACCAGCTCGAGGATCCGGGGGTCGGCGATGAAGCCGCACTTGACCACCTCGCCGAGCCCGGCGACGAGCTCGGGGCGCGGCAGCGTGGCCAGCGTGGCGAGGTCACAGAGCACGCCGGCGGGCTCGTGGAAGGAGCCGACCAGGTTCTTGCCGCTGCGCGTGTTGACGCCGGTCTTGCCGCCCACGGCCGCGTCGACCATGGCCAGCAGCGTGGTCGGCACGTGCACGACCCGGACGCCGCGCAGCCAGGTCGCGGCGACGAACCCGCCGAGGTCGGTGGTGGCGCCGCCGCCGAAGGTCACGATCGCGTCGGAGCGGGTGAATCCCGCCTCGCCGAGCGCGTCCCAGCACGCCACGGCCACCGCGGCGCCCTTGGCGCGCTCCCCGTCGGGGATGGGCAGCACCATGACGTCGTACGCCGCCGCGAGCGAGTCCAGGACGGGTCGGACCAGGTCGCCGAGCGCGTCGGAGAAGACCACGGCGACCCGCTGGACGCCGACGCCGAGCATGCCGGGCAGCCGCTCGGCGAGGTCGCTGCCGACCACGACGTCGTACGGCGACGCTCCGCCCACCGAGAGCACGGTGTCGTTCATGCGAGCCCCTCCCTGATCTCCCTCGCGACATCCTCGGGGGTGCGCCCATCGGTGTCCACGACCAGCATGGCGACCGAGGCGTACACCGGGGCGCGTTCGTCGAGAAGGGCCTTGATCCGGGAGCGGACGTTGCCCAGCAGCAGGGGCCGGCCGGTGCCGAGGCCGACCCGCTTCACCGCGTCGGCGAGCCCGACGCGGAGGAAGACCACGCGGTGCCCGGCGAGCAGCGCCCGGGTGTCGGGGTCGAGCACGGCGCCGCCGCCGAGCGACAGCACGCCGTCGTGCTCGGCCAGGGCCGCGGCGACCGCGGCCTTCTCGAGCGACCGGAAGTGCGCCTCGCCGGGGTCGAGGAAGATGTCGGCGATCTCCCGGCCCTCGGCGGCGACGATGTCGGCGTCGGTGTCGCGGGCGGCCACGCCCCACTCACGGGCCAGCAGGCCGGCCACCGTGGACTTGCCGGCTCCCGGCGCTCCGACGAGGACGGCGCGCGGGGCGCCGGTCACCGGAACCTCAGCGTGTCCAGGTAGCTCTGGTGGTTGCGGCGGGTCTCGGCCACGGAGTCGCCGCCGAACTTCTCCAGCACGGCGTCGGCCAGCACCAGCGCGACCATCGCCTCGGCGACGATGCCGGCGGCGGGAACCGCGCAGACGTCGGAGCGCTGGTGGTTCGCGACGGCTTCCTCACCGGTCGCGACGTCGACGGTGCGGAGCGCCCGCGGGACGGTCGCGATCGGCTTCATCGCGGCCCGCACGCGCAGCACCTCACCGGTGGTCATGCCGCCCTCGGTGCCGCCGGAGCGGCCGCTGACCCGACGGATGCCGTCGGCGGTGGGGACGATCTCGTCGTGCGCCTTCGAGCCGGGGGTGGCCGCGAGCTCGAAGCCGTCGCCGACCTCGACGCCCTTGATCGCCTGGATGCCCATCAGGGCGCCGGCCAGCCGCGAGTCGAGGCGGCGGTCCCAGTGCACGTGCGAGCCGAGGCCCGGCGGCAGGCCGTGGACGACGACCTCGACGACGCCGCCGAGGGTGTCGCCGTCGGTGTGCGCCTGGTCGATCGCGGCGACCATCGCGGCCGCGGCGTCGCGGTCCAGGCAGCGGACCGGGTCCTCGTCGAGGCGGGCCACGTCGTCGGGCTCGGGCCACAGGCCGGCCGGGGCGCGGACGCCGCCGAGCTCGATCACGTGCGACACGATCCGGGCGCCGACGGCCTGCTCGAGGAAGTTGCTGGCCACACGGCCGAGCGCCACGCGTGCGGCGGTCTCGCGGGCGGAAGCGCGCTCGAGGACCGGGCGGGCCTCCTGGAAGTCGTACTTCTGCATGCCGGCCAGGTCGGCGTGGCCGGGGCGCGGACGGGTCAGGGCGGCGTTGCGGGCCAGCGCCTCGAGCTCGACCGGGTCCACGGGGTCGGCCGACATGACCTTCTCCCACTTGGGCCACTCGGTGTTGCCAACCTCGATCGCCACCGGACCACCCATGGTCCGGCCGTGGCGGATGCCGCCGGTGAGGGTGACCTCGTCCTGCTCGAACTTCATCCGGGCGCCGCGGCCGTAGCCGAGGCGGCGCCGCGCGAGCGACTCCTGGATGTCGGCGGTCGTCACCTCGACGTGGGCCGGGAGCCCCTCGAGGATCGCGACCAGGGACGGGCCGTGGGACTCGCCCGCGGTGAGCCAACGCAGCATGCGGTCAGTCTTTCACGGGTGGCGGGCGCCGCCCTCAGGCTCCCCCGCCGACGAGATGCGACCAGAGCGCCCCGCCCCAGACGATGCCGACCAGCGCGCCCACCAGCATCGCCGGGCCGAAGGGGAACGGCGTCCGCAGCAGGGCCCGGTCCCGCCGGACGACCGCTAGGAGGAGCCCGGGCAGCCCGAACACGACGAACGCCGCGTAGGTCCCCACGACCACCTCGCCCCACCCCA
The DNA here is from genome assembly GCF_014212315.1 of Nocardioides luti. Taxonomy (NCBI): domain Bacteria; kingdom Bacillati; phylum Actinomycetota; class Actinomycetes; order Propionibacteriales; family Nocardioidaceae; genus Nocardioides; species Nocardioides luti. The sequence goes on from NZ_JACKXE010000002.1 coordinate 76,870, forward strand.
GGTGGCCCAGGACGAAGCCGAGCAGCGCGGAGAGCCGCACGTCGCCGTACCCCATCCCCGTGGAGCGGACGAACCACAGCACGAAGAAGAACGCCCCGACCACGGCCATGGCGACCAGCCCGCGCAGCAGGGGCCGCGCGTCCTGCTGGACCAGCGCGAGCACCCCCGCCAGCACCACCACCGTCACGTGCACCGGTCGGACCACCCTGGTCGGCAGCAGCCGGGTCCGCAGGTCGACGTACGCGAGCAGCACCCCCGCAGGGACGACGGGTACGACGACGAGCAGCGCCCACGTGGCCCCGAGCGCACCCCCGACGACGGCGCCGGCCAGGCCGGCGACCGCGGCGCAGCGGACCGCCAGGCCGGGAGCGGCGGCCAGGTCGGTGTAGAGCGGCTTGAGGCCCTCGCGGGCGACCTGCTCGGGGTCCTCGTCGGGATCGGGCGCCGGCTCCGGCAGCAGCGCCAGGACCCGCGGCACCATCAGCCCGGCCAGGGCGCACCCCAGCGCGACCAGGACCGCCGTGAGGACGGCGCTGCTCACCCCGCGGCCCGGCGTCCGGCGAGCGCCTCCTCGCCCGCGGCGCGCATCGCGTCGCGGGGGCACGGGAGCCCGGTGAACAGCTCGAACTGCAGGGCGGCCTGGTGCACGAGCAGGTCGAGCCCGCCCACGAGCACCGCGCCCCGCGACGCGGCAGCCGCGGCGAGCGGCGTCGGCCACGGGTCGTAGAGCACCTCGAAGACCACCAGCGCACCGGAGCAGCGCTCCACCAGCCCGGAGTCCTGGGCCTCGGGCGGGATCGTGGAGACCACGACCTCGCCGTCGACGACGCCGTCGGCGAGCGAGCCGACCTCGACCCGGGGACGCGCGGGGTGGCGGCCGAGGGCGGCCAGGGCCTCGGCGGCGCGCTCGGGCGACCGGACGAGCAGGGTGACCCGCTCCGCGCCCAGGTCACAGAGGGCCAGCCCCGTCGAGGCGGCCGTGGCGCCGCCGCCCAGCACGGTGCCGGCGGTGACGGGTCCGGCGTACCGCTCGCGGACCGCGGCCGCCGCACCCGGCAGGTCGGTGTTGTCCGCAAGGACCACCGCGCCGTCCTCGAGCAGCAGCGTGTTCGCGGCACCCGCCAACGCGGCCCGCTGCGAGACGACCGGTGCCAGCGCCATCGCGGTCCGCTTGAGCGGCATGGTCAGCGAGAGGCCCCGCCAGTCGGCACCCAGCCCGGCGAGGTGCGCCGCCAGGTCGTCCTCGCCGACCCGCTCGGCGCCGTACGACCAGCCCAGCCCCGTCGCGGCGTACGCCGCCCGGTGCAGCACCGGCGACAGCGAGTGCGCGATCGGGTCACCGAGCACCCCGCAGCGTCGGGCCTGGCCCGGGTCGACGGCCGCCATCAGCAGGCGTCGGACGTCTCGCAGTACTGCTCGAACTCCCGCTTGTACGACAGGAACTCGTCGTAGGTCGTGGCGAACTTGGTCTCGCCCGTGCGCAGGTTGACCGTCACGTAGTAGAACCACGGGCCCTCGGTGGGGTTCGCGGCCGCCGCGATCGCGGCGTCGCCCGGCGCCTCGATCGGCGTGGGCGGGAGGCCGGGGCGCGTGTAGGTGTTGTACGGCGTGTCCTGCTGCAGCTGCTCGGTCGTCAGCGCGACGCCCAGCTTCTGCTGCAGGCCGTAGTTCACCGAGGCGTCGATCTGGAGCAGGCCGTTGGTCTCGTCGCCCTCGAGGCGGTTGTAGATCACCCGGGCGACCTTGCCGCGGTCGTCGTCGCTGCCGGCCTCGGCCTCGACCAGGCTGGCGACGATCATGATCTGCGCCGGCGTATAGCCCAGCCGATCGGCGGCACCGGTGAGGTCGGCGTCGTCCGCCGCCTGCTGCCAGCGCTTGACCATCGTCTGCAGGATCGACTTGGCGGTGGCGTCCGGCCCGAAGTCGTAGGTCGAGGGGAAGAGGTAGCCCTCGGCGTTGCCGTTGGCGTAGTCCGGCAGCCCGATCGAGGACGGGTTGGCCAGCAGCTTGTTGTACGCCGCCGCGGAGAAGTCGGTCTTGTCCGCCAGCAGCGCGACGATGTCCTTGACCCGCAGGCCCTCGGGGATCGTCACGGTGCTCTTGATGATGTTGCCGGGGTCGACGAGGATCTTCAGGGCGTCGGCCGCCTGCATCTCCTTCTTGAGCTGGTAGTAGCCCACCTGGATCCCGGTCGAGTCCGGGTTCGCGTTCGCGGCGTCGAGGAACGCCTGCACGGAGGCGACGACCTTCTTGTCCTTCAGGTCGCGCCCGATCTGGGCGATGCTGTCGCCCTGGCTGACCTGGAAGGTGACCTTGCCGCGTCCCGGACCCTCGAAGTCCTGGGCGGAGGAGAACTGGCTGCGCAGCAGGTCCACGCCCTTGGTCACGACGAAGTAGAAGCCGCCCACCACGACCGCCAGGGCCACGAGCACCGCGAGGCAGCTCTTGAAGCCGCGCCGCTTGCGGCGCCGACCACCCACCGTGGGCTGGTCGTCGTCGTGCTCGGGTTCCAGGATCTGGTCAGTCATGCGTCTCCTCGACGATCTCACCGGGCGCGGCCCCCGTCGCACGTTCGGTGTCCAGGGCGTTCTGCAGGATCACGACGGCCGCTGCCTGGTCGACCACGGCTCGCCGTTTGCCGCCCTTGCGGCCACGGTCGCGCAGCATAGCCTCCGCGGACACGGTGGTCAGGCGCTCGTCGCACAGACGCACCGGCACGGGGGCGATCCGACGGGCCAGCTGGGCGGCGAAGAGCCGCACCTTCGCGGCCGAGGGACCCTCCCCGCCGGACAGCGAGCGGGGCAGCCCCATCACCACCTCCACGGCCTCCTCCTCGGCGAGGATCTCGACGAGCCGGGCGAGGTCGCCACGACCGCGCTTGACCGTCTCCACCGGGGTGGCGAGGAAGCCGGACGGGTCGCTGCGCGCGACCCCGATCCGGGCGTCCCCCGGATCGAGGCCGAGCCGTACGCCGTGGCGCATCAGGCCCCGGCTGCGCGGGCGATCTCGGTGATCACCAGCGCCAGCGCCTCGTCGATCCGCGAGGCGTCGGTGCCGCCACCCTGCGCGACGTCGTCCTTGCCGCCGCCCTTGCCGCCGACCAGCGGGCCGATCGCACGGACCAGGCCGTTGGCGCTGATGCCGCGGCTGCGGGCCTCGTCGTTGACGGCCGCGACCACGGCGACCTTCCCGTCGACGGCCCCGATGACCACGACGGCACCCGGCTGCCCGGCGGGCAGCCGGCCACGGACGTCGAGCGCCAGCGTGCGCACGTCCCCGCCGCCGGCGCCGTCGGCTCGGTGGGCCACGACCTGGACGCCGTTCACGTCCTGCGCCGCGGCCGCGAGCTGTCCCGCCGCGGCGAGCAGCTGGCCGACGCGGACCTTCTCGATCTCCTTCTCGGCGGACTTCAGCTTCTCGACGAGGTCGCCGACCCGGCCGACCAGGTCGTCGGGCTGCGTCTTGAGCAGGCCGGTCAGCTGCGCGACCACGTCCCGCTCGCGGGCGAGGTAGGCGAAGCCCTCGACGCCCGTCAGCGCCTCGATGCGCCGGTTGCCGGAGCCGACCGAGGACTCGCCGGTGAGCACGATCGTGCCGATCTGCGAGGAGTGGTCGACGTGGGTGCCGCCGCAGAGCTCGCGCGACCAGGGGCCGCCGATCTCGACGACCCGCACCTGGGTGTTGTCGTAGGTCTCGCCGAAGAGCGCGATCGCGCCCCAGTCCTTGGCCTCCGACAGCGTCATGTACTGCCAGCCCACGGGCAGGTCGGCGCGCAGCGCCTGGTTCGAGACCTGCTCGAGGTCGTGCAGCTGCTCGGGCGAGAGGCCCGAGGTCCAGCCGAAGTCGAGCCGCAGGTAGCCGGGCCGGTTGTAGGAGCCGGACTGCAGCGCCGTGGGCCCGAGCACCTCGCGCAGCGCGGCGTGCACGACGTGGGTGCCGGAGTGCGCCTGGCGCGCACCGGTCCGCCAGTCCGGGTCGACCCGGGCGTGCAGGGGGCTCCCGGGGACGAACTCGCCGTCGAGCACGCGCACCTGGTGCACGACGAGGCCGCGCACCGGCCGCTGCACGTCGAGGACCTCGAGGCTGCCGCCGTCGAAGGTGATCGTGCCGGCGTCCGCGACCTGACCGCCCGACTCGGCGTAGAACGGCGTGCGGTCGAGGACGAGCTCGCCGACCTGGCCGGCCGTCAGCGCCGGGGTCGGCGCGCCGCCGCTCAGCAGCGCGAGCGCCGAGGACTCGGTCTCGAGGGTCTCGTAGGCCAACCAGGTGGTCGGACCGTGCGCGTCGAGGATGCCGCGGTAGACGGACGTGTCGGCGTGCTGGCCCTTCTTGGCGCGCGCGTCGGCCTTCGCCCGCTCGCGCTGCTCGAGCATCAGGCTGCGGAAGCCGTCCTGGTCGACCGAGAGCCCCGCCTCGCTCGCCATCTCCAGCGTGAGGTCGATGGGGAAGCCGTAGGTGTCGTGCAGCGCGAAGGCCTGCGGGCCCGACAGCAGGGTGCCGCCGCCGGACTTCACGTCGCGCGCGGCGAGGTCGAAGATCTGGGTGCCCGCCTGCAGGGTCTTGCGGAAGGCGTCCTCCTCCGCGAAGGCGACCTGCGCGATGCGGTCCCAGTCGCGGTGGAGCTCGGTGTAGGTCTCCCCCATCTTGTCGCGGCTCACCGGCATCAGCTCGGGCAGCGCGGGGTCCTCGTAGCCCAGCAGCCGGACCGAGCGCACGGCCCGGCGCAGCAGGCGGCGCAGCACGTAGCCGCGGCCCTCGTTGCCCGGCGTGACGCCGTCGCCGATCAGCATCATCGCGCTGCGCACGTGGTCGGCGACCACGCGGAAGCGGACGTCGTCCTCGTGGCCCTGCGCGCCGCCGGCGCCGTACCGCCGGCCGGTCAGCTCCATGGCGCGCTCGATGACGGGAAACATGACGTCGATCTCGTACATGTTCTCGACGCCCTGGGTCATGAACGCGACGCGCTCGAGGCCCATGCCGGTGTCGATGTTCTTCTTCGGCAGCGAGCCGGAGATGTCGAAGTCGGTCTTGCTCCGGACGGCGCTCAGCTCGTCCTGCATGAAGACGAGGTTCCAGAACTCGAGGTAGCGGTCCTCGGCCGAGAAGTCGCCGTCCGCGCCGTACGCCGAGCCTCGGTCGATGAGGATCTCCGAGCACGGGCCGCCGGGGCCGGGGACGCCCATCGACCAGTAGTTCTCCGCCTTGCCGAGCCGCGCGATCCGGTCGTCGGGCAGCCCGGTGATCTTCTTCCAGAGCTCGACGGCCTCCGGGTCGTCCTCGTAGACGCTCGGGTAGAGCTTGTCCTCGGGGAATCCCCAGCCGCCGTCCGCGACGGACTTCGTGACCAGGTCCCAGGCGAGCTCGATGGCCCGCTCCTTGAAGTAGTCGCCGAAGGAGAAGTTGCCGCACATCTCGAAGAACGTGCCGTGGCGCGTGGTCTTGCCGACGTCCTCGATGTCGGGCGTGCGCACGCACTTCTGGATGCTCGTGGCGCGGTCGTACGGCGGGGTCTCCTGGCCGAGGAAGTACGGCTTGAACGGCACCATGCCCGCGTTCACGAACAGCAGGTTCGGGTCGTCGAGGAGCAGCGAGGCCGAGGGGACCGGGGTGTGTCCGGCGCGCTCGAAGTGCGCGACGAACCTCCGGCGAATCTCCGCGGTGTCCATCAGGTGCTGCCTTCCTCGTTGTCGTGCCCAGTAGTGAGATCAGTGGTGAGATCGGTGGTGCCCGGCGCGACCGCCCGGTGGCGGCCGCTCCCGAGCTCGGGGCGTCCATGAGGCACGAGGCCGTAGCGCTCCCGCAAGTCGGTTTCCTTCTCGGCGCTGCCCTGGGCGACCTCGTCGCGGAAGAGGCGTACGCCGTGGGCGACGCCGCTCACCCGGTCCCGGAGCCCGTCCACGGTCAGCGCCTCGGCGGCGCGGCGTCCCCGCACCATCGCGTAGACCCCTGCACCGGCCCCGGCGACGAACCAGAGCCCGCGGCTCACGTCGCGGTCCCGGCGGGGACGTCGAGGTCGGCGCGCTGCCGGGCCTCCCAGTCGCGGCGGGCGACCTTGAGGTCGGAGCGGCGCTGCTTGCGTGCCCGCTTCACCTCGCGGCGCACCTCGAAGCGGATCCGGTTGCGGGCCTCGGGCGCCAGGGCCGTGCGGACGCCGTGCGCGAGCGACGCCGCCCGGACGACCGTCTCGCGGAGCACGAGGTCGGCGAAGAGCGCACCCTCGATCCGCGCCGGCGGCTCGTCAGCCGCGTGCCGCGGAAGACGCAGGTCCTGCCCGACGGCGGTGATCACGTAGTCGGTGTCGTCGGGAGCGGCCCGGCGCGGGGCGCGGGCGCCCTCGGCCACCCGGCGCTCCAGGTCGTCCATCTGGGCGCGCAGGGACGCGGTCTCGGCGTGCGCGCGCGCCAGCTCGCGGCTCGTGCGGGACCGGCCGACGACGAGCGCGACGACCAGCACGAGCGCCAGCAGTGCGAGCGCCCCGAGGACGGCGGGGACGATCCACTCCTGCATCACAGTCCCCGACCCTATCGCGGGTCTCGATACGGCCACTCCTCCGTCGTGGCCTACTCGACCAACGATCATTTCGTTGGTCGAGTAGCGAGCGCCAGCGAGCGTATCGAGACCTCAGCGCCCGTTTCGTTGGTCGAGTAGCGAGCGCCAGCGAGCGTATCGAGACCTCAGCGCCCGTTTCGTTGGTCGAGTAGCGAGCGCCAGCGAGCAATTCGTTGGTCGAGTAGCGAGCGCCAGCGAGCGTATCGAGACCTCAGCGCCCGCGGATCAGGCGTCGGACCCGCTCCCACCGCTCCTTGATCGCGGCCTCGGCGCCGAGGCTGGTCGGCTGGTAGTACGCCGCGTCGGCGACGACGTCGGGGGCGTACTGCTGCTCCGCGATGCCGTACGGCGCGTCGTGGCTGTACTGGTAGGTCGAGCCGTGACCGAGCTTCTTGGCGCCCGCGTAGTGCGCGTCGCGCAGGTGGGGCGGCACCGGCCCGATCTTGCCGGCGCGGACGTCGGCCTGCGCGAGCCCGATCGCCGTGGTGACGGCGTTCGACTTGGGAGCGACCGCCAGGGCGATGGTGGCGTGCGCCAGGTTGAGGCCGGCCTCGGGCATGCCGATCAGCTGGACGGCCTGGGCGGCGGCCATCGCCGTCGGCAGCGCGGTCGGGTCGGCGAGGCCGATGTCCTCGCTGGCCAGGATCACCAGCCGGCGGGCGATGAAGCGGGGGTCCTCCCCCGCCTCCATCATCCGGGCGAGGTAGTGCAGGGCCGCGTCGGCGTCGGAGCCGCGCACGGACTTGATGAAGGCGCTGGTGACGTCGTAGTGCTGGTCGCCCTGCCGGTCGTAGCGCACCGCGGCCTGGTCGACGGCGGTCTCCGCGGTGGCCAGGGTGATCCGCGGCCGCTCGTCGCCCGTGCTGGTGGACACGGCGGCGCCGGCCGCCGCCTCGAGGTAGGTCAGCGACCGGCGGGCGTCGCCGCCCGCGAGCCGGACCAGGTGGTCGAGGGCGTCGTCGTCGAGGTCCAGGCGCCCTCCGAGACCACGCTCGTCCGTGAGCGCCTGGTCCACGACGGCCCGGATGTCGTCGTCGTCCAGGGACGAGAGCTTGAGGAGCAGGCTGCGGGAGAGCAACGGGGAGATCACGGAGAAGAAGGGGTTCTCCGTCGTCGCGGCCACCAGCGTGACCCAGCGGTTCTCGACCCCGGGCAGGAGGGCGTCCTGCTGGGCCTTGCTGAAGCGGTGCACCTCGTCGACGAAGAGCACCGTCTCCCGGCCGCCGCCGACCAGCTCGGCCCGGGCACCGTCGATGGCGGCGCGGACCTCCTTGACCCCGGCCGAGACCGCCGAGACCTCGACGAAGCGGCGGTCGGTCTGCTGGCTGACGATCGAGGCGATCGTCGTCTTGCCGGTGCCGGGCGGGCCCCACAGGAGCAGCGACATCGACTGGTCGCCCTCGATCAGCCGCCGCAGCGGGGAGCCCGGGGCGCGCAGCTGCGCCTGGCCGACGAGCTCGTCCAGGGTGCGCGGCCGCATCCGCACCGCGAGCGGCGCCGAGGCGTGCGTGTTGGCGACGAGCGAGCCCGCGCCGGTCCGGTCACGGGCGGCACCGGGTGCGTCGAAGAGTCCCTCCACACCGGTCACCGTATGCGGTGGTGACCGGTGGGAGGGAGGCAGGCGTCAGGAACCGACGACCTGCTGCGTCTTGACGTCGAACCAGGTCTTCGCGAAGCCCGGGCCCAGGTCGACCGGGGTCGGGGTCTGGCCCGGCTCCGGGCTGCCCTGGCGGTCGACACCGAGGAGGCCGGCCGTCACCGGGGTCTGCGGGTGGGCACCCAGCTCGCCCGGGAAGTGGCACGCGACCTTGTGGCGCTTGCCGATCTGCAGCAGCGGCGGCTCGACCTTGGCGCAGATCTCCTGCGCCATCGAGCACCGGGTGCGGAAGCGGCAGCCCGAGGGCGGGTTGATCGGGCTCGGGACGTCGCCCTCGAGCCGGATCCGCTCGCGCCGACCGCCGATGGCGGCCTGCTTCACGTCGGGCACGGCCGAGAGCAGCGCCTGGGTGTACGGGTGGTGGGCGTGGCCGTAGATGGTCTCCCGGTCGGCGATCTCCACGATCTTGCCGAGGTACATCACCGCCACCTCGGGGCAGAAGTGCCGCACGATCGCCAGGTCGTGCGCGATGAAGAGGAAGGCCACGTCGAACTCGCGCTGGATGTCCTGGAGCAGGTTGATGACCTGCGCCTGGATCGAGACGTCGAGGGCCGAGACCGGCTCGTCCGCCACGAGGAGCTTCGGGTTCAGGGTCAGCGCGCGGGCGATGCCGATGCGCTGGCGCTGGCCGCCGGAGAACTCGTTGGGGTAGCGGTTGTAGTGCTCGGGGTTGAGCCCCACGACCTCGAGGATCTCCTGGACCCGGCCGAGGATCTTGTTCTTCGGCATCACCTTGTGGACCGCGAGCGGGGCACCGACGATCGAGCCGACGGTGTGGCGCGGGTTCAGCGAGGTGTAGGGGTCCTGGAAGATCATCTGCACGTTGCGGCGCAGCGGCTTCAGCTCGCGGTTCGACATCGCGGCCAGGTCGACCTGGTCGTGGCCGAAGCGCATCGACCCGCCGGTGGGCGTGTAGAGCCGCGTGATCAGGCGCCCGGTCGTGGACTTGCCGCAACCAGACTCACCCACGAGCCCGAGGGACCCGCCGGAAGGGACCTGGAAGGAGATGCCGTCGACCGCCTGGACGTGGCCGATGGTGCGGCGCACGACCCCGGACGACTTCACCGGGAAGTACATCTTGAGGTTCTCGACCTCGAGCACCGGCTCGGCGTCGGGGTTGAACTGGGCCGGCTTGTGGCCCTGCTCGGCGACGTCCGAGAAGGACAGCTTCGAGACGTCCTCGGCGGGGGTGCTGACGAGCTCGCCCTCGGGCTGGGCGGCGCTCTGGTCGGGCTTCACGTCGGACATCAGTTCGTCTCCTCGACCAGCTCGGGCGCGATCTCGGGGAGCACCTCGGCCTGGTAGATGGCATCGGCGTTCGCGAGGTGGCAGCGCTTGACGTGACCCGCACCGCGAGCGCCGGGCAGCAGCTCGGGCATCTCGGTGGAGCACAGCTGGCCGGGCACCTTGTCCACGTGGACGCACCGGGGGTGGAAGGCACACCCGCTGGGCGGGCTGAGCAGGCTCGGCGGGTTGCCGGGGATCGGGATCAGGCGCGCGTCGGTGTCGGCCGTGACGTCCGGGACGCTCGAGAGCAGACCCCACGTGTAGGGCATCTCCGGGTGCGTGAGGATCTCCTTGCCGGGGCCGTACTCGACCGCGCGGCCGGCGTACATGACCAGCACGTCGTCGGCCATCTCGGCGATGACGCCGAGGTCGTGCGTGATGATGATGACGGCGGAGTTGAACTCGCGCTGCAGGTCCTGGAGCAGGTCGAGGATCTGCGCCTGGACGGTCACGTCGAGGGCCGTGGTCGGCTCGTCGGCGATCAGCAGCGACGGGTCGTTGATCAGGCCCATCGCGATCATCGCGCGCTGGCGCATGCCGCCGGAGAACTGGTGCGGGAAGTCGTCCACGCGCCGGTCCGGCTGCGGGATCCCGACGCGGTCGAGCATCTCGATCGCCTTGCGGCGGGCGTCGCGCTTGCTGGCGCTCGGGTGGTGCACGACGTACGCCTCGGCGAGCTGCGCCCCGATCTTGTAGAACGGGTGCAGGGCCGCGAGGGCGTCCTGGAAGATCATCGCGACCTGGTTGCCGCGGAGCTTGCGCATCCGCTGCTCCGACAGGCCGACGACCTCCGTGCCACCGACGCGGATCGAGCCGGTGATCCGGGCGGACTTGGTGTCGTGCAGGCCGAGGACGGCCATGCTCGACACGGACTTGCCCGAGCCGGACTCCCCCACGATGCCGAGCGTCTTGCCCAGCTCGACGCTGTAGCTCAGGCCGCTCACGGCGGTCAGGTAGCCGTCCTCGGTCGGGAAGCGGACCGTGAGGTCCTCCACCTGGAGGTAGGGCGCACCCGTATCGGCACCGGCCGTCGTACGGGCGGTGCTGGTCTGCTCGGTCACGAAAGCCTCACCCTCGGATCAAGAACGCTGTAGACGACGTCGACCGCGATGTTGCTCAGGATCAGGACGACGGCACTGAAGAGTGCAGTCGCCGAGACTACCGGCAGGTCACGGGCGTAGACGGCGTTGAGGCTCCAGAAGCCGATGCCGTCGATCTCGAAGATCCGCTCCGTGAAGATGGTGCCGGCGAGCAGCGTGCCGAAGTCGATGCCGAAGATCGTCACGATCGGGACCAGCGCGGCGCGCAGGCCGTGCTTGTAGACGACCGTGCGGGGCGGGAGCCCCTTGGCCTTGGCGGTGCGGATGTAGTCCTCGCTCAACGCCTCGACCATGGCACCGCGGGCGTACCGGGTGTACTGCGTGCAGCCGAAGATCCCCAGGGCCACCCACGCGAGCAGGAGACCCGAGAACCACTTGGCCGGGTTGTCGGTGATCGGGAAGTATCCCGTGTCGCTGAACCCCGGTATCTCGAAGATCACCGTGAGGTACAGCCAGGTCAGGAGTGCGAACAGGTAGTACGGGATCGAGCTCAGGAACAGGAAGCTCGACACGAGGGCCTTGTCCGCGACGGACCCTCGTCTTCGGGCCGCGGCGACGCCGATGGGCACACCGAAGGCCAGGTAGAGGAACGCGCCGCCGATGGCCACGGAGAAGGTCGCGGGCAGCCGCTCCTTCATCTCACCCCAGACCGGGACCTTGGTCCGGTAGGAGTAGCCGAGGCAGGGGGCGGGGCAGTCGTACGTGGTCGGGAAGATCTCGACCTTGCGGCCGACGAAGATGCCCTTGGCGAACTTGCCGTACTCCTCGTAGACCGGGTTGTCGTACCCGAGGGACTTCTCGAAGCGCGCGAGCTTCACCGGACTGCAGCGGTTGTTGGTCTCGCGGTCGCAGATCGGCTGGGCGGGACTGGAGGGTCCGTACCAGAACAGCAGGAAGATCGCCATCGAGACGAGGGCGACGACCACGGCGCCGGCAATCAGGCGCTTGACCACATAGGCAAACATCGGGGGGCTTCTCTCCGGGTAGACACAGACCGCGGGCTGGCAGGTGGGGGCTCCCGGTTCGGAAGCCCCCACCCGACAGTGTGGAACGTGTGGAACTCGATCAGCTCACGAAGGAGTTGATCACTGCGTCACGTACAGGTCCTTGTAGTCAGGAGCGGCGATCTCGCCGTCACCGACTCCGTTGCCGATCTTGGACCCGAACACGAAGAGCTCGTTGCGGAACGCGGTGGGGATGATCGGGAAGTACTTGGTCGAGATCTCCTCGTCCAGGGCACCCCAAGCATCGGCCTGCTCCTCGAGCGGCTTCGCCGTGATGGCGTTCATCTCGTCGTCGATCGACTTCTCGGAGAAGAACGCGGTGTTGTACGCGGCACCCGTCTTGGTCAGCGGCGGGACCATGGTGAGGCCCGACGGCCAGTCGGAGCACCAGTTGACGCCACGCATGTTGAGCGTCTTGTTGAGCTTGTCGTCCGGGTTCAGCCAGATGTTGTACGGCGAGTCCTGCACCGGAACACCCTTGATGCTGAAGCCGGCCTCTTCCATGCCCTTGACCAGGACCTTCTGGCTGGCGACGGCGAGCGGGTCGGCCTCGTAGTAGATCATGGTGATCTTGAACTCGCCGGGCTCGTAGCCGGCCTCCTTCAGGAGCTCCTTCGACTTCTCCGGGTTGTAGGTGAACTGCTCACCGTCGACGAAGTAGTCGTGCTTGCCCGCCATGCCGGGAGGCATGATCGAGTTCGCGGGAACGCGCGTCACACCGGGGACCTCGCCACCGGCGAGCCACATGTCCTGGTAGGGGTACGCGTAGGCGATCGCCTTGCGGACGTTGATGTCCGTGATCTTGGTGTAGTCGGGCGACAGGAAGCTGGTGCACTGCGCCGACTGCTGGACGAGGCGGTCACCGAGCTCGGTGTTGGCCTTGTCGTAGTTGTTCGAGCCGAGCGAGGTCGACAGGGAGGTCTGCGACTCCGTGTTGTCGCTCAGCATGATCTGGTCGACCTTGGCCTGGTCCTGGTTGAACTTGAAGATCCACTTGTCGGCGTACTGGTGACGCGCCGGGTCGGTGTTCGGGTCCCACTGGTCGTTCTTGACCAGGACGAGCTCCTCGTTCGGGCGGAAGGACTCCACCTTGTAGGGGCCGTTCGACAGGATGTTCTGGCCGTAGTCCGGCGGGTTGCTGGCCTTGCCGAGGGGGGCCGGGCCCATGGCCATGAAGGCGCCCCAGTAGTCCATGTCCGGGAAGGGCTTGGCCATCTTGATGGTGATGTCGTTGCCGGAGACGGTGACGCCGTCCCACTTCTTGCCCTTGTCGGTGTACGGGCCCTTGTACTCGCCAGCCTGCGAGAAGTAGGTCTGGGAGTACTCGGTGCCGGGACCGGCCGGGAAGGTGTCGGAGTCCATGGAGCGCTGGATGCCCCAGGCGACCTCCTCCGCCGTGATCGGCTTGCCGTCCTGCCACTTGGCGTCGTCACGGATGGTGAACTTCCACTCCGTGAAGTCGTCGTTCGGCGTGCCGAGGTCGGTCGCGAGGTCGGGGACCAGGACCATCTCGCCGGTCTTCGGGTCGCGGGCGTACTGCGTCAGCGAACGGCTCGTGAGGGCCTGCTGGATCGAGTTGCCGGTGACCGACCACCCGTCCGTCGGGTCCATCGAGTCCGGGCCGGGGTCGCCGGGCAGGTAGACCGTGATGGTCCCGCCGGCAGCGGCACCGTCGACCTCCGCGGCGGGACCCTGACGGGTCGCGTCCTTGGTGACCTCGGGGGCTTCCGTGAACTTCTTGTCAGGGTTCGCGCTGTTGTCGCCACCCGAGCCGCCACACGCGGCAAGGGCGAACAGAGCAGCACCGGCGACGACCGCCAGTGGCTTGGTCCGTCTCATTGTCCAGCCTTTCTTATCTGTGTTCGTGCCGCCGAGGAGGATCGGGGGCAACGTCTGTGGTCGCGTCAGCGACGGGTCTTGGGGTCGAGCGCGTCGCGGACGGCGTCCCCCAGGAGGTTGAGCGCCAGCACCAGGGCGACGATGCCGATCATCGGCTCCCAGAGGTACAGCGGGTAGGTCTCGAAGAACTTGGTGGCGAGGTTGATCGTCTGGCCCCAGGAGATGCCCGAGGTGACGCCGATGCCGAGGTAGGCCAGGCCGGCCTCGGCGGCGACGAACGCCGGCAGCATCAGCGAGATCGAGATGACGATCGGAGCGGCGAGGTTCGGCAGCAGCTCCTTGATCAGGATCCGGCTGGTCGGCATGCCGAGCACCCGGGCGGCGAGCACGAACTCGCGCTCGCGCAGCGAGAGCACCTCACCGCGGATCAGGCGGGCGACGCCCATCCAGCCGAAGCCGGCGAGCACGACGATCAGCGCCCAGAACTGGATGCGCGGGTAGTTGTCGCTGGAGGCGAAGCGCTGGTTGATGATCGGCGCGATCACCAGGGCGGCCAGCAGGAAGGGGATCGTGAGGAACAGGTCGGTGAGGAACGAGACGACCTTGTCGACGACGCCGCCGAGGAAGCCGGCGACGAGGCCGAGCACGATGCCGAAGATCGCGGCGAAGAACGTCGCGGTCGCCGAGATCTCCAGCGAGGTGCGTGCGCCGTAGATCCAGTAGGCGAGGTTGTCGGTCGCCGAGTTGGGCGCGATGCCGAACGGGTGGTCCATGGTGAACGGGCCGTTGGGCGGGCCGTACTCCGGCAGCGGCAGGCCGCCGCCGAGGGCGTTGAGGTACTGGCTCGGCAGGACGGTCTCGGTGGAGACACCGAAGATCGCGCAGATCGGGCCGGCGAACACGGCGATCAGGATGAAGAACAGGGTGACGGCCGCACAGACCATCGCGATCTTGTCCTTGCGCAGACGTCCGAGTGCGATCCGCATGGGCGACTTGCCCGTGATCGCCTTGGCCTTCTTGCTGGTGGGATCGACCGGAGGCGGTTCATCGCTCAGGTGTCCCAGGGTCTCAGGCCCGGCAGTCTGTGCCGACATGCTCTCCCCATACATCGTTCGAGACCGGGCTGCTCCCGGCCTGCTCCTGTGCGCGCCGTCGGTGACTCTATGTGACACAGACCGCACGGGCGATCACCTGCGCGTAACGATCTGGTCTCGCCGGACGGCGCGTGATTCTGTGGTGGTTCAGCTCTCCGGCGCGACGATCTTCGGGGGCGGGGCGTCCACGCCCGCCTCCTTGCGCTGCTCCGGCGTGATCGGGGCCGGGGCCGCCGTGAGCGGGTCGAAGCCGCCTCCGGACTTCGGGAAGGCGATGACGTCGCGGATCGAGTCGGTGCGTGCCAGGAGCGCGCAGATCCGGTCCATGCCCACCGCGATGCCGCCGTGCGGGGGCGCGCCGAACTTGAAGGCGTCGAGCAGGAAGCCGAACTTCTCCTCGGCCTGCTCCTCGCTGAGCCCCATCACGGCGAAGACCCGCTTCTGGACGTCCTCGCGGTGGATCCGGATCGAGCCGCCGCCGAGCTCGTTGCCGTTGCAGACGATGTCGTAGGCGTAGGCCAGCGCGCTGCCGGGGTCGGTGTCGAAGGTGTCGGCGAACTCCGGCTTCGGACCGGTGAACGCGTGGTGCACGGCCGTCCAGGCGCCCGCCCCGACCGCGACGTCGCCGCTGGCGACGGCGTCGGAGGCCGGCTCGAACATCGGAGCGTCGACGACCCAGGTGAAGGCGAAGGCGTCCTCGTCGATGAGGCCGCAGCGGCGCCCGATCTCGAGGCGCGCCGCGCCGAGCAGCGCCCGGCTGGACTTGGTGGCGCCGGCGGCGAAGAAGATGCAGTCACCGGGCTGGGCACCGACGTGGGCGGCCAGGCCGGCCTTCTCCTCGTCGGTGATGTTCTTGGCGACCGGGCCGCCGAGCTCGCCGTCCTCCTGGACCAGCACGTAGGCCAGTCCCTTGGCGCCCCGCTGCTTGGCCCACTCCTGCCAGGCGTCGAGCTGCTTGCGGGGCTGGCTCGCGCCTCCCGGCATGACGACGGCGCCGACGTACTCCGACTGGAACACGCGGAACGTCGTGTCGGCGAAGTACGCCGTGCACTCGACCAGCTCGTTGCCGAGCCGGAGGTCGGGCTTGTCCGAGCCGTACTTCTCCATCGCCTCGGCGTAGGTCATCCGCGGGATCGGCCGCGGGATGTCGACGTCGATGAGCTTCCACATCGCGGCGAGGACGTCCTCCATGAGGGCGATGACGTCGTCCTGATCGACGAAGCTCATCTCGACGTCCAGCTGGGTGAACTCCGGCTGCCGGTCGGCGCGGAAGTCCTCGTCGCGGTAGCAGCGGGCGATCTGGTAGTAGCGCTCCATGCCGGCGACCATGAGCAGCTGCTTGAACAGCTGCGGGCTCTGGGGCAGGGCGTACCAGCTGCCGGGCTGCAGGCGGGCCGGCACCAGGAAGTCGCGGGCACCCTCGGGCGTGGAACGGGTCAGGGTCGGCGTCTCGATCTCGACGAACGCGTGCTGGTCGAGCACGTCGCGGGCCGCCTTGTTGACCTTGCTGCGCAGGCGCAGGGCGGCGTTCGGGCCGGAGCGGCGCAGGTCGAGGTAGCGGTGCTTGAGCCGCGCCTCCTCCCCCACGTCGATGTGGTCGCTGATCGGGAACGGCAGCGGGGCGGCGGCGCTGAGCACCTCGACGTCGGTCGCGACGACCTCGACCGCACCGGTCGCCAGGTTGGGGTTCTCGTTGCCGTCGCGGCGGGCGGCGACCTCGCCGGTCACCCGCAGGCAGAACTCCGAGCGGAGCTGGTGGGCGACGTCCTCGTCGCGGATCACGACCTGCACGACGCCGCTGGCCTCGCGCAGGTCGATGAAGGCCACCCCGCCGTGGTCACGACGGTTGGCCACCCACCCGGCGAGGGTGACGGTCTGGCCGACGTGCTCGGCGCGGAGGGCGCCGGCGTCCTGGGTGCGCATCACTGCTGTGTCTCCTTGATCAGGACCTGCGGGTGCAGGTCCTCGGTGGGTGGGGTCCAGGAGGCCGGGTCGGCCCCGACCTGGTCCCCGCTGCGGATGTCCTTGACCTGGTGCCCGTCGTCCCCGGCGAACCAGACGAACGGGATGCCGCGCCGCTCGGCGTACCGGATCTGCTTGCCGAACTTCTGCGGGCTGGCCGCGACCTCGCAGGCGATGTCGCGGGCACGCAGGGCGTCGGCGGTCGCGTCGGCGTCCGCGCGGGACTCCTCGTCGGCGAGGGCGACCAGCACGACACTGGGCACGGAGCGGTCGGCGGTGAGCTCGCCCTTGTTGAACAGCGGCACCAGCACCCGGCTCACGCCGAGCGAGATCCCGACGCCGGGGTACGTCGTACGCCCGTCGCTGGCGAGGGCGTCGTAGCGACCGCCCGAGCAGATCGAGCCGAGGGACTCGCGCCCCACGAGCCGGGTCTCGAAGACCGTGCCGGTGTAGTAGTCGAGCCCGCGCGCGATCGACAGGTCCGCGACGACGGTGACCTTGTCGCTCACGAGCGGGGCGCAGCCG
This sequence comes from Nocardioides luti, assembly GCF_014212315.1. Taxonomy (NCBI): domain Bacteria; kingdom Bacillati; phylum Actinomycetota; class Actinomycetes; order Propionibacteriales; family Nocardioidaceae; genus Nocardioides; species Nocardioides luti. The sequence continues at coordinate 93,887 of NZ_JACKXE010000002.1, forward strand.
CGCACCAGGGCGGCAAGCTCCTCGAGCCCCTCGTCGAGGAGCGGGTGGGAGACGCCCAAGGCGCGCACCTGCTCGACGAAGGAGTCGTCGGTGGCTTTGATCGTCGCGAGCCGCAGGCACTGGTCGGCCTGGTCGTCGCGCAGGCCGACCTCGTCGACGAGGAGCGTGCGGACGGCGTCGACCGGCAGCTTGTCGAGCTTGTCGACGACCCGCATGACCTCGTCGAGGTCCTCGGCGCCGAGACCGGCGTAGAACCCCTGGATCAGCTTGCGGTTGTTCACCTGCAGCCGGAACGCCGGCAGGAAGTCGAGGCGGCTGAGCGCGTCGATCATCACCCGGGCGATCTCGACGTCGTGGTGGAAGGGCAGGACGTCGCGGCCGACGATGTCGATGTCGGCCTGGGTGAACTCGCGGTAACGGCCGTCCTGCGGCCGCTCCCCCCGCCAGGCCTTCTGGATCTGGAAGCGCCGGAACGGGAACTCGAGCTTGCCGGCGTTCTCGAGCACGTAGCGCGCGAACGGGACGGTCAGGTCGAAGTGCAGCCCGAGGCCGGCGTCGCTGGTGCTGTCGTCCGCCTGCAGCCGGCGCAGGACGTAGACCTCCTTGGAGGTGTCGCCCTTGCGCAGCAGCTGGTCGAGGGGCTCCACGGCGCGCGTCTCGATGCCGGCGAACCCGTGCAGCTGGAAGGTGTGGCGCAGCGAGTCGATCACCTGCTGCTCGACGAAGCGCTCGGCGGGCAGCAGCTCGGGGAACCCGCTGAGCGGGGACGGCTTGTTGGCCATGGTGTTCAGAGACCTCGGGTGACTCGACCCGCGTCGCCCTCGCCGAGGAGGTCGAGCAGGTAGGGGTTGGTCGCGCGCTCGCGGCCGATGGACGTCTGGTCGCCGTGGCCCGGCAGCACGACCACGTCGTCGGCGAGCGGCAGCACCTTGGTGGTGAGGCTGCGCAGCATCGTCGGGTGGTCGCCGCCGGGCAGGTCGGTGCGGCCGATCGACCCCTGGAACAGCAGGTCGCCCGAGAACATCAGCTCGGAGATGTCCGCGTCGGCGTACGGCGTGCGGAACGTGACCGAGCCCTGGGTGTGCCCGGGGGTGTGGTCGACGACGAAGCGGAGGCCGGCGAGCTCGAGCTCCTGGAGGTCGTCGAGCTCCTGGACGTCGTCCGGCTCGGCCCACTGGTAGTTGCCGCCGAGCAGCATCTGGGTGGTCTCGCGGGACATCCCGGCCATCGGGTCGGACAGCAGGTGCCGGTCGCTGGGGTGGATCCACGCGGTGGCGTCGTAGGTCCCCGCGACGGGGGCGACGCACCACATGTGGTCGACGTGGCCGTGGGTGACGAGGACCGCGACCGGCTTGAGCCGGTGCTCGCGGACGACCTCGGCCACCCCGTCGGCGGCGTCCTTGCCCGGGTCGATGACGACGCACTCGGCACCCGGGCCGGTGGCCGCGACGTAGCAGTTCGTCCCCCAGGGCCCAGCGGGGAATCCGGCGATCAGCACCGGACCACACTATCCGTGGCGGGGCCCGCCCGTGCCACCGGTGCGCGCGCACCGGGGTGGTCGCGCCGGGAGCGGCGTCCGCGGCCATGACTAGCATGGGTGCCTGTTCCATCCAGAGGCACGCGGACGAATCGAGTGGAGTGCACCAGTGACGAGTCATCAGTGGGGTCGGGTCGACGACGACGGGACCGTCTACGTGAAGACCGCCGAGGGCGAGCGCTCGGTCGGCCAGTACCCCGAGGGCACGCCCGAGGAGGCACTCGCGTTCTTCACCGAGCGGTACGCCGCGCTCGCGTTCGAGGTCGAGCTGCTCGAGAAGCGCATCAACTCCGGCGTCATGTCGCCCGAGGAGGCCGTCGAGTCGGTGAGGACGGTCACCGCGCAGGTGAGCGACGCCAACGCCGTCGGCGACCTCGCCAGCCTGGTGACGCGGCTCGAGGCGCTCGCGCCGGTCATCGACAAGCAGCGCGAGGCGCGCAAGGTCGAGAAGGCGCAGAAGGCCGCCGAGTCGCGGGTGCAGAAGGAGAAGATCGTCGGCGAGGCCGAGAAGCTCGCCGAGGGCAGCGACTGGCGCAACGGCGCGAACCGCCTCCGCGAGCTGCTCGACGAGTGGAAGGCACTCCCCCGCATCGACCGCTCCAGCGACGATGCGCTCTGGCGCCGCTTCTCGACCGCGCGGACGGCGTACACCCGGCGCCGCAAGGCGCACTTCGCCGAGCAGCACGAGAAGCGCGACACCGCGCGGGTCGTCAAGGAGCGGCTCGCCACCGAGGCAGAGGCGCTCGCCACGTCCACCGAGTGGGGCCTGACCGCCGGCCGGTACCGCGACCTGATGCGCGACTGGAAGGCCGCCGGCCCCGCGCCGCGCGACGTCGACGACGCGCTCTGGAAGCGCTTCCGCGGCGCCCAGGACACCTTCTTCGGCGCCCGCGACGCCGCTGCCGCCGCCGAGGACCAGGAGTTCGCCGCGAACGCCGAGGTCAAGGAGAAGCTGCTTGTCGAGGCGGAGGCGCTGGTCCCCGTGACCGACCTCGAGGCCGCGAAGAAGGCCTTCCGCGACCTCGCCGACCGCTGGGACGCGGCCGGCAAGGTCCCCCGCGACCGGATGAAGGAGCTCGAGGGCCGGATCCGCGCCGTCGAGAACGCCATCCGCGGCGTCGAGGACGACCAGTGGCGCAAGTCCGACCCCGAGAAGTCCGCCCGCGCCGACGACATGGTCTCCAAGCTCGAGGCCGCCATCGCCGACGTCGAGGCCGACCTCGAGAAGGCCCGCGCCGCCAGCAACGACAAGTTGGTCAAGGACCTCGAGGAGAACCTCGCCTCCCGCCAGTCCTTCCTGGAGATGGCCAAGCGCGCCAGCGCCGACTTCTCCGGCTGACCTCGAGCGGGTCGTTGGTCGAGTAGGTCGCGCCATTCGTTGGTCGAGTAGGTCGCGCCATTCGTTGGTCGAGTAGGTCGCGCCAGCGACCGTATCGAGACCCCGCCGCTCGCCGGTCGCGTCGTTCGTCGGTCGAGTAGGTCGCGCTAGCGACCGTATCGAGACCCAAGGGTGGGGTCGCTGGTCGAGTAGGTCGCGCCATTCGTTGGTCGAGTAGGTCGCGCCAGCGACCGTATCGAGACCCTCTCCACAGGCCGCACATCGACGATGGCGAGCGGCCGCAAGCGCGACGAGACTGGCCCGATGGCCTACACCTACATGCTCGAGTGCTCGGACGGGAGCTTCTACGTCGGCAGCACGAGGAACCTGGAGCGGCGCCTGCACGAGCACGCCACCGGGATGGGAGCGGAGTACACCCGGGAGCGACTCCCCGTGCGACTGGTCTGGATCGAGGAGTTCGAGAACGTCGGTCTGGCCTTCGCCCGTGAGAAGCAGGTCCAGAACTGGAGCAGGAAGAAGCGGCTCGCGCTCATCGCCGGGTCGTACGGCGAGCTGCCGGCGCTCGCCAGGAAGCACTTCGACTGAGGGTCTCGATACGGTCGCTGCGCGACCTACTCGACCAACGAGACGCGGCACCTGCTTGACCAGCGATCCCACCGACGTGGTCTCGATACGGTCGCTGCGCGACCCACTCGACCAACGAGACGCGGCACCTGCTCGACCAGCGATCCCACCGACGTGGTCTCGATACGGTCGCTGCGCGACCTACTCGACCAACGAAACGCGGCACCTGCTCGACCAACCCTCACTGCCCGGGTCTCGATACGGTCGCTGCGCGACCTGGTCGACCAACGAAGCGTTGGGTTACTGGGTGACGCGGTAGGCATCGAAGACGCCGGGGACGCCGCGGACGGCGCGGAGGACGTTGTCGAGGTGCTTGGCCTCGGCCATCTCGAAGGTGAAGCGGCTCTTGGCGACGCGGTCGCGGGTGGTGGAGAGGCTGGCGCTGAGGATGTTCACGTGGGCGTCCGAGAGGACCATCGTGATGTCGGACAGCAGGCGGTTGCGGTCGAGCGCCTCGACCTGGATGTTGACCAGGAAGGTGGACTGGGCCGTGGGGGCCCACTCGACGTCGAGGAGGCGCTCGGGCTGGGTCTGGAGGCTGGCGGCGTTCGTGCAGTCCTGGCGGTGCACCGAGACCCCGCCGCCCTTGGTGACGAAGCCCAGGATCGCGTCGGGCGGGACCGGCGTGCAGCACTTGGCCAGCTTCACCCAGACGTCCGGGACGCCCTTGACGATGACGCCGGAGTCGCCGCCCGCCTGCACCTTGGTGCGGCCGCGGGAGCCCGTGATCGTCACGCCCTCGGCGAGGTCCTCGGCGGCCCCGTCGTTGCCGCCGTGGAGCTCGATGACGTGGCGCACGACCGCCTGGGCGCTGAGGTTGCCCTCGCCGACGGCGGCGTACAGCGCGGAGACGTCCGCGATCTTGAAGTGGCCGGCCGCCAGCATCAGCGACTCGTGCGACATCAGGCGCTTGAGGGGCAGGCCCTCCTTGCGCATCATCCGGGCGATCTGCTCCTTGCCCTGCTCGATCGCCTCCTCGCGCCGCTCTTTGGTGAACCACTGGCGGATCTTGGAGCGGGCCCGCGGGGACTTCACGAACGTGAGCCAGTCGCGCGACGGCGCCGCGGTCTGCGCCTTCGAGGTGAAGACCTCGACGACGTCGCCGTTCTCGAGCGTCGACTCGAGCGGGACCAGCCGGCCGTTCACGCGCGCACCGATCGTGTGGTGGCCGACCTCGGTGTGCACGGCGTAGGCGAAGTCCACGGGCGTCGCGTCGACGGGCAGCGCGATGACGTCGCCGCGCGGGGTGAAGACGTAGACCTCGGCGCGGTTGATCTCGAAGCGGAGCGACTCCAGGAACTCGCCCGGGTCCTCGACCTCGCTCTGCCAGTCCAGCAGCTGCCGGACCCACATCATGTCGTCGAGGTCGCCGCGGCTCTCGGTGTCGACGCCGTTGCGGCCGTTCTCCTTGTACTTCCAGTGCGCGGCCACGCCGTACTCCGCACGGCGGTGCTGGGCGAAGGTGCGGATCTGGAGCTCGACCGGCTTGCCCTGCGGGCCGATGACCGTGGTGTGGAGGGATTGGTACATGTTGAACTTCGGCATCGCGACGTAGTCCTTGAACCGCCCGAGGACGGGGTTCCAGCGCGCGTGCAGGACACCGAGGACGGAGTAGCAGTCGCGGTCCTCCTCGACGAGGATCCGGATGCCGACCAGGTCGTAGATGTCGGAGAACTCGCGGCCGCCGACGATCATCTTCTGGTAGATCGAGTAGTAGTGCTTGGGCCGCCCGGTGACCGACGCCTTGACCTTCGCCTCGCGCAGGTCGGTCTCGACCTGGTCGATCACCTGGGCGAGGAACTGGTCGCGCGACGGCGCGCGCTCGGCGACCATCCGCACGATCTCGTCGTAGATCTTGGGGTGCAGCGTCGCGAAGGCGAGGTCCTCGAGCTCCCACTTCAGCGTGTTCATGCCGAGGCGGTGCGCGAGCGGGGCGTAGATGTCGAGGGTCTCGCGCGCGGTGCGCTCCTGGCTCGCCTGCGGGACGTAGCGCAGCGTGCGCATGTTGTGCAGCCGGTCGGCCAGCTTGATGACCAGCACGCGGATGTCGCGCGACATCGCGACGATCATCTTGCGGATCGTCTCGGCCTGCGCGGAGTCGCCGTACTTCACCTTGTCGAGCTTGGTGACGCCGTCGACGAGGACCGCGACCTCGTCGCCGAAGTCGGCGCGCAGCTGGTCGAGGGTGTACGGCGTGTCCTCGACCGTGTCGTGGAGGAGCGAGGCGACGAGGGTCGGCTCGGTCATGCCGATGCCGGCCAGGATGGTGGTGACGGCGAGCGGGTGGGTGATGTACGGGTCACCGCTCTTGCGCATCTGGGTGCCGTGCTTCTCCTCGGCGACCAGGTAGGCCCGCTCGAGCAGCGCCAGGTCCGCCTTGGGGTGGTTCGCCCGCACGGCGCGGAACAACGGCTCCAGCACCGGGTGCCCGCCCTGGTTGCTGCGACCCATCCGGGCCAACCGCGCGCGCATGCTCCGGCTCGTGGCGACGGGCTCGGACACAAGCTCCCGCCGGGGCGGCAGGGTGCTCTCGTCGGTCACGTCACCAGTCTAGTGGCGAGGTCGAGGTCGTTCAGACCGTCATCAGCGTGGTCACGGGCAGGTCGCCGACGGTCTCGCGGCCCGGCAGGAAGCCGAGCTCCATCAGCACCGCGACCGCATGGGCGGACCCGCCGCACGCCTCGACCAGCTCGCGCGTCGCCTTGACCGTGCCGCCCGTGGCGAGCACGTCGTCGACGAGCAGCACCCGCTCCCCCGGCGCGACCGCGTCGCGGTGCAGCTCGAGGGTCGCCTCGCCGTACTCCAGCGCGTACGAGACCGCGTGCGTCTCGCGCGGGAGCTTGCCCACCTTGCGGACCGGGACGAAGCCGATCCCGAGGGCCAGGGCGACGGGGGCGGCGAGGATGAAGCCGCGCGCCTCCATGCCGAGCACCTTGTCGACGACGACGTTGCCCTCGGCATCGCGCCCGGCCTCCGCCAGCGCCGCCACGACGGCGGTGAGGCCGGCGTGGTCGGCCAGCAGAGGGGTGATGTCCTTGAAGACGATCCCCGGCTCGGGGAAGTCCGGCACGTCGAGGACCAGGCGCGCCAGGGCGGCGCGGGCGGCCTCGACGGCCGGGCTGTCCGTCACTTCTTGCCGCGCTTGGAGCGGGTCTGCCGCGTCGGCTGGACGCGACCCGACGCACCGCTCTCGCGGACCGGGCCACGCGCCGGCGGCGCGATCCGGCCGCGGCCGGACGCCTCGGGGCGACGCGGCGGCGCGGTCGCCACGGGAGCCGTGCCGTCCTCGTCGTCGCGGCCGCGCTCACGCTCGCCGGGCTCGTCGACCAGCGGCATGTCCTCCTTGAAGACCGGGACCGACGCGTAGCGGTCGGCCTCGTGGCGCTTGCGGGAGGCGTCGCGCTTCTCGGCGAGCTTGACCTCGGACTCGTTCGACTTCAGCTGCACCAGGAGCGGCGTCGCGATGAAGATCGAGGAGTAGGCACCGGCGGCCATGCCGACGAACAGCGCGAGCGCCAGGTCTTTCAGGGGGCCGCTGCCGAGCTGGACGGCACCGACGTACAGGATCGCGCCGACCGGGATCAGCGCCACGATCGAGGTGTTGACCGACCGGACCAGCGTCTGGTTGACCGCGAGGTTGGCCTGGGCGGCGTACGTCGTGCGCCGGTCGCGGAGGTTCTTGGTGTTCTCGCGGACCTTGTCGAAGACGACGACGGTGTCGTAGAGCGAGAACCCGAGGATCGTCAGCACGCCGGTGACGGTGGCGGGGGTGACCTCGAACCCGGACAACGCGTAGATGCCGACGGTGATGATCAGGTCGTGCGCCAGGGCGACGATCGCGGCGACCGACATCTTCCACTCGCGGAAGTAGGCCCAGATGAAGAGCACCACCGCGAACAGGAAGACGACCAGGCCGATGATCGAGCGCTTGGCGACGTCCTTGCCCCAGCTGGCCCCGATCTCGCTCTGGGAGATGTCGTCGGTGGGGTCGGCCCCGGTGACCCCGACGATCGCGTCGATGACCGTGGAGTTCTCCTCCTCGGTCAGCGGCTCGGTCTGGATGATGACCGAGTCGGTGCCGGCGGTGGTGACGATCGGCGACGCGGCCGAGGGGATCCCCGTGTCCGCGACCGCCTTCTGCAGCTTGTCCGCGGTGTCCTGCGAGGCCGAGGTGGTCACCTGGTACTGCGCACCACCGGTGAACTCGATGCCCATGTTCAGGCCCTTGGTGGACAGGCCGATCACCGCGAGCAGCACGATGACGCCGGAGACGGCGTACCAGATCCACTTGCGGCCGATGAAGTCGATCGAGCGGCGACCGTTGTAGAGGTCGTTGCCGAGACGTGAGAACTTGCCCATCAGGCCCTCCCTCCCGCGGGAAGTCGGTTGATGCCCAGCGCCTCGGGATCGAGCCCCGAGAGCTTGTGGCCCTTGTTGAAGAAGCGGTACCTCGCGAGGTACGACACCATCGGGTGCGTGAACCAGAAGAAGATCGCGAGGTCGATGAGCGTCGAGAGGCCGAGCGCGAACGCGAAGCCCTTCACGACGCCCGCGGCGAAGATGTAGAGCACGACCGCGGCCAGCAGCGAGACCGTGTCGGCGGCCAGGCAGGTGTTCCGCGCGCGGACCCAGCCCGTCTCGACCGCGACCCGCATCGACTTGCCGTCGCGCATCTCGTCCCGGATGCGCTCGAAGAAGACGATGAACGAGTCGGCCGTGATGCCGACGGCGACGATCAGGCCGGCGATGCCCGGCAGCGAGAGCGTGAAGCCGGCTCCCTTGCTGAGCAGCAGGACCATGGAGTACGTCGCGGCGGCCGCGACCACCAGCGAGGCGATCACGACGAGTCCGAGACCGCGGTAGTAGATGAGGCAGTAGAGCATCACCAGGAACAGGCCGGCGAGGCCCGCGGTGATGCCGGCGGAGAGCTGGTCACCCGCGAGCGAGGGCCCGATGACGTCGGTCTGCGTGCCGGCGTCGTCGAACGAGATCGGCAGAGCGCCGAACTTCAGGCTGGTCGCGAGGCTCATCGCCGTGGCCTCGGTGAAGTTGCCCGAGATCTGGGCCTGGCCGTTGGTGATCAGGCCGTTCATCGTCGGTGCGGAGAGGACCTGGCCGTCGAGGACGACCGCGAACTGCCCGTCGGTGTTGTAGAGCTCGCGGGAGATCTTGGTGAACTCGTCGGTGCCGGTGCCGTTGAAGGCCAGCGAGACGACCCAGTTGACCTGCTGCTGCGGGATCTCGGCGGCGGCGCTCTTGAGGTCCGTGCCCTCGATGAGCGCGCTGGAGAGGAGGTACTTGATGCCGGCCTCGTCACCGGTGCCGCAGGTGATCAGCGGCTTGTCCGGGTTGTCGTCGACGATCGGCGCCTTGCCGTCGGCCGGGCACTCGAACTTGTTGAACGCCTTGACCGAGGCGTCGTCGGGCTGCTTGTACCACTTGATCGGCTGGTCGACGAGGTCACCGCCGTCGGGCGACGTGGTCGTCGACTCCGAGGCCGAGGGGTCGGCGGACGGCGAGGCCGACTCCGACGCCGCGTCGCTCGGCGAGGCCGACGGGCTGGCGGCGGCCTTCTTCTTCTTGTCCAGCAGGAGCGGGGCGCGGTTCTTGCCGCTCGACTCGCTGGACGGGGCCGTCGGGTCGGCCGACGGCGAGGCCGCACCACTCGGCGTGCTCTCGGGGGTGGTGACCCCGGGCAGCTGCGTGGTGGGGTCGGTGGCGGTGCTGCCGCCGCAGGCGGCCGTCTGGGAGGAGCAGGCGACCAGGCGGAAGCGCAGCTGCGCCTGGCGCTTGACCGTCTCGACCAGGTCGCGCCGGCTCTTGCCGGGGATCTCGACGACGACGTACCGGTTGCCCTGGGTCGTGACCTCGGCCTCGGTGACACCGGAGCCGTTGACGCGCTGGTCGATGATGCCGCGGGCCTCGTTCAGGCTCTCGGCGGTCGGGTTGCCCTTGGCGGTCAGCGTGATCCGGGTGCCGCCCTGGAGGTCCAGGCCGAGCTCCGGCTTCCACGTGCCCCCGAGAGCGACCAGCCCGTAGGAGATCGCCAGGCCCAGGAAGAACACCACGAGGGTGCGTCCGGGGCGAGCGGTCTTGCGTGCCATGTCAGTTCTCCTCCGGCTCGTCCGAGGCGAGCCCTGCCTGGTCGTTCGGCTGCGCCGCCGGGGCGATGGAGCCGATCGCGCCGCGCACGACCTTGATGGTCACGCCGTCGGCGATCTCGACGCGCACGTGGTCCGGGTCGCCGTCGGTGTCCCGGAGGACGCCGAAAATGCCGGAGGTCAGCATGACCTCGTCACCTGTCTTCAACGACGACTGCATGCGCCCGAGTTCCTTCTGCCGCTTGGAGGCCGGCCTGATGATCAGGAGCCAGAACAGGAGTGCGATGCCGACCAGGGGCACCAGCGTGGAGACAGCCTCCGGCACGAAACAACCTCTCGAGCGCGCAGAAATGGGATGGGTGGGCCGGGACGCGCCCGACCGACGGGCAAGTGTAGCCGTGACTGTGACGCAGGCCGCTATCAGGCAGGGCTCGGCGCGGGGTCAGTCCTCGAAGAGCGCGGCGTCGCCCTGGCCGACGCCGGGCGTCGACGGCGCGGGCAGCCCCAGGTGGCGCCAGGCGGCCGCCGTGGCGATCCGGCCGCGCGGCGTGCGGGCCAGGAAACCCATCCGGACCAGGAAGGGCTCGGCGACCTCCTCGACCGTCTCCCGCTCCTCGCCGACCGCCACCGCGAGCGTCGAGACGCCGACCGGTCCCCCGCCGAAGCGACGGCAGAGGGCGTCGATGACGGCACGGTCGAGCCGGTCGAGGCCGAGGGCGTCGACCTCGTAGAGGTCCAGCGCGGCGTGACTGACGGGCAGCGTCACGACGCCGTCCGCGCGCACCTGGGCGAAGTCCCGCACGCGGCGCAGCAGCCGGTTGGCGATGCGAGGCGTGCCGCGGGAGCGCGAGGCGATCTCGGCGGCACCCTCGTCGGTCAGCTCGACGCCGAGGAGACCGGCAGAGCGGTGCACGATCCGGTCGAGCTCGTGGGCCTCGTAGAACTCGAGGTGGCCGGTGAAGCCGAAGCGGTCACGCAGCGGACCGGGCAGGAGACCGGCGCGGGTGGTGGCGCCGACCAGCGTGAACGGCGGGATCTCCAGCGGGATGGCGGTGGCCCCGGGACCCTTGCCGATGACGACGTCGACCCGGAAGTCCTCCATCGCCATGTAGAGCATCTCCTCGGCGGGCCGCGACATCCGGTGGATCTCGTCGACGAAGAGGACGTCGCCGTCGTTCATGCCCGACAGGATGGCCGCGAGGTCGCCCGCGTGGGTGATGGCCGGGCCGCTGGTCAGCCGGAGCGGGGCGCTCATCTCGGCGGCGATGATCATCGCGAGCGTGGTCTTGCCGAGGCCGGGTGGACCCGACAGCAGGACGTGGTCGGGCGCGCGGCCGCGCTGCCGGGCGGCCTCGAGGACCAGGCCGAGCTGTTCGCGCACGCGGGTCTGCCCGACGACCTCGTCGAGGCTCTTGGGTCGCAGCGCGGCCTCGACGGCTCGCTCGTCCCCCTCCGCCTCGGCGGCGGTCAGCGAGCGGAGGTGCTGCTCCTCGGCCAGGTCCAGGTCGTCGTCACGCACGGGTCACGCCTTGCTCAGGGTCTGGAGGGCGGCACGCAGCAGCAGCCCGACGTCGGGGCTGTCGCCCGCCTGGGGCGCGACGGCCTCGACCGCCTGCTCGGCGTCACGGACCCCCCACCCGAGCCCGACGAGGCCCTGGTGCACCTGGTCGCGCCACGGGGCCGAGCCGACCACGCCGGCGTGGCCGCGCGCGCCGACGGGGGCGCCGATCCGGTCCTTGAGCTCGAGGATGATCCGCTGGGCGCCCTTCTGCCCGATGCCGGGCACCCGGGTCAGGGTCTTCACGTCGTCGCTCGCGATCGCCGTCCGCAGGTCGTCGGGGGCGAGCACCGCGGTGATCGCCTGCGCGACCTTGGGGCCGACCCCGGAGGCCGTCTGCACGAGCTCGAAGATGGTCTTCTCGTCGTCGTCGAGGAAGCCGAAGAGGGTGAGCGAGTCCTCGCGCACGACCATGCTCGTCGGCAGGGTGGCGGTGTGGCCCGGGCGCAGGGTGGCGAGCGTGCCCGGCGTACACATCAGCTCGAGCCCGACTCCCCCGACCTCCAGCACGGCGCTGGACAGCGTGACGGCGGCGACCTGGCCGCGGACGAAGGCGATCATGCGGGGCTCCTCCTGCCGGCAGCGGCCAGCGCGGCGTCGATGCGCGCCTGCGCGCCACCGCGCCAGATGTGGGTGATGGCCAGCGCCAGCGCGTCGGCGGCGTCGGCGGGCTTGGGCGGGGCGCTGAGCCGCAGGATCCGGGTCACCATGGCGCCCACCTGGCTCTTGTCGGCCCGGCCGCTGCCGGTGACGGCCGCCTTGACCTCGCTGGGCGTGTGCATGGCGACCGGCAGCCCGCGGCGGGCGGCGCAGACCATCGCGATGCCGCTGGCCTGGGCGGTGCCCATGACGGTGCTGACGTCCGAGCGCGCGAAGACCCGCTCGATCGCCACGACGTCGGGCTCGAACTCGTCGAGCCAGGCGTCGATGCCCTTCTCGATCGTCACCAGCCGGCGCGGCACGGGCTCGGTCGACGACGTGCGCAGGACGTTGACGTCGACCAGCGTGAGCGGCCGGCCGACCTCGCCGTCGACCACGCCCACCCCGCACCGGGTCAGGCCGGGGTCGATGCCGAGCACGCGCATGGGGGTCGCCTTCCGTCGAACGTATGTTCGTCAGGCAACGCTAACGCGCGACGTACGCCGGAACGGGCACGACACGCGGCGTTCGATCACGCGTCGAGCGACTCCATGACCTCGTCGGAGACGTCGTAGTTGGCGTAGATGTTCTGCACGTCGTCGAGGTCCTCGAGCACATCGATGAGGCGGAAGAGCTTGCCCGCGCCGTCGCCGTCGAGCTGGACCTGCATGTCGGGGACGAAGGACGCGTCGGCCGAGTCGTAGTCGATGCCGGCGGCCTGGAGCGCCGTGCGCACGGCCACGAGGTCGGTGGCCTCGGAGACGACCTCGAAGGACTCCCCCAGGTCGTTGACGGCGTCCGCGCCGGCCTCGAGGGTCGCCTCGAGGACGTCGTCCTCGGTGACCGTCCGGCCCTCCTGCTCGGTCGGGACGACCACGACCCCCTTGCGGTTGAAGAGGAACGAGACCGAGCCGGGGTCGGCCAGCGAGCCACCGTTGCGGCTCATGGCGGTGCGGACCTCCATCGCGGCACGGTTCTTGTTGTCGGTGAGGCACTCGATCAGCATCGCGACGCCGGCCGGTCCGTAGCCTTCGTACATGATCGTGGTGTAGTCGGCGCCGCCCGCCTCGGCACCGGAGCCGCGCTTGACCGCGCGGTCGATGTTGTCGTTGGGGACCGACGACTTCTTGGCCTTCTGGATGGCGTCGTAGAGCGTCGGGTTGCCGGAGACGTCACCGCCGCCCATGCGGGCCGCGACCTCGATGTTCTTGATGAGCTTGGCGAACATCTTGCCGCGCTTGGCGTCGACGATCGCCTTCTTGTGCTTCGTGGTCGCCCATTTGGAGTGGCCGGACATGACGGTTCCCTACCTCAACTGATCGCTTCGCCTGCGCTGACTGCCTAGCGGGCCTGCCGGACGAGGTCCACGAAGGTGCCGTGGACCCGGTGGTCCGTGCCGACCTCGGGGTGGAACGAGGTGGCCATCAGCTGGCCTTGTCGAACCGCGACGATCCTACCCACCGCCGGTCCGGACGGGACGGTGGCGAGGGTCTCGACGCCCGGACCGACCGCCTCGACCCAGGGGGCGCGGATGAAGACCGCGTGCACCGGGGCGTCGAACCCGTCGAAGTCGAGGTCCCCCTCGAACGAGTCGACCTGGCGTCCGAAGGCGTTGCGGCGCACGGTGATGTCGAGGCCGCCGAGGGTCTCCTGGCCGGGCGCCCCGTCCTCGAGCCGGTCGGCCAGCAGGATCATGCCCGCGCACGTCCCGAAGGCCGGCATGCCCTGCCGGATCCGCTCGCGCAGCGGCTCGAGGAGCTCGAAGGTCCGCGCCAGCTTGGCCATCGTCGTGGACTCGCCGCCCGGCAGCACCAGCCCGTCGCAGGCGTCGAGCTCGACGGGACGGCGTACGGCGATCGCGTCGACGCCCAGGGAGCGGAGCGCGACGAGGTGCTCGCGCACGTCGCCCTGGAGGGCGAAGACGCCGATGGTGGGGGAAGGCACGGCGGACAGCCTAGGAGCAGGTCCCGTCAGCAGAGACTGCCGGTGTAGGTCAGGTGCGGGCTGTCGGCGGACGTCCACACCTGCGAGTTGATCGTGCGCTTCGCGACCACCCAGACGACGCCGTTGGCGTTGCCGTTGGCCGTGGTGAAGCTCGTGGTGCCCGCGGCGACCGTCTGCACCGTGCCGCCGCTGGCCCCGTAGTGCAGCTCGTAGCTGGCGCTCGGGACGGCGTTCCAGGAGAACTGGGTGCGCCCGTTGCCCTGCTGGACCGTGGCGCACGTCATCCCGGTCGGCGCGTCGAGGCCGGCGAGGTACACCGACCCGGTGACGGGCACGGGATTGGTGAAGGCCGCCATCGTCGGCGTGATGCTCTGCTCGACGACCAGCCCGGAGGACGCGCCGACCAGCGTGACGGCGGCCAGCCCGCTCCGCGCCAGCCGGTGCCCGCCACCGACGACGCGCCGTTTGCCGCCCCCCTCGTCGGTTGGTCCTTCGCTGCGCGGGTTGTCGTCGTCGGGCTTGCGGGGCGAGCCCTTCAGGATCACGGAGAGCAGGAAGGCGGCGTACAGCCCGAGCAGGAACAGCCCCACCGGGCCGATCAACCAGGCGATGACATAGCCGAGCAGGGGGACGGCGAACAGCACCCGGTCGGCGTGCCGCACGGTGTACGGGTCCGCGTCGGCGACCTCGTTCGCGTCGCCCTTCAGCACGAGGGTCGCGACGCCGTCGGTCACGTCGATCTTCACGATCCGGTGGGTGACCCGGGTGCCGGTGGCGGTGGGGACCGAGACGACATCTCCCTTGCGAAGGTCGTCAGCCGGGACCTCGCGGGAGATCGCCAGCGAGCCGGTGCTGATCGTGGGTGCCATCGACCCGGACTGGAAGACCAGGGGACGCACCCCGAAGGCTGCGGCCGTGATCGCCACCACGACGCACAGTCCGCCCAGCACAGCACCGACCGTGAGCAGGGTCTGACGACCCCACCACAGCGCCCGGCGCGGTGTCAGGGTCATGAGACGTCCGAGGTCCCCAGCAAGGAGAAGGTGGCGGTGGCGGTCTTGTTGATCAGCGAGTTGCCGGCCGTCGAGATGAAGTCCACCTGGAAGCAGAGCGACTCGGTGGCACTGGCAGCCAGCCCGGCGGCGGGCCGCCTGGTGCCGATGAGCGCCGTCGAGGTGACGTTGGTGAGCGCGGTCGGACCGTAGAGCACCGTCCCACCGGTGCAGGTGAAGGCGTTCGCGCTGCCGCCGCGCGTGCCACCCAGCCGGACCGTCAGGCGGAGCTCCGCGGCCGTGTTGTACGCCGCCGCGTCCGTGCCGGTGAGCCCACCGGTCATCGTGTACTTCAGCGGGACGTTGCCGTTGTTCTTGACCGTGAGGACCTGGGCCGAGCTGTAGCCGGGCAGCATGAGCGACATGCCGAGGGTGGTGGTGGCGACCGTGTCGCCGTTGTCCACCTGCAGGTCGAGGTTGGCGGCCGAGAACGTGGTGCCGGTGACGTCGACGCTGTCCGTGAAGAACGCGAAGGTCCCGGTGACCCCGACCGTGAGGACCACGCCGAGGCTCAGCGCCGCGCGGACCCGCGCCGAGCGCAGGGCCCCGAGGAGGCCGCGCGCGGAGATCGTGGAGTTCGTCATGGTCATCGTCCTGTCTTGTACGAGTGGGTCAGGCGCAGGTGGACCTTCATCACCAAGCGCCGGTCCATCAGCTTGTTGCCGGCGTTGGGCCGCATGCGGGCCTTGATCCGGAGGGGCACCACGTCACCGGAGCGGGTGAGCAGCTTCGCGACCCGCTGCCGTCCGCCGGCCATGGTGTGCCACACGCCGTCCACCAGCAGCGAGAGGGCGAAGTGCTTCGAGCTGATCATCCGGCCCTGGTCGGTGACCTTGACGACCACCTTGAGGTAGGCCTTCTGCCCGCTCTGGTTGCGGACGTAGAACGTGCGCGACTGCTCGCGGCCCGGCACGAACGGGTGGTGCTTGCTGATGAGCGGCTGGACGATGTCCGTGCTCCACGTCTTGCCGTCGCGGCTCACCATGATCCGCGACCAGGTCGAGCCGGTCCCCGCCGTGGCCGTGGGCGTCACCAGCATCGTCGCGAGGACCACGACGGTGAGCAACAGGCCGGCAACGGCGGAGGGCTTCATCAGGAGGTCTCGACTGTCTCTGTCTTCGCGCGGCGTTCCTTGAGGGAACCCCGGAACTGGTTGGCGGCGTAGCCCAGGAGGCCGAGGACCACGACCGCGATGAGCACGCCGCGCTGCTGGCCGGTGACGAAGGAGGTCACGTAGCCGACGTACGGCACGGCGTACCACTCACGTCCCTTGACCTGCTGCGGCAGGACCCAGCCCTCGTCGGCCGCGTCGTTCGCGTCGCCCTGGGTGTGCCAGCGGACCTGGCCGGTCATGTCGACGCCCTGGTCGATGACCCGGTGGGTCACGACCGTCGGGTCACCCGACTTGATCTGGTAGGTGATCACGTCGCCCGGGGCGATCTGCTCCGGGGCGACCGGCTTGACGACCACGAGCGTCCCCGGGGGGAGCTTCGGGGTCATCGAGCCGGTCTCGATGACGTACGGGGTCGCACCTGCGAGCCGAGGCACGAGCAGCGCTACGGCGAACAAGGCACCCACCCCCAGGATGACCAACCACGACACGACCTGGCCCGTCCAGCTGAGCCAGCCAGGAACCGACGATGACTTCATGCAACGCATCCTCCCCGAGAACCCGCCCGAAAGGCGGGAGGATCAGCGATCAGTGGTCCTGTGTCAGCGAGACGGTCGTCGTGGCGAGGGCCTCGGCCAGCGC
This sequence comes from Nocardioides luti, assembly GCF_014212315.1. Lineage (NCBI taxonomy): Bacteria > Bacillati > Actinomycetota > Actinomycetes > Propionibacteriales > Nocardioidaceae > Nocardioides > Nocardioides luti. Next base: position 110,434 of record NZ_JACKXE010000002.1, read on the forward strand.
GTTGCCGGTGTTCGAGTTGTAGGTGTTGTCCGTCGCCGGAGCGCGGTCGGCCCACTTGACCTCGAGGTTCAGCACGATGGCGTTGCCGTCGGCGACGGTGGTGGGCGTGCCCGGGGTGACGGGGCTGCCGCCGGCGACGGTGAAGCGGGTGCCGGCGGTCGAGAGCGAGGACCCGAGGTCACCGGTCAGGGCGCCCACGGCCACGTCGAGCTTCGCGCTGAGCGAGGAGCCGACCATGTCGACCGAGTAGGTGCAGGTGCGGGAGAGGACGTCACCGGGCGAGATCGTGCCGGTGGCCGGGTCGAAGTCCTGGGAGTCCAGCTTCCAGGAACCGCACTCCGTGCCGGGCACTGCCCCCACGAGCGTGGGCACCAGCTTGAGGTGGCCGGAGGTGATGTTCGTGGCGTTCACGTCCGAGGTGCTGGTCCAGTACGCCAGCGATCCGGCGCCGCCCAGCATCAGGCTGCCAGCGGCTGCGGCGGCGAGTGCGCCCTTCGTTGCCTTCTTCATGATGGTCCCCTTCGTGTGGGGAACTCGCGAGTGGCTCCCCTCACGCAGAGCATGGGGCCGGATTCCGGGATGTGGACCGTCAGTTACCCAAGTGTGGAGAAGACGTGGATCGACTGTGGATCTTCACCCCTGGGGGTGACCCCCCGGCGAGGGCGGGACTACCAGCCGCGCTCGGCGAGCCGGTGCGGCTGGGGGATCTCGTCGACGTTGATGCCGACCATGGCCTCGCCCAGACCGCGCGAGACCTTGGCGACGACGTCCGGGTCGTCGTAGAACGTCGTGGCCTTGACGATGGCCTCGGCGCGCTGGGCCGGGTTGCCGGCCTTGAAGATGCCGGAGCCGACGAAGACGCCCTCGGCGCCGAGCTGCATCATCATCGCGGCGTCCGCGGGCGTCGCGATGCCACCCGCGACGAACAGCACCACGGGCAGCTTGCCGTTGACCGCGACCTCCTTGACGAGGTCGTACGGCGCCTGGAGCTCCTTGGCGGCGACGTACAGCTCGTCCTCGTCCAGGGCGCCGAGGCGACGGATCTCGCGGCGGATCGTGCGCATGTGGGTCACGGCGTTCGACACGTCACCGGTGCCGGCCTCGCCCTTGGAGCGGATCATCGCCGCGCCCTCGGTGATCCGGCGCAGGGCCTCGCCGAGGTTGGTCGCACCGCAGACGAAGGGGACGGTGAAGTTCCACTTGTCGATGTGGTTGGCGTAGTCCGCGGGCGTCAGCACCTCGGACTCGTCGATGTAGTCGACGCCGAGGCTCTGCAGGACCTGGGCCTCGGCGAAGTGGCCGATCCGGGCCTTGGCCATGACCGGGATGGAGACCTGGTCGATGATCCCGTCGATCATGTCCGGGTCGCTCATCCGGGAGACGCCGCCCTGGGCGCGGATGTCGGCCGGGACGCGCTCGAGCGCCATCACGGCGACCGCGCCGGCGTCCTCGGCGATCTTGGCCTGCTCGGCGTTGACGACGTCCATGATGACGCCGCCCTTGAGCATCTCGGCCATGCCGCGCTTGACGCGCTGGGTGCCGGTGCCGTCGTTCGGGGTGCCTGCGGGGGAAGTCTCGACCATGCCTGGATCGTAGTGCTGGGCGGCCGCTCGGCCGCATTCGGGGAGGCCCTCAGGAGGCGGCGCGGGCGAGCGCCTGTCGGCGTACCACCCAGACCCGCTGGACCACGGTCACCGTGGCCGCCACCGCGAGCACCCACAGCGCGACGTGCAGCAGGATCGGCAGGTCCAGGACGTCGGCGAAGAACGCCGGGACGAGCAGCCCCACGAGCCGGTCCGGGCGTTCCGCGATGCCCACCTTGGCGTCGTAGCCCAGCACGTCCGCCTTGGCGCGGGCGTACGACGTGCAGGCGCCCATCGCCAGGATCACGAGCGACAGGGCGAGGTAGAGCCGGCTCTCGGCCTGCCACGCGAAGTAGCACGCCAGCCCGCCGAACAGCGCCGCGTCGGCCACCCGGTCGAGCGTCGAGTCGAGGAACGCCCCGAAGTCGTCGGTCCGACCCATCTTGCGGGCCATCGCGCCGTCGACGAGGTCGCTGAACACGAACAGCGTGATCACCAGGACGCCCTGCCAGATCATCCCCTGGGGGAAGAAGACGAGCGCACCTGCGGACACGCCGAGGGTGCCGACGACCGTCACCGCGTCGGGGCTGATGCCGAGACGGATGAACAGGTTGATGAAGGGCGCCAGCATGACGCCCTGCCAGAACTGCTTGAAGCGATCCAACATGGTGGGCGCAGGCTACCGGTCCGCGAGCAGGTCCCGGACCTCCGCCACAGCCGTGGGCGATCCGGCCACCGACCAGACGACGCCGGCGGCCTCGATCCGGGAGGCCTCGCCGCCCGCTCCGCGGATGATCGCCGCGCCCGGGAGCCGGTCCCAGTCGGCCACCGTGTGCTGGAAGCTGACGCCCAGCTGGCCCTGGGCGATCGCCATGGCGTCCATCGACCCGGAGCCCAGCATCCGCACCGTGGCGGCGTGTCCGGCGACCCGCGCGAAGGCCGTCGCGATGTCAGGGGTCGCCCGCGGGTAGTGCAGGTACGTCGTCGCGCAGACCTCCGCGAGCGGGAGGTCCGGCACCCGACCGAGGGGCGCGCCGTCGCGCGTCGAAGGAAGGTCGGGGCCGCCGAGGAAGAGCGTGTCGTCGTGCGGGTGGTGCACCGCACCGAGCAGGACGTCGTCGGCGTCGACCAGCGCCAGGGCCGAGCACCACCACGGCAGGCCGCTGTGGAAGTTGTAGGTGCCGTCGACCGGGTCGATCACCCAGGTCCGGCCGCTGGTCCCGGTGGCGCGGCTGCCCTCCTCGGCGAGGATGCCGTCCCCCGGTCGCTCCCGGGCCAGCCGCTCGACGATCATCCGCTCCGCGGCGTGGTCGGCGGCGGTGACGATGTCGGAGACCGAGGTCTTCTGCTCCGACCCCAGTCCCCCGGCCGCGGCGCCCTCCGCGCGCATCCGCAGGGCGAACTGGCCGGCCGCGCGCACCAGCTCTCCGGCGAGGCGGGCGTCGGCTGCGAGGTCGTGCGCGTGTCCAGACATGTCCCCGCAGGCTAGCGAGCGGTCGGGAGGTCGTGACAACAGGCGTACTGTCGCAGCACGGGGCCATCCAGGCCCTACAGCAGAGGACCGCACATGAGCGACAAGTCGCCGCGGCAGGGCATGACCAAGAAGACCGGCAAGTCCATCAAGGAGAAGCGCGCCGACAAGCGCGCGGAGAACAACCCGGACACCTCCCTCGTCACGAAGAAGAAGTGACGCTCCTGGGACTCGGCGTCATCGGTTCCTCCGCGAAGGAGAACGAGCACCGGCTCCCGCTCCACCCCGAGCACCTCCCCCACCTCGACGCCGACCTCCGCGCCCGGATCACGCTCGAGCACGGCTACGGCGAGAAGTACGGCGCCCCGGACAGCCAGCTGGCCGAGCACGTCGCCGGCTTCGCGTCCCGCGACGAGATCCTCGCGACGTCCGACGTCGTGCTGCTGCCCAAGCCGCAGCACTCCGACATCGCCGCACTGGGGCCGGGCCAGGTGCTGTGGGGCTGGCCGCACTGCGTCCAGGACCCGGAGCTGACCCAGCTGGCGATCGACCAGGAGCTGACGCTGATCGCCTTCGAGGCGATGAACCACTGGACGAGGGACGGCCGGGTCGGGCTGCACGTCTTCCACAAGAACAACGAGCTCGCGGGCTACTGCTCGGTGCTGCAGGCGATGGAGCTGGCGGGGATCACCGGCGACTACGGCCGGCGGCTGTCCGCGATCGTGATCGGCTTCGGGGCGACCGCCCGGGGCGCCGTCACCGCCCTCAACGCGCACGGGGTGCACGAGGTCGCGGTGCTCACCAACCGGGACGTGGCCGCGGTCGGCTCACCCATCCACTCGGTGCGGATCCGGCAGTTCGACCACGAGCCGGACGGCCAGCACCTCAGCCACGTGATCACCGAGCGCGGTCGCGAGCCGCTGGCGGCCTACCTCGCCGAGAACGACATCATCGTGAACTGCACGCTGCAGGACACGGCGGCGCCGCTGACCTACCTGCGGACCGAGGACCTGGCGGCCTTCCGGCCCGGCAGCGTGGTCGTCGACGTCTCGTGCGACCTCGCGATGGGCTTCAGCTGGGCGCGTCCGACGACGTTCGACGACCCGACGTTCGTGGTCGGCGACCACGTCCTCTACTACGCGGTCGACCACAGCCCGTCGTACCTCTGGAACTCCGCGACGTGGGAGAACAGCAACGCGCTGATCCCGTTCCTGCGTCCGGTGCTCGAGGGGCGGCGTCGTGGGACGCCAGCGAGACGCTGTCGCGCGCCATCGAGATCCGGGCCGGGCACGTGGTCAACCCCGCGATCCTGGCCTTCCAGGGGCGCAGCGCCGAGCACCCGCACGCCGTGGGCTGAGCCCGGCGGGTCCGGCCCGGGTCCGGCTCAGGTCGGCCAGGCGGCTGCCAGCAGCCCGCGGGTCTCGCCGAGGAGCTCGGGCAGGGTCTTGGTGCGCCCGATGATCGGCATGAAGTTCTGGTCGCCGGGCCACCGCGGCACGACGTGCTGGTGCAGGTGGGCGGCGATGCCGGCGCCGGCGACGTGGCCCTGGTTCATCCCGATGTTGAAGCCCTCGGCGCCGGAGACGCCGCGGACGACCCGCATCGCGGTGCGGGTGAGGTCGGCGATCTCGGCCGCCTCGGCGTCGGTCGTCTCCGTGTAGTCGGCCAGGTGGCGGTAGGGGCAGACCATCAGGTGGCCGGGCGCGTAGGGATACAGGTTGAGCACGACGTAGGCGAGCTCGCCGCGGTGCACGACCAGGCCGTCCTCGTCGCCCAGCTGCGGCACCCGGCAGAAGGGGCACTCCCCCGACGACGCGTCGGCGGGCTTGTTCTCGCCGCGGATGTAGGCCATCCGGTGCGGGGTCCAGAGCCGGTCGAGCTCGTCGGGGTCCCCGATGCCGTCCTGGTGCAGGGGCGCGTCGCTCATGGTGGCGATCCTAGAGTGGTGCCGTGCCCGAGCCCCTGCTGCGCCCCGCCACGGACGAGGACGCCGAGGCGGTCGCCGACCTGTGGCACCGCGGCTGGCACGACGCCCACCCGGGCCACGTCCCCGACGGCCTCACCGCCGGCCGCACCCGCGCCGCCTTCGGCGAGCGCACGCCGGCGATGCTGCCGGTCACGACCGTGGCCGAGGCCGACGGAGCCGTCGCCGGCTTCGTGATGGTCGTGGGCGACGAGGTCGAGCAGGTGTACGTCGCCGCCGCGCACCGCGGCACCGGCCTGGCCTCGACGCTCCTGGACGAGGCGGAGCGCCAGGTCGCCGCGCTCGGGCACGACGAGGCCTGGCTGGCGGTCGTCGAGGGCAACGCCCGCGCCCGCCGGTTCTACGAGCGGCGCGGCTGGTCCGACGGCGGGGCGCTGCCCTACGAGGTCACCGCCGGGGGCGCGACCTTCGTCTCCCCGTGCCGCCGCTACGTGAAGCGGGTCCGCTGAGCGGGCGGTCGGGCTAGTACTGGTGGAACCAGCGGCCCAGGTCGCGGTGCACGGTCCCGCAGGTGACGTTCTGGTCCCGCGCCTGCTCCACCCACTGGGCGAGCACGGCCTCGCCGCCCTGGATCACCCACTCGTCGCCGCAGCGCCGGGTTGCCTCGGCCCGCGACGTCTCCCCCGCCGCGCGCCACTCGGGCACGCCCAGCGACAACCCGCCCACGACGCCCGACCAGAGCGTCGGGGTGGAGTAGACGCCGATCGCGAAGCCGCTGTCGGTGTAGCCGCGGGCCGCGCCCTGCACGACCGCCGCGTTCGCCACCACGTCGGTGCTCCAGTCGAAGTCCGGCACCGGCTCGACGTCGATCCACACCACCGGGCTGACCAGCCCGACGCGCTGCATCGAGGCCACGTTGAACAGCGCCTGCTGGTAGCCGACGTTCCCGAGCGCCCCCAGCGCGGTCGAGCCGTCGTACGGCCCCTGGTCGGCGAAGCGGGCGACGGTCGCGTCGTCGGGGTAGCTCGCCACGGCGTACGCCCCGGCCAGCAGCCGCCGGTCACGGACGTACGCCGTCTGCTCGGCGAGGCAGGGGTTCGGCGTGAACCCTGGGCCGTTGGTCAGGCCCAGCACGACGTAGCGCGCGGCCGGGAGCGGCCCGGGCGACCCGTTGGACCGCTTCTGCGGGATCCCCATCCCCTTCGGGCACTGCGGCCAGCTGATGTCCGAGCCCAGCACCGGGGCGCGGAAGGACGGGACGGGGTTGGTGGGGACGGCGGCCGCGGCCTGCTCGGCCTGCTTGCGCAGCGCGGCCAGCCGCTTCGCCTCGGCGTCCGCCCCCTTCTTGAGCGGGGGCGCGGGCGGCGACGCGCTCGCCGCCGCACCGGAGGTCGGGGGCGACGCCCCGGGTTCGGAGCCGCCCCCGCACCCGGTCAGCAGGACCGAGACGGCGGCGAGCCCGGCCAGCGCCCGCCGCACGTCGCTCCCCGTCCCTAGACCTGCTCGCGCGAGGCGACGGCGGCCTGCACGCGGGCGATGGCCTCGTCGAGCGGGACGCCGTTGTCCTGGCGCCCGTCGCGGTAGCGGAAGGACACCGCACCGGCGGCGACGTCGTCGGCACCGGCGATCAGCATGAACGGCACCTTCTGCAGCTGCGCGTTGCGGATCTTCTTCTGCATCCGGTCGTCGGAGTCGTCGACCTCGACCCGCAGCCCCTTCGTCCGCATCGTCCGGGCCACGTCGTGCAGGTAGTCCGCGAACGCGTCCGCGACGGGGATCGCCTGCACCTGCACCGGCGCGAGCCAGGGCGGGAAGGCGCCGGCATAGTGCTCCACGAGCACCCCGAAGAAGCGCTCCAGCGAGCCGAACTTCGCGGAGTGGATCATCACCGGCTGCTGCCGCGAGCCGTCGGCCGCCTGGTAGGCCAGCTCGAAGCCCTTGGGCTGGTTGAAGTCGTACTGGATCGTCGACATCTGCCAGGTCCGGCCGATCGCGTCGCGCGCCTGCACCGAGATCTTGGGGCCGTAGAACGCCGCGCCGCCCGGGTCCGGGACCAGCGCGAGGCCGGAGCCCACGGCGACGTCCTCGAGGACCTTCGTGGCGACCGCCCAGTCCTCGTCGGTGCCGACGAACTTGTCCGGCTTGGAGTCGTCACGGGTCGACAGCTCGAGGTAGAAGTCGTCGATCCCGAAGTCGCGCAGCAGCCCGAGCACGAAGTCGAGCAGGTGCTTGACCTCCGCCGGCGCCTGCTCCGGGGTGACGTAGGAGTGCGAGTCGTCCTGGGTCAGCCCGCGCACGCGGGTCAGGCCGTGCACGACGCCGGACTTCTCGTAGCGGTAGACCGACCCGAACTCGAAGAGCCGCAGCGGCAGTTCGCGGTAGGACCGCCCCCGCGACTTGAAGATCAGGTTGTGCATGGGGCAGTTCATGGCCTTGAGGTAGTAGTTCGCGCCCTCGAACTCCATCGGCGGGAACATCGTGTCCGCGTAGTACGGCAGGTGCCCGGAGGTGTGGAAGAGCCCCTCCTTCGAGATGTGCGGCGTCCCGACGTACTGGAAGCCCTCCTCGATGTGCCGCTGGCGGACGTAGTCCTCCATCTCACGCTTGATCACGCCACCCTTGGGGTGGAAGACCGCGAGGCCGGAGCCGATCTCGTCGGGGAAGCTGAAGAGATCCAGGTCGCGCCCGAGCTTGCGGTGGTCGCGGCGCTCGGCCTCCTCGATGCGGTGCAGGTGCTCCTCCAGCGCCTCCTTGGTCTCCCAGGCGGTGCCGTAGATGCGCTGCAGCATCTTGTTCTTCTCGTCGCCGCGCCAGTACGCCGCCGCCGACCGCATCAGCTTGAAGGCGGGGATCCGCTTCGTGGTGGGCAGGTGCGGGCCGCGGCACAGGTCGCTCCACGCGACGTCGCCGTTGCGGCGGACGTTGTCGTAGATCGTGAGCTCGCCGGCGCCGACCTCGACCGAGGCCCCTTCGGCAGCGTCCTCGGACTTGCCCGACCCCTTGAGCCCGATCAGCTCGAGCTTGTAGGGCTCGTCCTTCAGCTCGTTGAGGGCGTCCGCGTCGGTGGTGACCCGGCGGTCGAACTTCTGCCCCTCCTTGATGATCTTGCGCATCGCGGTCTCGATCTTCGCGAGGTCCTCGGGCACGAAGGGCTTCTCGACGTCGAAGTCGTAGTAGAAGCCGTTCTCGACCGGCGGCCCGATGCCGAGCCGGGCCTCGGGCCACAGCTGCTGCACCGCCTGCGCCATCACGTGGGCGGTCGAGTGCCGCAGGATGTCGCGGCCGTCCTTCGAGTCGATGGCCACACCCTCGACCTCGGCGCCGTCGGTGAGCTCGTGGGCGAGGTCGCGCAGCTGGCCGTCGACGCGGGCCGCGATCACGGCGGCGTCGTCCTTGAACAGCTCCCAGGCCCGGGTGCCCGTCGTGACCGTCGTGTCCTGACGCGCATCGGCGTGGACGAGGACGATCTTGAGGTCGGACACAGGAGTTCTCCTTGGCGGTGCGGGAGGTACGGACGTCACGATCGTATCGACGTCCGTACCTCCGGCGCGCGCGAGATACCCCCGGCCGACCGTGGGAGCGGTCTCAGAGGATGTAGAGCATCTCCTGGTAGGTCGGCAGCGACCACAGGTCGTCGGCCACGAGGCCCTCGAGGGCGTCGGCGCTGGTGCGCACCGCGGCCATCGCGGGGAGCACGGCGTCGCGGCAGTGGACGGCCTCGGCCATCGCGTCGCCGTCGACCTCGTGGTCCAGCGCCTCGGCCAGCGTCCGCAGCGCCGAGCACAGGGCCGCGACCGGGGCCGACACCTCGAGGAGCAGGGAGGTGTCGGCCTCGACGCCGGCCGCCGTGAGCGCGGCGACGTTCTGGGCCAGCTCTGTCTGGTAGCGGACGGCGGCGGGCAGAACCGTCGTCGTCCCCATCTCCAGGGTGAGCCGGCCCTCGACGCCGATGCTCAGGACGTACTGCTCGAGCCCGATCTCGTAGCGGCTGTGCATCTCGCGGTGGTTGAAGACGCCGTACGTCTCGAACAGCGCGAGCGCGTCGTCGGAGACCAGCTCCGGGAGCGCGTCGACCGTGGTCCGCAGGTTCTTCAGGCCCCGCTGCTCGGCCTCGACCTGCCACTCGTCGGAGTAGCCGTTGCCGTTGAAGATCACCGCACCGTGGTCGGCGATGATCGCGGCGAGCACGTCCTGGACGGCCTCGTCGAAGTCGGTGCCGGCCGCGACCGCGGTCTCGAGCGTGGTCGCGATGTGGTCGAGCGCCTCGGCCATGATCGTGTTGATCACGACCATCGGGCCGGCCACGGTCTGCAGCGAGCCCGGCGCGCGGAACTCGAAGCGGTTGCCGGTGAAGGCGAACGGGCTGGTGCGGTTGCGGTCGCCCGGGTCGGTCGGCAGGTCGGGCAGCGAGTCGACGCCGATCATCATCGTGCCCTTCTCCTTCGACCGGGTCGCACCGCCCTTGGCGATCTGGTCGAAGACGTCGGCGAGCTGGTCGCCGAGGAAGATCGAGATGATCGCCGGCGGCGCCTCGTTCGCGCCGAGCCGGTGGTCGTTGCTGGCCGAGGCGACCGACGAGCGCAGCAGGCCGCCGTACTTGTGCACCGCGCGGATCACGGCGGCGCAGAAGACGAGGAACTGCGCGTTGTCGTGCGGGGTGTCGCCCGGCAGCAGGAGGTTGCCCTCGGTGGCGTTGCCGAGGGAGAAGTTCACGTGCTTGCCCGAGCCGTTGACGCCGTCGAAGGGCTTCTCGTGGAAGAGGCACTCCATGCCGTGCTTGCGCGCGACGCTCTTGAAGGTCGTCATCAGCAGCTGCTGGTGGTCGGAGGCGACGTTCGCGCGCTCGAACATCGGCGCGATCTCGAACTGGCCGGGGGCGACCTCGTTGTGGCGGGTCTTGGCCGGGATGCCGAGCTTGAAGAGCTCCCGCTCCGTGTCCATCATGAAGCCGAGCACGCGCTCGGGGATCGCCCCGAAGTAGTGGTCGTCGAACTCCTGGCCCTTCGGCGGCTTCGCCCCGAAGAGCGTGCGGCCGGCGTTGATCAGGTCGGGCCGCGCCAGGAAGAAGTGGCTGTCGACGAGGAAGTACTCCTGCTCCGGCCCGCAGTAGGACACCACGCGCGACGGCTCGTGACCGAAGAGCCGCAGCACCCGCTCGGCGTGGTCGGCCATCGCGCTCTGCGAGCGCAGGAGCGGCGTCTTGTGGTCGAGCGCCTCCCCCGTCATCGAGACGAAGACGGTCGGGATGCAGAGCGTGTTGCCGTTCGGGTTCTCCAGGACGTACGCCGGGCTCATCACGTCCCAGCCCGTGTAGCCGCGCGCCTCGAAGGTGTTGCGCAGACCGCCGTTCGGGAAGCTCGAGGCGTCCGGCTCGCCCTGCACCAGCGTCTTGCCGGCGAACTCCGCCAGCGCGGTCCCGTCGCCGACCGGGTCGAGGAAGCTGTCGTGCTTCTCGGCCGTCAGGCCGGTGAGCGGGTAGAAGACGTGCGCGTAGTGGGTCGCGCCCTTCTCCAGCGCCCAGTCCTTCATGGCGCTCGCGACCGCGTCCGCGACCAGGGGGTCGAGCGGCGCCGAGCCCTCGATGGTGGCCAGCACCGACTTGTAGACCGACTTCGGGAGCCGCTTCTGCATCACCGTGGTACTGAAGACGTTCTCCCCGAAGATCTCTCCCGGCGCCTCGCCCGGCGTGAAGCTGACGGCCGGCGGGACGTACGCCTCGACGTCCTTGATCGCCTGGAGACGAACCTTGTTTCCACTCACGCGACATTCCCCTGCGATAGAGCCTCTGACGGCTGACGGCCCGAGATCTCCGTCAACGTAGGTGGCCCAGGTGCACCGTCCGGGGTCGCGCGTGTTTCGGCTGCGTGAAACTTCAACAGCCGTCGTGACGGGGCGGGTCAGCCCTCCATGTCGCGGTAGCGCTGCGACTGCGCGAGCAGGTCCCGCACCGTCGCCGCGTCGCCGGTCCTCATCGTCATCTCGTCGGTGCCCCAGCCCGTGGTGTACGGCGTGCCGTACGCCGCCGTGTCGCGCTGGTAGCGCCACCCCTCGGCCAGCGGGCCGGCGTCGACGACGTCGTACCCCAGGTCGTCGAGCAGGTCGGTCACGGTCTTCTTGGCGCCCTCGTCGTCGCCGGCGATGGCCAGCGCGCTGCGGTCGTCGGCGCCACGGGGCCGCGCCAGGCCGAGGAGGTGCTCGAAGTAGATGTTGTTGAAGGTCTTCACCACGTGCGACTCCGGCAGGTGCGCCTGGAGCAGCTCGCTCACGGTCGTCGACTCGTCGTCGAGCTCGGCGATGTGCCCGTCGCGCTGCGGGTAGTAGTTGTTGGTGTCGATCACGACCTTGCCGCGCAGCGGCTCGACCGGGACGTCGCGGTAGGCCTTGAGCGGCACGGTCACGACGACGACGTCGCCGGCCTCCGCGGCCTCGGTCGAGGTGGCGGCCCGGGCGTGGTCGCCGAGCTCCGCGACGAGGTCGGCCAGCGTCTCCGGACCCCTGCTGTTGCTGAGCACGACGTCGTGGCCGGCCGCGACGGCCAACCTCGCGACGGTGCTGCCGATGTGTCCTGCGCCGATGAGTCCGATGGTGGTCATGCGAGACCGAACGGCGCGGAGCGGCGGATCATTCCGTGCCGGTCACCAGCCCGCGCAGCACCGCGGTCACCGTCTCGACGCCGACGAGCGCCTCGTCCGTGCCGACCTGCTCGAGGGCGAGCCCGTTGACGAGCGCCAGCAGCACCACCGCCGCCTCACGGGCCGGCACGACCAGCTCCAGCCCCCACGCCGCTGCCGCGCCGGACAGCAGCTCGGTGGAGGCGTCGACGGTCGCGCCGCGGACCTCGGCCAGCCGTCGCGCCAGGGCGGCGTCGCCGTCGGCGAGGCCGCGGAACTCGGCGAGCACCAGGATCGGTCGGCTCGCGGCCGCCAGGGCGAGCAGGCCCTCCGCGACGGCGGCGAGGTCGGGCTCCGTCCCCGGCCCCGACAGCTGCGCGAGGGCCTCCGTGCGCTGAGCGTTCTCCCGCACCAGGAGGGCGAGGAAGAGGTCCTCCTTGCTGGCGAAGTTGGAGTAGACGGCCCCCTTGGAGAAGCCCGCTCGCGCGGCGATCCGGGCCAGCGTCGCGCCGTGGTAGCCGTCGGCGGCGAAAGTCTCGTGGGCCGCGGCGAGCACCGCCTCCCGGACGCTGTCCCGGGTCGGGCGGGTGCGTTCGCGTCGTGTCGTCATCGGGCCCCGAGTGTAGGGTGCCGCATATGAATACCGTTGGTATCGAGTTGCATCGGCGCCGGCGCGGACCCCTGGCGGTGCTGACGCTGGTCGTGGGTGTCGCCCTGGGTCCCGCCTTGACGACCGGCGTGCCGTCGTACGCCGCGTCGGCGGCCGGCACGACGACCTCCTCCCCCGCGGCCGCCCCGCGGGCCGAGGGCCGCTGGGTGTCGTTCCGGACCACCGAGTCCGACCGGGAGCCGACGGCCGCCCACACGGCGGCGTGCCGCGAGCACCTCGGCCCGGTCCTCGGCCAGGCCGTGCCGATCCAGCTGGAGGCGGACCTCTTCAGCTTCACCACCGGTCGCCGGGACGCCGTGGTGCGCGACGAGACCGCGCGCCGCGTCGGCCGCGGCTACCTCTGCACCAGCGGTCCCGACCCGGCCGACACCGCCGACCCCGGCACCAACGCCGGCTACGCCGTCGTCCGGCTGCCGGGGGTGGGCCGGGTCGAGGCGCTCGGCGGCTGCGAGCTCATCCCCGAGCCGTCCCAGCCCGGCACGGCCTTCTTCAACTGCCGCCTGCGGCTGCTGCCCGACCCCGCGCACGGGGTCGTCGGCGGGTTCGTGACGAGCAACTCGGTGCTCAACCCGGCGCAGGTCCCGGGCAACGCCACCGGCTCGATCTGGACGGCGTACGTCGAGCGCACGGCCTGGCCGACGAGCCGGCACCGCTCGCCCCACGTGCCGGGGCTGGTCGCCGGCGACGTGTCGGGCGCCCGGGTCACCTTCGCCTCGACGCGCGGCCACCCGCGGCCGGTCACCGACGCGTCGTGCACGGGCACTGCGGAGCGGGTGCGGCTGACCCGCGTCCAGTCGCGCCTGCGGACCAGCCTCTTCCCCGTCCGGCAGCGCGGTCACCGGGCCGGCGTGCTGCGGCTGTGCGCGCCGGCCGGCTCCATCGGCACCTTCGAGACCACCGGCACGGTCCGCGTGACCGGCCCCCTCGGCGATCCTGTGACGCTGCCGGTGAGCGGCACCTGCCGCACCCCGAGCCCCCACGGCAGCGACGTGCGCGCGTGCACGCTCGAGGTCACGCCCGACCCGACGGCCGGGGTCCAGGGCGGGTTCGTCACCACGATCGGTCCCGACCGCCCCGCCTCACGGGTGACCGGGCACCGCCCCGTCGTCACCGTGGCCCTGCTGCCGGTGGCCGCCGGTCAGCAGCGGGCGCGCGCTCCGCGCCGCCCCGGGACGCTGCTGTCCGCGCACCGGCTCGCGGCCCAGAGTGCGCCGGGCGTGCCGCTGGCGGGCGCCCGCGCCTGGCGGGTCCGCTACCTCAGCCGCGACCTCCACGGCGCGCTCGTCCCGGTGACCGGCACCGTGCTGGTCCCCGACGCCGCACCGGCGACCGCCCTCGTCGGCTTCGCCGCCGGCACCCAGGGCCTGGCCGACCGCTGCGCGGTGTCCCACCAGCTCGCCGCCGGCACGGAGTACGAGATCGCGAACATCGGCGCCCTGCTGGCCCGCGGGTACGCCGTGGCGGTGAGCGACTACCCGGGCCTCGGCACGCGCCCCGAGCACACCTACGTCGTCGGTGAGGCACTCGGCCGGTCCGTCCTGGACTCGATGCGGGCGGCGCGCCAGCTGCGCCGAGCCCACCTCGGCACCGACCTGCCGACCGCGGTGACCGGCTACTCCGAGGGCGGCGGCGCCGCGGGCTGGGTGGCGCAGATCGCGCCGGCGTACGCCCCCGACCTCGCGCTGCGGGCGGTCGCCGTCGGCGGCGTCGTCGCCGACCTGCCCGCGACCTTCCACTACGTCGACGGCGGGCCGGTCTCGTTCCTGACGGCGTACACGCTCAGCGGCTTCATCGCGGAGTACCCCCACCGCCACCTCGGCCGCTCCCTGACCCCGCGCGGGCACCGGGTGCTGGACGACCTGCGCGACACCTGCATCGACGAGGCCGCGGCGCACTACCCGCCGCTCACCAGGGCGCGCGAGCTCACCCGCGTCCCGGTGCTGCAGATCTCCGGTCTGCGCCACCTGCTGCGGCACCAGAGCCTCGGCCGCACGGCCCCGACCATGCCGGTGCTGCTCCAGCACAGCCCGACGGACGAGGTGCTGCCGTACGCCGCCGCCACCGCGCTCGCCACGACGTGGACCGACGCCGGCGCCGACGTGGACTTCCGCCCCGTCGCCGGCGACCACGTCACGGCCGGCTTCGCCGCCGACCAGGTGGCCTACGCCTGGCTGGCCGAGCACCTGGCGCCCTGATCCCGGACGAGCAACGAGCCCCTGCTCCCGGCTTGTTCGCGGGATCAGGGGCTCGTGTCGGTGGGCGATACTGGGTTCGAACCAGTGACCTCTTCGGTGTGAACGAAGCGCGCTACCACTGCGCCAATCGCCCGTTCTCGCGCCGCGGGACGTGTCCCGGGTGCGGTCGCAGACTCTAACGCATCGCCGGAGCGTCTTCACACTTCGGGCCGCGGACGGGCTCCGCGCGCCAGTCCCCGCGTCATGGACGGCGCCCTCGCCCGTCCCATCAGCACCTGCGGCCGTCCCGGGCCGCCTCGTGCAAGGAGCGACGTGCCCCAGCAGCCCATGTCACGGGCCCTCTCCCAGGAGCTCGCCCTCCAGTGCCTCGACCCCCAGGGCCGGGCGGTCGAGCTGACGGCCTCGTTCGGGTACGACCCCACCGACCCGTACGCCGTGTGGATCACCTTCCCGTCGCGTGACGGTGACGTGAGCTGGGCGATGTCCCGCGCGGTGCTCCTGCAGTCGCTCACCGACCCGGCCGGCCAGGGCGACCTGCGACTGTGGCCGAGCATCGACGAGCTCGGCCGGGCCGTCGTCGTGCTGGAGTTCCAGTCCCCCGACGGCCGGCTGATCGCGCAGGCGAACACGCAGGAGGTCTACCGCTTCCTCAGCCGGACCCTCGCGGCCGTGCCGGCCGGCACGGAGAGCGCGCGGCTCGACGTCGACGCGATGATCGCCTCGATCCTCGACCGCCCCGGCGACTGAGCGGGCTCAGCGCCCCAGCAGCTCCGGCTCGCGCCGGCGCCACAGCTCGGCCACCTCGCGGGTCACGGGACCCGGCGCCTCGAGCGACCGGTCGTCCCACTGGTGGACGCCCTGCACGTCGCGGGTCGTCGACACGAGGAACACCTCGCTCGCGGACCCGACGACCTCGATCGGCTCGTCGACCTCGGTCCCGCCGTACCACTCGAGCACCAGAGCGCGTGTGACGCCCGCGAGGCAGCCGCTGGCCAGCGTCGGCGTGCGCAGCTGCCCGTCCACGACGTAGAAGACGTTGGAGCCGGTGCCCTCGCACAGGTGGCCCGCGAGGTTGGCGAAGATCGCCTCGGACGCCCCCCGGCGGTGCGCCTCGGCGAGCGCGACCACGTTCTCGGCGTACGACGTGGTCTTGAGGCCCGCGAGCGCGCCCCGCTCGTTGCGCGGCCACGGGACGCTCGCCACGGACGTGCTCGCCGGCCACGGCTTCATCGCGTCGGCCACGACCACCAGGGTCGGCGCGGCGTCACCGCGTCCCGAGCCGAGTGGTGCCGGCCCGCCGGTCAGGGTGATCCGGATCCGGCCGAGCGGCAGCACCTGGTCCTCCAGGACGGCGTCCACCCCCCGGCGTACGGCGTCGAGGTCGACCTCCGGCAGCCCCAGCCCGGCCGCCGACCGCTCCAGCCGCTCGAGGTGCGCCTGCAGGGCGAACGGCTCGCCGTTCACGACCTTGATCGCCTCGAACACCCCGTCCCCCACGGTCAGCCCGTGGTCGGTCACCCCGATGGCGGGGGCCGTGGGGTCAGGCAGCAGGTCTCCGTCGATCCAGGCGCGCATGGCCTCACTCTAGGAGCGCTCCGGGAGCCTCGACGGGACCGCAACACGCCTGCCGAACCCGGATTTTGCACCCCCAGAGGCATCGGCTACTGTTCTCACGCACGCCGACACCGGGTCAAAAGCCCGGACGGAAGCATGCGGACATAGCTCAGTTGGTAGAGCGCAACCTTGCCAAGGTTGAGGTCGCGAGTTCGAGTCTCGTTGTCCGCTCGGAGAGGTCTCATCCTCCACGGTGGAGTGGCCGAGAGGCGAGGCAACGGACTGCAAATCCGTCTACACGGGTTCAAATCCCGTCTCCACCTCGATCGCCCAGACGTTAGATTGATGGGCGACACGGGCGATTGGCGCAGTGGTAGCGCGCTTCCTTGACACGGAAGAGGTCACTGGTTCAAACCCAGTATCGCCCACCAGCACGAACAGCCCCTGACAGCGGAGACGCGGTCAGGGGCTTTGTTGTTCCCGTTGAGCGCTACGAGGCTCTGAAGGCGCCACTCCTTTTGCGAAGGAGGGTTGAGCGGCGACCCAAGGTAAAGACTCCGCCATTCGCCAGTCCGCCTTCACTGCCGTTGCTCTACTTGCGCCGGAACATCGCGCTCGGTTCTCACGGGGGAAACATGCAGGCACGTGACTCGGTCATTCTTCGACGCTGTCTTCCCCACCGCTCGAGGTCGCACCTCATGCGCGGGCTCGGCGCGGTTGTCGCGTCGTTCTTCATGGTGCTGGCCGGCACCGCCCTGGCGCCCCCGGCCCAGGCAGCAGAGATCGTGCTCTGTACCGGCTTCAACGGGTGCAACAGCGCAGGAATGGGCAACGCCGGCTACCAGAACGTCTACACCCAGTCCTTCTGGGGTGCCTACGGCGGTCACAACTGCACCAACTACGTGTCCTTCCGCATGCAGCAGGCAGGTGCCGCCAAGCCGCTCAGCGGACCCATGGGCAATGCGAACCAGTGGGGCCACAATCTCGCATCGATCACCAACCAAACGCCCGCCGTCGGATCCATCGCGTGGTGGGACTCCGGCGCTGGTCAAGGGCAGGACGGCCATGTGGCCTACGTCGAGCAGGTCACGTCCGACGGCATCATCACCTCCGACGACAGCTTCGGCGGCGACTTCCACTGGCACAAGTACACGCGAGGCAGCCTGTGGCCCTCAGGTTTCATCCACATCAAGGATGCCGCTCCGAGCGGCGACGGAAGTCTCATCAACCACGCCGGCATGGTTTACCGAGTGGTGGGCGGGGCGCCGTTGTACGTCTCCAGCTTCGATGCCATCGGTGGGTCCCAGCCCTCCACCACGGTGAGTGACGCTCAGTTCGCGGCGCTGCGCCAGTACCCGGCTGATGGAACCGTGGTGAGCGTCAAGGCCGGGTACGTCTACCGGTTCGCGGGAGGCGCGCCCCTCTACGTGTCCAGCTGGGATGCGATCGGTGGATCGCAGGCCGCCCCGATGGTGGACCAGGCAGCGTTGGAGAACCATGGTGGCGAGCCGTGGAATCACACGCTCGAGTACCCCTCGGACGGGACGCTGGTCAACGCCGGGGGCGACGTCTACCGATTCGCCGGCGGCGCTGCGCTCTACGTGTCCAACTTCGACAACATCGGTGGATCTGCGCCGTCGACGACCGTTGACAGGGCAGCGCTCGACAACCAGGGCGGAGCCCCGTGGAACCACTCCCGTGCCTACCCCGCGGATGGGACGCTGGTGAACGCGGCCGGGAACGTGTACAAGTACGCCGGCGGCGCTCCCCTGTACGTGTCCAACTTCGATGCCATCGGAGGTTCTCAGCCGTCGACGACGGTCGACGAGTTCGCGCTAACCCACGCAGGTGGGGTGCCCATCAATCACTCGTTGATCGTGCCGGCGGACAACACCTTCCTTCGATCGATGGTGACGGGTGAGGTCTACGCCGTCACTGGCGGGCTCGCGCGGTACGTACCCTCGTGGGATGCCTACGGTGGGCCTCAGCCCACGATCGACGTGGACATCGAGGCGATCCGCAATGCCGGTCTCCCGGGCGTATGGGCCCACCTGTCGAGTCAGCGTCCTGAATCGCAGTTGGACCGGCTGACCAGGTCGGGTGGGCGACTGCAGGCCCTCTTCTCGGCTCCGGCACAGTCGAGTGCCGTCACGAGCTTCGACGTGCGATACCGATTCACTCGGCCCCACCACCGGAGCCGGGCCTGGAGCTACCCAGCCGCTTGGCAGGCAGTCACGGGTATGTCGGTGTCTCGGTCTGCCACTCGCGCCGGCAAGTACTGCGTCGCTGTCCGGGCCCACAACCGGGCCGGACTGACCGAACCGTGGAGCGCACCTGTGTGCAAGAGAGTGAGCTGAGCGCGAACCAGCCGCCAACCAGCGGCAGGCCGCGACCGAGACACTGCCGAACGCCTGCTGTTGCACGTTCGGACCCTCGCATGAGCTTCGGGAGGGTCCGAACGTGCAGGGACGTGCTCACGGCTCCTGGAAGACCTCGATGATCTGGGCGTCCTCGCCGTACAAAATGCCGGTCACCCACTGCCCCGACTTCACGGGCGGCCCGTGCACGACCAGCGCCCCGCCCACGTCGCCGTACGCCGTGGTGCGGACGCCGATGGCGCTCTGGTCGGAGTTGACGGCCTTGACGCGGCCGGAGAAGTGGCGCTGCTGGATCCCGTCGGGGTGCAGCGCCCAGCCGATCCCGGCGCTCGCGCCGGCGATCAGCACGCCGGCCAGCGTGAGGGACACCACCGTGGCCCGGGCAGGAGAGAACTCGGTCATGGCGCGACTCTAGGAGCGCGCGGCCGGAAATGGAGCGACACCCCGGTCCCCCCTACAAGGACGGGGTGTCGAGAGCCGCCCACGCACGCGGGGACGACCCGCGAGAAGTCTGCGACGGACGCCCGGGCCCGGGCATCCTCCGATCGGTCAGGACCGACGGGGCATGAGGAACCGCCAGGGGCTAGGGGGGACGCGGCTCCTGGCGGTTCCTCTGCAGCATAGGCCGTCGGTCGCAGGAGACCGCATCGGTGGCGCCGGAGTCCCCCGCCGCACGTCCCAGCGGCCCCACAGCCTCGGACGGGGACCGGGACCATGGGGCCGCGCAGGGAGTGGCGATCGACCAGCTCGCGACGGGTCGAGGCACCAAGGGTGCCGGGACGGTGGTGTCTGCAGCACCCCGGTGTCTCGGCGTGACCAACAGTAGGCCGGGCGGCGGCTCGGCGAGGGGCGATCGGCCCCACCTCATCCCCAGGGGTGGGGCACCCGTCTAGAGCGGCCCGCCGGTCGGAGGGCGGACGAGGAGGGACCCGTCGACGGTGCGCAGCGTGTCGGGCTCGAAGCCGTTCCTCACGCCCCACAGCACGGCCTGCGCCCGGCTCTGCACGCCGATCTTGCGGTAGGCGATGCGGACGTAGGTCTTGACCGAGTTGATGCTGAGGTAGGCCCGGTCCGCGATGGCCTGGTTGCTGAGGCCCTGCGTGATGAGGGCGATCACCTCGGCCTCGCGCGGCGACAGCCCGGCGGCGCGACCGGGCCAGTCGCCCTCGCTCCCGACGCTCGTCTCGTGGTCGCCGGGCATGACCACGACCTCACCGTCCATCACGCGGCGCAGCGCGGCCACGATCTCCGGGCCGGTCAGGACCTTCGACAGGTAGCCCCGCGCCCCCCGGTCGACCGCCTGCTGGATCAGCTGGGCGTCGAGGTTCCAGCTGTAGATCACGACGGGAGCGCCGCTGTCGCGGACGAAGTCCTCGAGGTCGAGCTGGCTGCCCTGGATCTGGGCGAAGGTGTCGTAGAGGACGACGTCGACGTCGGCGACGACCGGGAGGCAGGCCTCGGTCTCGACGACGTCGATCTGCTCCTCGGCGAGGATCGCCGCCACCCCGGCGACGACGACCGCGTAGTCGTCGACGATCGCCAGGCGGAGGGGACGTGTCACGTGAGGTCCATGCGCAGCACTGTAGCGACAGTCCGGCGTACGGCGTGGGCTCGTCCGGACGACTGCTGCGAGCCGGATCACGTCCGGAGCAGTGATCCGCGGGGTGGGGTCGCTCCGAAGGAGGAAGGTGACCACCTCTCCCCCGCTGCTCGTGACCGCCCTGCACGCCGGCGACCTCGTCGGCGCCGGGCTCCGGGTCGTGCTGGCCCGGCACGCGGACCGGGTCCGGCTGGTCGACAGCGACCGGGTGGGCGAGGCGGACGTGGTGCTCATCGACTCGATCGGCCTGCTGACCCGGCTGAGCGAGGTGCCCACGACCACGCGGACCGTGGTGCTGTCCACCGAGCGCACCCATGCGCTGGTGACGGTCGCGCTGGCGGCGGGGGCGAGCGGCTACCTGTCCATGACGCTGTCGCCGGCCGAGCTCGTCGACGCGCTCGTCGCCGTCGCTGCGGGCGACACGGTGGTCGCGCTGGGACCGGAGCCCGAGCTCCTCCCCGTCGTCCCGCCCGGCGAGCTGTCGCGACGCGAGCTCGAGGTGCTGACCCTCATCGGCAGCGGCTACAGCAACGGCGAGATCGGGCTGCGGCTCTACCTCTCGGAGAACACCGTGAAGACCTACGTGCGGACGGCCTACCGCAAGATTGGCGTGACGCGCCGGGCGCACGCCGTCCGCTGGGCCGTCGACCACGGCCTGCGGCTCAAGCCGCTGGGCGAGCGGGCACGCAGCCGCGTCTAGGTCTTGTCGGTGGTGAAGCCGTGGTCCATCGCCCAGCCGACCGCCTGCGAGCGCCGGGTGGCGCCGATCTTGCGGTACGCCGAGCGGATGTAGGTCTTGACCGAGTTGATGCTCAGGTAGAGACGCTCGGCGATCTCGGGGTTGCTGAGGCCCTGGGTGATGAGCCCGAGGACCTCGGCCTCGCGCTCGGAGAGCCCTTCCGCCTGGGCCAGCCACTCCTCCGCGGGGACCAGGTCGGCGGTCTCCCCGGCGTACACCGCCTCGATGGCCGCGACCAGGCGTGCGGCGTCGGTGCCCATGGGCACGGTGGTCACGGCGCCCAGCTGGACGGCGCGGGCCGCGAGGTCGGGCCGCAGGTCGCGACCGAGCGCGATCACGCCCTTGCCGAGCTCCACGAGGCGGGTGAGCTCCTCGCTGTCGCGGTCGACCATCCCGAGCACGTCGTACACGACGACGTCGACCTGGCGGTGGAAGGTGGCCAGCCCGTCGTGCGGCGTCAGCACCTCGATGCGGTCCCCGAACGGCGCCAGCATCGAGACGATGCCGGCGGTCACGATGTGCTGGCTGCCCACGATGAGCAGCCGGATCGGCCCTCCACTCACGACGCGATTATGACAAGCAGGCCCGGCGGGCACCAGCACCCTTTCGGGTTGTCCGTCCACCTCGGAACGCGGGCTGACCAGCCGGAACTGCCCGGAAAGAGGACGAACCGCCGGGGTCTCGGGTCCCCGGCGGTTCGTCGGTGAAACCGTAGCGCGACGGTCCCGACGAAGGCGAGGGCCGCGGGCTCAAGGTTTCCACAAGTTCGCGGAGGGACCGGCCGGCACGGCTGAAATAAGTAGAACCGCCGGGGTCTCGGGTCCCCGGCGGTTCTGAGAGAAACGTACCTCCCGAAACCCTTAGATTCCCTGAGGATTTCCCTCAAGGTTTCCTCAAGTTGACCCGGATCTTGTGATTCAACCCCCGACCGCGGTCACCGCTGGGTCAGCTGGTCGGCGGGCAGCCACTCCTCGACGAGCGCCCACTCCCCGGGCCGCAGCGTCACGGCGTAGACCACCCGTCCCTCCCAGGACACGGTCGTGCGACGCCACTCGACCAGCAGGCCGGGACGCTTGACGCCACGCAGGTCGACCGCGTCGGCCACCCAGCAGTGCCGCACGGGGCAGGTGTCCTCGACCGGCTCCGCGCCGACCACGGGTCCGGTGGCCGCACCGGCGCGCCGGCGTTCGCCGAGCGGGATCCCGCTCCCCTGCCTGTTCATCCCGCCAGCCATGCCGACCATCATCGCACCTCGTTCGAACACCTGTTCGCACGACGGTGGATCCGGTGCCTTCTCAGGCGGAGCGGCTGGCCGGCGGATCCGGCAGTGCGACGTTGTCGGCCTGGAGGTAGCGCGGCAGCGTGAACTCGAAGACGGTGCCGCGGCCCTCGGGGTTGTCGCGCGCGACGATCGTGCCACCGTGCCGCGCGACGATGCGGCGCACGATCGACAGGCCCAGGCCGCTCCCCTCGAAGTCGCGGTGGTGGGCGCGGTGGAACTCCTCGAAGATCCGGTCGTGCTCCCCCGCGGGCATCCCCACACCGTTGTCGGCGACCCGGATCGTCACCGCGTCGCTGCCGCCGTCGTCGACGACCGCCGTCACGGTGATCCGGGGGGCACGGTCGGGGTCGACGTACTTCAGCGCGTTGCCGAGCAGGTTGTCGAGCACCTGCCGGACCAGGACCGGGTCGGCCGCGACGGGCGGGATCCGGCCCCAGGTGACGGCCGCCTCGGCGTGCCGCGCCGCGACCACCTCGGCCACCTCGGCGGCGACGTCGACGCGGGTCACGTGCAGGTCCCGGGCGCTGCTGGTCGCGTGGGCCAGCAGGTCGCGGATCAGCTCGCGCATCCGGCGCGAGGAGTCACGCACCTTCGAGACGAACTCGCGGGCCAGCTCCGGGTCGAGCTCCCCCGCCTCCAGCTCGTCGCCGATCATCTCGGTCCACCCGTCGATGGCCGCCAGCGGGTTGCGGAGGTCGTGGGCCACGACGCCGGCGAACGACGCCAGCTCCTCGCGCCGCGCCCGCTCGACGGTGACGTCGCGGCACAGCATCAGCGCCCGGGACCGCCCGGTCTGGGCGTCGGGCGGCAACGGCGAGGCCGAGATCGCGAGGATCCGGGGCCCGAGCGCCGGCACCTCCACCAGCACCTCGAGGTCGTGCACGGTCTCGCCGCGCAGGGCGCGGTACGACGGCCGCTCGTCGTCGAGGAGTGGCGAGCCGTCCGGGTGGGTCGCGCCGATGCCGTAGAGCGAGGCCGGTCCGGTGCCCACGGGCTCGAGGATCGCGGCGGCGGCGCCGTTGCGGACCAGCAGGTCGCCGCTCTCGTCGAAGACGACAAGCGCCTCGTCCATCGAGCTGATGATCGCGTCGCGCAGGCGGGCCTCGTAGACCGCCTGCTCCTGGGTGCGGCGCAGGGTCGCCGCCAGCGCCTGCCGCTCATCGCGCCCGGTCGACAGCGCCAGCGCGGTCACGACGATCGTGGCGACGTAGAACTGGGCGAGCAGGGCGCCGACCTCCGCGCCCGGCACGTCTGCGAACGGACCGATCCCGCGCAGGGTGAGCGCGACGGTCGCAGCGCCGATGAGGGTGGCGTGCAGGGCGCTGAGCAGCGTCGCGAACCGGAGCCCGACCCAGGTCGTGGCGGCGAGCAGCGGGAAGGCCAGCGGCAGGTCCTCGAAGACGAAGGCCAGGACGTACATCCCGCTGGTGAAGACGATCGCCGCGAGCAGCTCGAGGTGGCCGGCGGCGGCCGACGCGGCGATCGGTGCGCGGGGGCCGGGGCTGGTGACCCGCTGCCCGACCAGCAGCCCGACCGTGGTCAGCGTGAGAACGCTGCAGAGGTTGCGGCCGAACCACAGCAGCCCGCCCAGTCCGTCGAGCCGGCCGTTGATGAGCCCGAACGCGAGCGTCCCCAGCAGGGCCGCCGCGCCGGTGGCCAGCAGCGCAGCCCCGATGTAGCGCGCGAGCGACCGCGGGGAGTCCAGCGGTCGTCGGCCGCCGCAGCCCCACAGGTGCGGGCACCAGCGGCGCATCAGGGTGACCGCCACGAGGGTCTGGAGGACGTTGGTGACGACCAGCACGAGGCTGACGTCGAGGGAGGCGCCGGTCACGAAGTTGACGCCCAGCACGGAGCCGGCGAGCAGCGCCGTGTCGAGGCTGCGGGCTCCGGCGCCGCGGACGAGGAACCACAGGACGGCCGCGCCACCGGCCGGCCAGACCAGCGCGAAGGTCGTGCCGTCGAACAGGGTGGCGCGCCCGGCGAACCCGAGCGCGACGTACAGCAGCACGAAGGCGGCCAGCACCTGCCACTGCTCAGCACGGGGTCGTGCGTCGCTCTGCGGCATCCACACCCCTGTCTCATGCCCCCAGCACTTGTCGACGAGGCTAGACCTGCGGCGGCCCGCGCGTGCGGGAACGCGCTCAGTCGTCGTTCGCGAGCTCCTCGCCGTGCGTCCCGGGACGCGGGGCCCACGGCAGCTCACGGGCCGGGCGTACGACGATCAGCCGGTCACCGCGGGCGAGCTGGGTGACCACCGGGTCGAAGTAGCGGTAGACCTTCTCGTCGCGCACGACCGAGATCACCTGGTCGGGCAGCGTCTGCGGCTGCTTGCCCACCTCGGTGACCAGCAGGTCGCGCTCGGCGACCTCGAGGCCCTCGCCGTACGTCAGCAGGTCCTCCATCACGGAGCCGAGCGTCGGCGAGAGCGACGAGAGGCCGAGCAGGCGGCCGACGGCGTCCGAGGACGTGATGACGGAGTTCGCGCCGGACTGCTTCATCAGCGGCGCGTTCTCCTGCTCGCGCACGGCCGCGACGATCCACGCGTCCGGGTTGAGCTGGCGCACGGTGAGGGTCGCCAGCACGTTGGAGTCGTCGCGGTTGGTCGTGATGATCACCTGGCTGGCCTCGGCGACGCCGGCGCGGCGCAGCACCTCGCGCCGGGTGGCGTCGCCCGAGACGACCGCGAGCCCGTCGGCGTGCGCGTCGGACATGGCGGAGGCGCTGGGGTCGACCACCACGATCGCCTCGCGGTTCTGCCCGTTGTTGATCAGGGTCTCGACCGCGCTGCGGCCCTTCGTGCCGTAGCCGACGATGACGACGTGCTGTCCCATGTTCTTCCTCCAGCGTGCGACCCGGAACATCTCGCGGCCCTGGGAGGCGAGCACCTCCAGGGTGGTACCGATCAACAGCACCAGGAACGCGATGCGGAGCGGCGTGATGACGAACGCGTTGATCAGCCGGGCGTGCTGGGCGACCGGCGCGATGTCGCCGTACCCGGTCGTGCTCAGCGTGACGGTCGTGTAGTAGATCGAGTCGACCAGGTTGACCTTGAAGTACGGCGGGTCGTTGCCGTCGCGGTACCCGTGACGGTCGAGGTAGACCAGCAGCACGGTGCCGACCAGGATCGCCAGCGCGGCCAGGAGCCGGCGCCCGAGCTCCCACCACGGTGAGCGGCGGTTCTCGGGGAGGGCGACCTTCCCGCGGGCGCGCCCGGGGGTCAGGTCGCTGCTGGCGTCGGACACGGGGCGAATCTAGTCCACGGGGTCGGCGGTCCCGGGGACATCCGCACCCCGGTCCTTGGTCATCGCCGTGCGCAGGCGCGTCATCAGCTCCAGGCGGGCCCGGGTGGTCGCCTTCTGCGGGAAGACGGTGTCGAAGGCGGCGTTGACGGCCGCGCCGATGAGGACCGCGATCGCGACGAGGTAGAGCCAGATCAGGATCGCGATCGGGGCGGCCAGCGGGCCGTAGATCGAGCGCGAGTCGTGCGCGGTGACGGTCAGCACCCAGCGCAGCAGGTAGGAGCCCAGCACCCAGGCGATGAGCGAGAAGGTCGCCCCCGGGAGGTTGAAGCTCCAGTTCGTCCGGACCGGCACGGACACGTGGTAGAGCGTCGCGAGGAAGCAGACGCAGATGACGACGACCACCGGCCAGTAGAAGCCGAGCAGGAAGTCGAAGCGCGGGGGCAGCCAGTCCCCGACCAGCGACGGCCCGGCCACCACGAGCGGGATCGAGATGACGCCGGTGATCATCGCCAGGATGTAGAGGAGGAACGACAGCGCCCGCGTCTTGACGATCCCGCGGTGCCCGCCGAGCCCGTGCATGATCGTGATGGTGTCGACGAAGACGTTGAGGGCACGCGAGCCGGACCACAGCGCGAGCACGAAGCCCAGCGAGATCACGTCGAAGCGGCCGCCCTTGAGGACGTCGTTGATGGTCGGGATGATGATCCGCTCGACGGCGCTCTCGGTGAGCGCCCGCTGGGAGAGCTCGATGATCGCCGAGCGCACGTCGGCCACCTCGGCCGGGCTGAACCGGTCGGTGACGTAGCCGATCGCCCCCGCCATCGCGAAGATCAGCGGCGGCACGGACACGACGGCGAAGAAGGCCGCCTCGGCGGCCAGCCCGGTGACCCGGTAGCGCAGGCACGAGCTGACGGTCGTGACGATCAGCCGCCACACCACCTCGCGGGCCTGGTCGACCCAGGTCGGTGCGGCCGCGGGCCCGGCGGCCGGAGACGCAGCGGACGGCTGGGTCTCCGAGGGGGGCATGGCTCTACGGTATCCACCATGGAACGCCGCACCGCTGCCGACATTCGGACCGACGACATCAGGATCGTCACGAACCAGGCTCCCCCGCTGGTGGGCCACAACGTCGTCACGGCCGACCTGGCGCTCGTGGAGGCCGTCACCCGTCACGGCTCCGCCGAGGTCGTCGAGGACCTCGCCCCGCTGGGCGCCGAGGCCGGCACCGCCGAGGCCCGCGAGCACGGGATCCTGGCGAACGAGCACCACCCCGAGCTGACGCCGTACGACCGCTACGGGAACCGCATCGACGAGGTCGCCTTCCACCCGTCGTGGCACTGGCTGATGGAGCGCGCCGTCGGGCACGGGCTCGCCGCCGCGCCCTGGGAGACCGATGCGCCGCACGCGCACGTGCGCCGGGCGGCCGGCTTCATGGCGTGGTCCCACACCGAGCCCGGCCACGGCTGCCCGATCTCGATGACGTACGCCGCCGTGCCGGCGCTCCGGGCCGACGACGCGATCGCCAAGGAGTGGACCCCGCTGCTGGCCTCCACGACGTACGACCCCGGCCTGCGCACCCCCTCGACCAAGCGCGGTGCGCTGGCCGGGATGGGGATGACCGAGAAGCAGGGCGGCTCGGACGTCCGGGCCAACGTGACGGTGGCGCGGCCGACGTCGACCGACGGGGAGTACACCCTGCACGGCCACAAGTGGTTCACCTCGGCGCCGATGAACGACATGTTCCTCGTGCTCGCGCAGGCGCCCGACGGCGTCACCTGCTTCGTGGTGCCGCGCGTGCTGCCCGACGGGACCCGCAACCAGCTCGACGTGGTCCGCCTCAAGGACAAGCTCGGCAACCGCTCCAACGCGTCCTCCGAGCTGGAGTTCCGCGGCACCGTCGCCCAGCGCCTCGGCGACGAGGGCCGCGGCGTGCGGACGATCATCGAGATGGTCGCCGCCACCCGCCTCGACTGCGTGCTCGGCTCGACCTCGCTGATGCGCCGGGCCCTCAACGAGGCGTCCTGGCACGCGGCGCACCGCTCGGCCTTCGGCTCCCTGCTCGCGGACAAGCCGCTGATGCAGAACGTCCTGGCGGACCTCGCCGTCGAGACCGAGGCCGCCACCGCGCTGGCGATGCGGCTGGCCGCGGCCGTCGACCGCGCCCACGACCCGCACGAGGCGGCGCTGCGCCGCATCGCCCTGCCGCTGGCGAAGTTCTACGTGTGCAAGCGGACGCCGTTCATGGTCGCCGAGGCGCTCGAGTGCCTCGGGGGCAACGGGTACGTCGAGGAGTCGGTGATGCCGCTGCTCTACCGCGAGGCGCCGCTGAACTCCGTGTGGGAGGGCTCCGGCAACGTCAACGCCCTCGACGTCCTGCGCGCGCTGTCCCGCGAGCCGGAGGCGCTGGCCGCCTGGATCACCGAGGTCGGCCTGGCCCGCGGGGCCGACGCCCGGCTAGACCGCGCCGTCGACGAGACCCTGGCCCTCCTGGGTGACGAGGCCACCCTCGAGGTGTCCGCCCGCCGCCTGGCCGGCCGGATGGCCGCCTGCCTGCAGGGCTCGCTGCTGGTCCGCTTCGCCCCGGCCGAGGTGGCCGACGTCTACTGCGCCTCCCGGCTCGGTGGCTCCGAGGGCACCTTCGGCGCCCTCCAGGGCGGCGACCTGGCCGCCATCGTGGCCCGGGCCACGCCCACGCTCCCCTGATCGTCGGCCGCGGCTCCCCCGGTGGTTGAGGAGGTTGCGCAGCACCGCTCCCCCGGTGGTTGAGGAGGTTGCGCAGCAACCGTCTCGAAACCACCCACCCCGTCCCCAGCAGGTGGTTTCGAGACAGGCGCCAGAGCGCCTTCCTCAACCACCGGGTCACCGTGGTTGGGGAGGTTGCGCAGCACCGCTCCCCCGGTGGTTGAGGAGGTTGCGCAGCAACCGTCTCGAAACCACCCACCCCGTCCCCAGCAGGTGGTTTCGAGACAGGCGCCAGAGCGCCTTCCTCAACCACCGGGTCACCGTGGTTGGGGAGGTTGCGCAGCAACGCCCCTCCGGTGGTTGAGGAGGTTGCGCAGCAACCGTCTCGAAACCACCCGACCCGTCCCCAGCAGGTGGTTTCGAGACAGGCGCGAGAGCGCCTTCCTCAACCACCGGGTCACGGTGGTTGAGGAAGTTGCGCAGCAACGCCCCTCCGGTGGTTGAGGAGGTTGCGCAGCAACCGTCTCGAAACCACCCGACCCGTCCACAGCAGGTGGTTTCGAGACAGGCGCCAGAGCGCCCTTCCTCAACCATCGGGTCACGGTGGTTGGCGAGGTTGCGCAGCAACGCCCCTCCGGTGGTTGAGGAGGTTGCGCAGCAACCGTCTCGAAACCACCTAACCCGTCCACAGCAGGTGGTTTCGAGACAGGCGCCAGAGCGCCTTCCTCAACCACCGGGCCCGGTCACGACCTCGCGCGCAACGCCGCCCACGACCGGCTGGACAGCTCCGGCAGCGCGGCCCAGTCGCCGCGGATGAGCGCGTCACGCTTGCGTCGGTTCCAGCCCTGCACGCGCTTCTCGAAGGCGAACGCCTCTTCGATGCGGGCGAAGTCGGCCGCCCAGACCAGTCGCACCGGTCGGCGGTGGCGTGTGTACGCCGCCCCCGCTCCCAGGTTGTGCTGGCTGATGCGGCCCTCGAGGTCGATCGTGCTGCCGACGTAGTACGAGCCGTCGGCGCACTCGACGATGTAGGTCCACGCCATGCCCCCACCTCAGGTCAGGTGGGGGCACGGCGTCCAGGGGTCGTCCGGCTGCCTGTGGACGACCGCCTGCGGTCGAGGTGGTTTCGAGACGGTTGCCGGAGCAACCTCCTCAACCACCGGTCGCCTTCGTGGTGGTTTCGAGACGGTTGCCAGGGCAACCTCCTCAACCACCGGTTGCCTTCGTGGTGGTTTCGAGACGGTTGCCAGGGCAACCTCCTCAACCACCGGGTGCCTTCGTGGTGGTTTCGAGACGGTTGCCGGGGCAACCTCCTCAACCACCGTGCCGGGCCTCAAACCGTGGCGGGGACCCGCTCCGGCTCGACGGGCTCGTGGTCGTCGACCATGGTGAGCTCGTCGAAGGGGTCGTTGCCGCCGAGCACGCGGTCGAGCTGGGGGCGGTCGAGGCCGCCGGTCCAGTGCGCGATCAGGAGGGTGGCGATGGAGTTGCCGGCGAAGTTCGTCAGCGCGCGGGCCTCGGACATGAAGCGGTCGATGCCGACGATGAGGCCGACGCCGTCGAGGAGCTCCGGGCGGTGCGAGCTGAGGCCACCGGCCAGGGTGGCCATGCCGGCGCCGGTGACGCCGGCGGCGCCCTTGGAGGCGATCATCATGAACAGCAGCAGCGAGATCTGCTCACCGATGCTCAGCGGGTCACCGAGGGCCGAGGCGATGAAGAGCGAGGCCATCGTCAGGTAGATCGCGGTGCCGTCGAGGTTGAACGAGTAGCCGGTCGGCACGACGATGCCGACGGTCGGCTTGTCGACGCCCGCGTGCTCCATCTTGGCGATCAGCCGGGGCAGGGCGGACTCGGAGGACGAGGTCGAGAGGATCAGCAGGAACTCGCGGCCGAGGTACTTGAAGAGGCTGAAGACGTTGACGCCCGTGACGACCTTGAGCAGCGTGCCCAGCACGAGGAAGACGAACAACGCGCAGGTGATGTAGAAGCCGATCATCAGCACCGCGAGGCTCTTGAGCGCGTCGACACCGGTCTCGCCGACGACGGCGGCCATCGCGCCGAAGGCACCCACCGGGGCCGCCCACATGATCATCGAGAGCACCCGGAAGACCACGCGCTGGACGTGACCGATGCCGCGCAGGATCGGCTGGCCCGAGCGGCCCATGGCCAGCACGGCGAAGCCGACGAGCAGGGCGACGAGGAGCGTCTCGAGGACCTCGCCGGAGGTCAGCGCGGAGAACAGCGAGGTCGGAATCAGGCCCAGCAGGAAGTCGGTCGTGGTGCCGGCGCCCTCGGCCTGCGCGGCGCCCGCCGCGGCGGTCTCCTCGGTCAGGTTGAGGCCCGATCCGGGGTGCAGGACGTTGCCGACGACCAGTCCGATGGCCAGGGCCACGGTCGACATCGTGAGGAAGTAGCCGAGCGCGAGCCCGCCGACCTTGCCGACCCGGGCGGCGCTGGCCACGGAGCCGACGCCGATCACGATCGTGCAGAAGATGACCGGCTGGATCATCATCTTGATGAGCGCCACGAAGGCGGTGCCGATCGGCTTGAGCTGGACGGCGAAGTCGGGAGCGACCAGCCCGACCAGGATGCCGAGCGCCACCGCGACGATGACGGCGATGTAGAGGTAGTGGGTGCGGTTGCGCGGCGGCGCAGGCGCGGGGGTGCTGACACTCATCGGATTCCTCCTGGTTCGGACCGGGCGCTCCCCGGCTCCCGCCATGGTGGTGGCCCGTGTGACCGGGGTCACCCTTGTGTTCGTTGAGTTCGCACCCGCCCGCGGTGCGGCACAATCGCGCCATGCGCTGGCGACGAGGCACCCGGGAGCCGTCGGTCGCACGGCAGGTGCTGCTGCTCCAGGTGCTGGTCGTCGTCGTGCTCGTGATCGTCTCGCTCGCGCTGGCGGCGTACGACGCCCGGCGCGACGCCCGCTCGACCGCGACGGTCCGCTCGGTGGCCGTGGCGCAGACGCTGGCGGACGACCCCACCCTCGTCGGCGCGCTCGACGACCCGGTGCCCAGCGACACCATCCAGCCGCTCGCCGAGCGGGTCCGCGGCGACGCCGAGGTCGACTTCATCACCGTGATGAACCTCGATCTGATCCGCTACAGCCACCCCGACCCGTCCCTGATCGGTCAGCACTTCATCGGCGACGTCGGGGACGCCCCGCAGGGCCGCACCTTCACCCAGGAGTACGCCGGCAAGCTCGGCCCCAGCATGCGCGCGGTCGTGCCGGTGCTCGACGACGGCGGCAAGGTCGTCGCGCTGGTCTCGGTCGGCATCACCATCGAGCGGATCGACCGCGGCCTGCGCGGCGACGTGCTCCTGGTCGCGCTGGCCGCGCTGCTCGTGCTGGTCGTCGGGCTGGCCGGGACCTGGCTGGTCGGGCGCCGCCTGCGCCGGCAAACCCACGGGCTCGGGGAGCGCGAGATCACCCGGATGTACGAGTACTACAGCGCCGTCCTGCACGCCGTGCGCGAGGGCCTGCTGCTCATCGACGACGCGGGGCGCGTCCAGCTGGTCAACGACGAGGCGGTCCGGCTGCTGCACCTGCCCGACGACGTGGTGGGGCGCTCGATCCACGACCTGGGCCTCCCGCCCGGGCTCGTCGCGGCGGCGCTCGGACGGACGCGCGAGAGCGACGACCTGTACGTCCTCGACGAGCTGGTCCTCGTCGTCAGCTCCTCCCCCGCCTCGTGGGACGGGCGCGAGGTGGGAGCCGTCGTGACGCTGCGCGACCACACCGAGCTGCGCTCGGTCACCGGCGAGCTCGACGTCGTACGCGGGCTCACCGACTCGCTCCGCTCGCAGAACCACGAGGCGGCGAACCGGCTGCACACCGTGGTCTCCCTCATCGAGATGGGCCGGGCCGAGGAGGCCGTCGACTTCGCCACCGAGGAGCTCCAGATCGCCCAGCTGCTGACCGACCAGGTGGTGGGCGCCGTCGGCGACCCCGTGGTGGCCGCCCTCCTCCTCGGCAAGACCTCCGAGGCCGCCGAGCGGGGCACCCGGCTCACGATCACCGGCGCCGTCCCCAGCGGCGGGGCCGGCGTCGCCTCGCGCGACCTCGTCACCGTGCTCGGCAACCTCGTCGACAACGCGCTCGACGCCGTGCACGGCCAGGACCTGCGCCGGGTGGACGTCGCCCTGGCGGCGGACGGCGACGCGCTGCGCGTCGTCGTGGGCGACAGCGGCCCCGGCCTGAGCGAGGAGCAGGCGGCCCGGGCGCTCGAGCGCGGCTGGACCACGAAGGCCTCCGCCCGCGACGTCGGCGGGCGCGGGGTCGGCCTGGCCCTGGTCGGCCAGGTGGCGCGGCGCTACGGCGGCGAGGTGCGGATCGGGCGCTCCCCGCTGGGCGGTGCCGAGTTCACGGTCACCTTCCACCCGGCCCCCGTCCCCACTGGCGGTGCCGGATGACGGTCCGCGTCCTCGTCGTCGAGGACGAGGCCCTGGCGGCCGAGGCGCACGCGGCATACACCGCCCGCGTCCCCGGCTTCGAGGTCGTCGGCGTGGTCCGCTCCGCCGGCGACGCGGCCCGCTTCCTCACCGCAGACCGGCACGTCGACCTGGTGCTGCTCGACATGCACCTGCCCGACGGCCACGGCCTCGGGCTGCTGCAGAAGCTGCGGGCCGCCGGCCACCTCTGCGACGTGATCGCCGTGACCTCCGCCCGCGACGCCGACGTGGTGCGGCACGCGGTCGCGCAGGGCGTCGTGCTCTACCTCCTCAAGCCGTTCACCTTCGCCACCTTCCGCGGCAAGCTCGAGCAGTACGCCGCCTACCGCGCGCGCCTCGCCGCCGCACCGCACGAGGTTGCCCAGGACGAGGTGGACCAGCTGTTCGGCTCGCTGCGCCAGGGCGGCGGCAGCGCCGAGCTGCCCAAGGGGATGAGCACCGAGACGCTGCGCGAGGTCACCGCCGCGCTCCGCGACGCGGCCACGGCCCTCTCGGCGACCGAGGCGGCCGAGGTCGTCGGCACCTCCCGCGTCACCGCCCGCCGCTACCTCGAGCACCTCGCGGACTCCGGGCAGGCCGAGCGGCGCCCGCGGTACGGCGGCAGCGGCCGTCCCGAGGTGGAGTACCGCTGGCGCTGACCTGTGGACGCCGTCCACCGCGCGTCCTAGGGTGCCGGGCATGAGCGCATCCACCGACCTCGACGTCGAGCAGGTCCGTCAGTCCCTCTCCATCGGCTCGATCGGGTTCGGGGCCGTCGCCGTCGCGACCCCCGGCCTGTTCACCACGTTCTACGGCCTCAAGGGCGACGGGAACCTCCGCGCCATGGTGCAGCTGTGGGGCACCCGCAACCTGGTGCTGGGCGCCATCGGTCTGATGACCGAGGACCCCGCCCAGCGCAAGACGCTGGCCACGCTGTCCGCCGCGCTCAACGTCGCCGACACCGTGATCGTGGCGCGCGGCGGCAGCGACGTGGCCCTGCGGGCCCGCGTGGGCGGCGCGCTCACCACGGCCGCCTTCGCGGCGGCCGCGGCGTACGTCGCCACCAACCTCTGAGAGGTCAGCTCAGCTCGAGACCGGGGTAGAGCGGGTGCTTGTCGAGCATCTCGGCCGAGGCGTCCTTGACCTTGTCCGCGACCCCGTCGGCGAGCGTGTACGACGCCTTCGACGGGCCGCCGGCCTTGGTGGTGCCGGGCTGGGTGTTCGACAGCACCTGCACGATCAGCTCGGCGACGTTGTCGAACTCGTCGTGCCCGAAGCCGCGGGTCGTGAGCGCGGGCGTGCCGAGGCGGACGCCGGAGGTGTACCACGCGCCGTTGGCGTCGTTCGGCACCGAGTTGCGGTTCGTGACGATGCCGGCGTCGAGCAGCGCCGACTCGGCCTGACGACCGGTCAGGCCGAACGACGACACGTCGAGCAGCACCAGGTGGTTGTCGGTGCCTCCGGTCACGAGGTTCGCGCCGCGGGTCAGGAAGCCGTCGGCGAGCGACTTGGCGTTGTCCGCGATCGCCTGCGCGTAGGTCTGGAAGCCGGACTGGCGGGCCTCGGCGAACGCCACGGCCTTCGCGGCCATCACGTGGGACAGTGGGCCGCCGAGCACCATCGGGCAGCCGCGGTCGACCGACGGGGCGTACTCCTCCTGGGCCAGCACCAGGCCGCCGCGCGGGCCGCGCAGCGACTTGTGGGTGGTCGAGGTCGTGAGGTGGGCGTACGGGACGGGGTTCTCCTCGCCGGTGAACACCTTGCCCGCGACCAGACCGGCGAAGTGCGCCATGTCGACCATCAGGGTGGCACCGACCTCGTCGGCGATCTCGCGCATCTTGGCGAAGTTCACCCGGCGGGGGTAGGCCGAGTAGCCGGCGACCAGCACCAGCGGCTTGAACTCCTTGGCCTTGGCGCGCACCACGTCGTAGTCCAGCAGCCCGGTCTCGGGGTCGGTGCCGTACTGCTGCTGGTGGAACATCTTGCCGCTGATGTTGGGGCGGAAGCCGTGGGTCAGGTGGCCGCCGGAGTCCAGGGACATGCCCAGCAGCCGCTGGTTGCCGAACTCGTGGCGCAGCGACTCCCAGTCCTCCTCGGTCAGCTCGTTGACGTTCTTGGCGCTCAGGCGCTCGAGCGCGGGTGTCTCGATGCGGTGCGCGAGGATCGACCAGAAGGCCACCAGGTTGGCGTCGATGCCGGAGTGCGGCTGGACGTAGGCGTACGGCGCCCCGAACAGCTCCCGGGCGTGCTCGGCGGCCAGCGACTCGACCGTGTCGACGTTCTGGCAGCCCGCGTAGAAGCGGTGACCGACCGTGCCCTCGGCGTACTTGTCGCTGAACCAGGTGCCCATCGTGAGCAGCACGGCCGGCGAGGCGTAGTTCTCGCTCGCGATCAGCTTGAGCGAGCTGCGCTGGTCGGCGAGCTCCTGGCGGGTCGCCTCCGCGATGCGGGGTTCGACCGAGGCGATGACCTCGAGGGCCTGGGAGTACGCCGAGCTGGTGAGCTGCGAGAGGTCCGTCATGCGCCCCAGACTAGTGAGCCCCGGCGACCGGGTCGAAGCGGCTCCACCGCAGTTGGACGTGGGGGTCGGGTGTGACGTGGGCCGCACCCGGCGCCGCCCGCCGCGTCGCCTCACGCCTGGTGTCTCGCATCATGGACACTGATCTCACTGCATGAGATTTCGCCTTGTGGATCAGGTGTCCGGAGCGTGAGACTCCTTCCCATGATCACTGCTGTGAGCGCCTTCCTCGTGGTTCGACGCCACGTGGACCTCGGTCGCACCCGCAGCATGATGTGTTGGCCTTCCTGACCGGCGTCCCTCCCCTGCGAGCATGACGCCACCGCCGCCCGAACCTCACTTCCGGGCGCACGGTCCGGAGGGCCAACCCGACGACGAGGTCGGGCCCCTGACGAGTCGCGCGTCTCCCAACCGCCAAGGATCCGAACGTCATGTCCGACCAGGCAGCTCCCTCCCCCGCCCCCGCCAAGCGCCCGCGCCCCAAGCGCGGTGAGGGCCAGTGGGCCCTCGGCTACCGCGAGCCGCTGAACAAGAACGAGCAGTCCAAGAAGGACGACAACCCGCTGAACGTGCGGGCCCGCATCCTCAACGTCTACTCGAAGCGCGGCTTCGCCTCGATCGACCCGGCCGACCTGCGCGGCCGCTTCCGCTGGATGGGCCTCTACACCCAGCGCGCCCCGGGCTTCGACGGCGGCAAGACCGCGATGCTCGAGGAGGAGGAGCTCGACGACGAGTTCTTCATGCTCCGCGTCCGCTCCGACGGCCAGCTGCTGACCGCGGCCGCCGTGCGCGCCCTCGGCACCATCGGCGTCGACTTCGCCCGGGACACCGCGGACGTGACCGACCGCGAGAACATCCAGTACCACTGGATCCGCATCGAGGACGTCCCCGCGATCTGGGAGCGCCTCGACGAGGCCGGCCTGAGCTCGCTCGAGGCCTGCGGCGACTCGCCGCGGCCGTTCCTCGGCTCGCCGGTCGCCGGTGTCGCCCGGGACGAGATCATCGACGGCACGCCCGCGCTGGAGGAGATCGGCCGCCGCTACCTCGGCGACCCGGAGTACTCCAACCTCCCGCGCAAGTTCAAGACCGCAATCACCGGCCACCCCTCGCACGACGTCTCCCCCGAGACCAACGACGTCTCGTTCGTCGGCACGGTCCACCCCGAGCACGGCCCCGGCTTCGACCTCTGGGTCGGCGGCGGGCTCTCCACCAACCCGATGCTGGCGCAGAAGCTCGGCGTCTGGATCCCGCTGGACGAGGTCGCCGCGGCCTGGGAGGGCGTCATCTCGATCTTCCGGGACTACGGCTACCGCCGCCTGCGCTCGCGGGCCCGGCTGAAGTTCCTGGTCCAGGACTGGGGCGTCGAGAAGTTCCGCGAGGTCCTCGAGACCGAGTACCTCCAGCGGGAGCTCGTCTCGAACCCGTCTCCGCCTTCGCCCGTCGGGCACCGCGACCACATCGGCGTGCACGAGCAGAAGGACGGCAAGTTCTACATCGGCATCGCGCCGACGGCCGGCCGCGTCTCCGGCACCCTGCTGGTCCAGCTCGCCGACCTGATCGAGGAGTTCGGCGTGGCGGGCGCCCGCCTGACGCCGTACCAGAAGATCGTGCTGATCGGGGTCGACGGCGACCGCGTGCAGCCGCTCCTGGATCGCCTCGACGCGATCGGTCTCTCGGGCCGGCCCTCGCAGTGGCGCCGCAACACGATGGCGTGCACCGGCATCGAGTTCTGCAAGCTCGCGATCGTCGACACCAAGAACCGCGCCCGCGACCTGGTGGCCGAGCTCGAGCGCCGCTTCCCCGACCTCGACACCCCCATCACGGTCAACGTCAACGGCTGCCCCAACGCCTGCGCCCGCACCCAGGTCGCCGACATCGGCCTCAAGGGCCAGCTGGTGATGTCCGACGGCGAGCAGGTCGAGGGCTTCCAGGTCCACCTCGGTGGCGCGACCGGCCTGCACGCCAACTTCGGCCGCAAGCTGCGGGCGCACAAGGTCACCAGCGCCGGGCTCGACGACTACATCACCGCCGTCGTGGAGTCCTTCCTGGCCGAGCGCACCGAGGGCGAGCTGTTCGCCGCCTGGGTGCTGCGGGCCGACGAGGAGCAGCTGCGCGGCGAGCGGACGCTGGCCGGGGTGCCCTCATGAGCGGCCGCGGCATCCCCTTCCACTGCCCCTACTGCGGCGACGAGGACCTCCGCCCCCACGAGGTCGTCTCCGAGGACGGCGAGGTCTCCTCCCCGCACGGGACCTGGGAGTGCCGCGCCTGCCTGCGCGCCTTCTCGTTGAAGATGCTCGGCCTGGTCCGTCCGACCGGCGCCGGGACGGGAGCACCGTCATGACCACCGCCACCACCCAGAAGGCCCGCGACTTCCGGGGCACCCACACCGCGGGCCGCACGCCCGAGGAGCTGCGCGAGCTGGTCTCGCACGTGGGCGCCGAGCTCGAGCTGGCCCCGGCCGAGAACATCATCGAGTGGGCGGTCGCCAGCTTCGGCGAGCGCTTCTGCATCACCTCGTCGATGGGCGACGCTGTCCTGGCGCACCTCGCCGCGAAGGTCGCCCCCGGCGTGGACGTGGTCTTCCTCGACACGGGCTACCACTTCGCCGAGACGATGGGCACCCGCGACGCCGTGGAGGCCACGCTCGACGTCAACCTGATCACGATCACGCCGGTGCAGAGCGTGGCCGAGCAGGACGCGGCGTACGGCAAGGACCTCTACAAGACCGACCCCGACCTGTGCTGCAAGCTGCGCAAGGTCGCGCCGCTGGCCGACTCGCTCGAGCAGTACGACGCCTGGGCGACCGGCCTGCGGCGGGCCGAGACGCACAACCGGGTGATCGCGCCGGTCGTCGGCTGGGACGCCAAGAAGGGCAAGGTCAAGGTCTCGCCCCTGGCGCGCTGGTCCGACGAGCAGATCGAGCAGTACATCCACGACAACGGCGTCCTGGTGAACCCGCTCGTGTACGACGGCTACCCGTCCATCGGGTGCTGGCCGTGCACGCGCCGCGTCGCTCCCGGCGAGGACCCGCGCAGCGGGCGCTGGGCCGGCACGAACAAGACCGAGTGCGGCATCCACTCATGACGACCGCACCCCTGGACACCGCTCCCACCCTCTCCACCCACCACACGAGGAGGCCGCTCTGATGGCTGCTCCCGCCCTGGTCGCCCTGGCTCACGGAAGCCGTGACCCCCGGTCCGCCGCAACGATCACCGCCCTCGTCGACGAGGTCCGCGCCCTGCGCCCCGACCTCCGCGTCGAGCAGGCGTTCCTCGAGCTGTCGCGCCCGTCGTTCCAGACGGTCGTCGACCGGCTCGTCAAGGCCGGCCACGACGAGATCGTCGTCGTGCCGCTGCTCCTCACCGAGGCCTACCACGCGAAGGTCGACGTGCCGTCCGCGATCGCGGCCGCCGCCGAGCGCCACCCGGGCCTGCAGATCCGCGCCACCTCGATCCTCGGCCTCGAGGCCGCGTTCCTCGAGGTGCTCGACGTGCGGATGCGCGAGGCCCTCAAGGAGCTCCGCGTCCGCGAGCTCGACGCCCTGGTGCTCGCCGCCGCCGGCTCCAGCGACCCGCTCGCCAACCAGGCCGTGGCGCGGCTGGCCCGGGTCTGGGGCCAGCGCCACAAGCTGCCGGTGACGGCCGCCTTCGCCTCCGCCGCTCCTCCGGCGACCGGCGAGGCGGTGCGCCAGTTCCGCGCCGAGGGCCGCCGTCACATCGCGGTCGCGTCGCTGTTCCTCGCGCCCGGCTTCCTGCCGGACCGCGCGGCCGAGCTGGCCCGGGAGGCCGGCGCCATCGCGGTGTCCGCCCCGCTGGGCGCCCACCCGGAGCTGGCCCGCACGATCCTCGCGCGGTACGCCGTCGGCGCCGTCGAGCTGGTCCCGGTCTAGGACTCAGCCGACCAGCGTGTGCAGCAGGCGCTCCAGCTGACGGGCCGGGTCCTCGGTGACACCACCGTGGACCGGCCCGGGCTGGAGCACCGTGCTCTTGGGCGCGCGCAGGAAGCCGAAGCGCTGCCCGATCGGGGTGCCCGCGGCCACGCCGCCGCGCTCGTCGCCGGCGCAGACCCCCTCCACGAAGGCCAGGGCGTCGCAGACCCGGTCGAGGTCGAGCGCCGGGAAGAGCGCCGCCAGCCGCTCGCGGTCGACCTGCCACGCGACGTCGAGGTAGTCAGCCGCCTGGCAGTGCAGGACCACGCCGACGTTGACGAACTCCTCGCGGTCGACGCGGGGCACGCAGCGCAAGACGACGTACTGGTACGACAGGCGGGCGCTCACGCGGGCACCCCGTCAGGCAGCCAGGCACGACTGCCCAGCCGTGCCACGAGGAAGGCGACGTACGCCGCCCGCACGGCGTCCGGGGTCTCCGCGCCCGGCACCGGCTCGAGCCACTCGTCCGGCACCTCGGCGAGCACCTCCGCGAAGACCGAGGCGTCGAGCTCGTCGCGCACCCGGGCGTCCACGGCCGCGAGGTCGCCGACGTGCTGGAGCAGCACGTGGTCGGCGGCGTTCCAGGGCTGCGCGGCGAACCGGTCCGCTGCCCCGTCCTTGAGCAGCGCGCCGCCGGGCCAGCCGTGGTGGAAGTACAGCGCCGCGCCGTGGTCGATCACCCACAGGTCGCGGTGCCAGACCAGGAGGTTGGGGTTGCGCCACGACCGGTCCACGTTGGCCACGAAGGCGTCCAGCCAGAGCACCCGGGCCGCCAGGTCGGAGCCGACGGGGACGTCCCCGTCGAAGCCGAACGCACCCGGCAGGAAGTCCACGCCCAGGTTGAGACCGGGGCTGGCGTTGAGGAGGTCCTGGACCTCCTCGTCGGCCTCGTAGCGCGCGATCTCCGGGTCCAGCTCCAGCGCCACCAGCCGCGGGGTGCGCAGCCCGAGCCGGCGCGCGAGCTCACCCACGACGACCTCGGCCACGAGGACGCGCAGGCCCTGGCCGGCGCCGCGAAACTTGCAGACGTAGGTCCCGAGGTCGTCGGCCTCGACGATCCCGGGCAGGCTGCCGCCCTCGCGCAGCGGCGTGACGTAGCGCGTGACGGAGACGGTGGGGATCACGACCGCATCACGAGAGCGGTGCCTCGTCGGTCAGCCGCTGGCGCTCCACCTCGATGTCGAAGTCGGCCTCCGGCCACTGGGGGTCGAGCCGCTTCAGGGTGTCGTGCAGGAGCTGGCCGATGATCAGGTTGCGGTACCACTTCTTGTCGCTCGGGATCACGAACCACGGGGCGTGCTCGGTGTTGGTGCGCTCCAGCGCGATCTCGTAGGCCTCGCGGTAGCGCGGCCACTGGGAGCGCTCGTCGACGTCGGACGGGTTGTACTTCCAGTACTTCGTCTCGTCGCCGAGCCGCGCGAGCAGCCGGGCCTTCTGCTCGTCGGCCGAGATGTGCAGCATGCACTTGAGGATCGTGGTGCCG
This sequence comes from Nocardioides luti, assembly GCF_014212315.1. Lineage (NCBI taxonomy): Bacteria > Bacillati > Actinomycetota > Actinomycetes > Propionibacteriales > Nocardioidaceae > Nocardioides > Nocardioides luti. Next base: position 150,728 of record NZ_JACKXE010000002.1, read on the forward strand.
CTGTCGACCAGCTCGCGCTCGAAGTCGTTGATCTGGGTGTAGCGCTCCTCGATCTCCTCGGGCGACGCCAGCTCGCGGACCCGGCCGATCAGCACGTCCTCGTAGTGCGAGCGGTCGAAGACGCCGATGCACCCGGCCGCGGGCAGCGCCCGGCGGATCCGCCAGAGGAAGTCGTGCTCGCGCTCCTCGTCCGTGGGTGCCTTGAACGACGTGATCCGCAGGCCCTGCGGGTCGACCAGGCCGACGGTGTGCCGCAGCACGCCGCCCTTGCCGGAGGTGTCCATGCCCTGGAGCACCAGCAGCACCCGGCGCTCGGAGCCGCTGCGGCCCATCGCGAACAGTCGCTCCTGCAGGTCCGAGAGGTCGTCGCCCAGCGCGAAGAGGGCGGCCTTGCCCTTCTTCTTGCCGCCGTCGAACCCGGGGGCCTCGTCGGTCTCGATCGCGGTCAGGTCGACGGGGCCGGCCGGCAGGCGGTGCAGCGGGGAGGTCATGGCCCCATCATGTCAGCCGCGCAGCGGAGCCTCGCTCGACCACGGGAAGTCGATCCACGCCTCGGTGCGCCGCCAGACGTACGCCGGGCGCACGACGGACTGCGGCTTCTCGTAGACCACGGCCACCCGCGCCTCCGCGACGTGGTCGGCGCAGAAGTCCTGGACGATCTCCAGCGTCCGCCCCGTGTCGGCGACGTCGTCGGCGATCAGCACCTTCAGTCCGGACAGGTCCACGACGTCCGGGGTCGGCGGCAGCACGATCGGCATCTCCAGGCGCTGGTCGACGCCGGTGTAGAACTCGACGTTGATCACCGACAGGTTCTTCACTGACAGGGCGTAGCCCAGCCCCATGCCGAGCGCCAGACCACCGCGCGCGATCGACAGGACCAGGTCCGGCTCGTAGCCGTCGTCGACGACCTGCTGCGCGATCTCGCGCACGGAGGTCCCGAACATCGGCCAGGTCAGGATCTCGCGCTCGTCGCTCACCCGAGGATCATGCCGTGCCCGTGTTGCCGGGGGGTTACCGCGAGGTGGGCGGGTCGACCTCGTCGCGGCCGGCGGCCGCGAGCTCCTCGCGGACCACGGTGAACGCGACCCCGGAGCCGTAGCCCTTGCGGGCCAGCAGCCCCACCAGCCGGCGGGTGGCGGTCGCGTCGTCCACGCGGCTCAGGGTGCGCAGCTTCTTCTGCACCAGGCGCCGGGCCGCGGTCTCCTCGTCGGCCGGGTCGATGTCGTCGAGGGCCTCCTTGGCGATCTCGTCGTCGATGCCCTTGCGGCGCAGCTCCTGGGCCAGGGCCCGGCGGGCGAGCCCCTTGCCGGGCTGGCGGGAGGCGATCCACGCGCGCGCGAACGCGTCGTCGTCGATCAGCCCGACCTCCTCGAACCGGTCGAGCAGCCGGGTGGCGATCTCGTCGGGCACGAGCTTCTTGGCGAGCTTGTCGCTCAGCTCCTTGCGGCTGCGCGCCTGGCCGGTGAGCTGGTCGAGCAGGATCTTGCGCGCGACCGCCTCGGGGTCGGCCTCCGGCCCCTGGTGCACGGGGTCGGGCACGGCCTCGGCCGGCAGCGGCGTGGACCCACGGGTCCACGCCGCGACGCCGGCCGCGACGTCACCGCGCCAGGGATCAGAAGTCACCGACACCGACGGGGTCGGCCAGCGGCTCCGCCGGCATGTCCACCGTGGGGCCGACGCCGAGCTTCTCGAGGATCTTCTTCTCGAGCTCGTTGGCGAGGTCCGGGTTGTCCTTGAGGAAGGTGCGGGCGTTCTCCTTGCCCTGGCCGAGCTGGTCGCCCTCGTAGGTGTACCAAGCGCCGGCCTTGCGGACCAGGCCTGCCTCGACGCCCACGTCGATCAGGCCGCCCTCGCGGCTGATGCCCTTGCCGTACATGATGTCGAACTCCGCCTGCTTGAACGGCGGGGCGACCTTGTTCTTGACGACCTTGATGCGGGTCCGGTTGCCGACCATGTCCTGGCCGTCCTTGAGCGTCTCGATGCGACGGACGTCGAGGCGGACCGAGGCGTAGAACTTCAGCGCCTTGCCACCGGTGGTGGTCTCGGGCGAGCCGAACATGACGCCGATCTTCTCGCGCAGCTGGTTGATGAAGATCATCGTCGTGCCGGAGTTGTTGAGGGCACCGGTCATCTTGCGCAGCGCCTGGCTCATCAGGCGGGCCTGGAGACCGACGTGGCTGTCGCCCATCTCGCCCTCGATCTCGGCGCGGGGCACGAGCGCCGCCACGGAGTCGACGACGATCAGGTCGAGGGCACCGGAGCGGACCAGCATGTCCGCGATCTCCAGCGCCTGCTCACCCGAGTCGGGCTGCGAGACCAGCAGCGCGTCGGTGTCGACACCGAGCGCTTTGGCGTAGTCGGGGTCGAGCGCGTGCTCGGCGTCGATGAAGGCGACGATGCCGCCGGCGCGCTGGGCGTTGGCCACCGCGTGCAGGGCGACCGTCGTCTTGCCGGAGGACTCCGGGCCGTAGATCTCGACGACGCGACCGCGCGGCAGGCCGCCGATCCCGAGCGCCACGTCCAGGGCGATCGCACCGGTCGGGATGATCCCGAGCGCGGCCCGGGTCTCCTCGCCGAGGCGCATGATCGAGCCCTTGCCGAACTGCTTCTCGATGCCGGCGAGCGCGGCGTCGAGCGCCTTCTCGCGGTTTGCACCAGCCATGGGTGTTCCTCTTCTGTGTCGTCGGGTGTGAGGTACGTCGGCGACACTAGGAGGAGCCACCGACAGTGCCTGATCAGCGCCGTCGACCCTGTGGAAGACCTCGTCCCGGTGTCGTACCTGTGGACACAATCTAGCCCGAACACGTGTTCGACTCACGCAAGAGACCCCCGCGTGTCGCGGTCTCCCGAGCGGCCTGCGGCGCCCTCGGGCAGGCTCAGGCGGACTCGACCGGGAGGTGCACGAGGAACCGGCAGCCGGGGTGCTCGGCGTCGGGCACGTTCTCCACGCCGACCCGCCCGCGGTGCGCCTCCACGATCCCCTTCACGATCGCGAGCCCGAGCCCCGCGCCGCGCGGCGGCGCGGTCTCGTCCGGCTCCGGCGTCCGCGCCGCGCTCCCCTGCCAGGCCAGGTCGAAGACCCGGGTCATGTCGTCGGTGGACAGCCCGCCGCAGGCGTCGGTCACGCTGATCTCCACGCCCTCGGAGACGGTGCGACCGCGGATCTCGACCGCGCCGTCGGCCGGCGTGTGGCGGATCGCGTTCATGATCAGGTTCGACACGACCCGGCTCAGCCCGGCCGGGTCGACGACGACCTCGAGGCCGTCGTCGACGCTGCCGCCGAGGCGCACCCGGCGGGCCCGGGCCACCGGGTCCGCGGCCGCGATCGCGTCGCTGACGACGTCGACCAGCATCACCGGCTCCGGGCTCAGCCGGAAGACGCCGGCGTGGATCCGGGACAGCTCGAAGAGGTCGTCGACCATCCGCACCATCCGGTCCACCTCGGCGCGGATCTGGCGGTGGTAGCGCGCCGGGTCCGGCGCGAGGCCGTCCTCGAGCGCCTCGGTCATCGCCCGCATGCCGGCCAGCGGCGTGCGCAGGTCGTGCGACACCCACGACACCAGCTCGCGGCGCGACTCCTCGAGCAGGCCCTCGCGGCTGCGCGACTCCTCGAGCCGCTGGTTGGTGCGCGCCAGCTCGTCGGAGAGTGCCTGGAACTCGCTGGGGCCGCGCCGCTCGGCGACGAACGCGCCGCTCGTGCCGACGAGCCGGGCCTCCTCGCGCAGGGAGCGGGACCAGTGCACGATCGCGGCGCCCAGCAGCAGCGCCACCACCACCGAGACGACGCCGGCGACCAGCGCGACCAGGCTGACCACGCCCCAGTCGTGGTCGGAGATGAACATCAGCTGGGCCGAGCCGACGACACCGGCCAGCACGGAGGACACCGCGACCACGGCGACCAGGCCGAGCTGCCAGCGGATCGAGCGGTGCCGCAGCAGCCAGGCGACGAACAGCCCGAGCGCGCCGACCGCGACCGCGCAGGCGGCGGCGACCAGGACGACCTGTCCCTGGGCCTCGGTCATGCGCGGGCCTCCCAGCGGTAGCCGACCCCCCACACCGTGAGCAGGCGCTCCGGTCGGGTGGGGTCGCGCTCGATCTTCTCGCGCAACCGTCGCACGTGCACGGTCACGGTCGAGCGGTCGCCGATCGACCAGCCCCAGACCTGCTGCAGCAGGTCGTCGCGGGAGTACGCCGTCCCCGGGTGCGCGAGCAGGAAGCGCAGCAGGTCGAACTCGCGCGTGGTCAGCGCGAGCGTCTCGCCGCCGCGGGTCGCCACGTGGCTGGTGCTGTCGACGGTCAGGTCGCCGTCGGTGAGCAGCGCGGGCACCGCCGGGGCGACGTCGCCGGAGCGCCGGAGCACGGAGTCGACCCGCAGGGCCAGCTCACGCGGGCTGAACGGCTTGGTGACGTAGTCGTCGGCGCCGTGCTGGAGACCCACCACGCGGTCCACCTCGCCCCCGAGCGCGGTCAGCATGATGATCGGGACCGAGCCCTGCTCCCGCAGCCGGCGGCAGACCTCGAGCCCGTCGATCCCCGGCAGCATCAGGTCGAGCACGACCAGGTCGGCCGGGCGCTCGCGCATCAGGCGCAGCGCGGACTCGCCGTCACCCGCCTCGTCGACCTCGTGGTCGTGGGCCCGCAGGTAGGACACGACGACCTCGCGGACCGTGTGGTCGTCATCGACCACCAGGACGCGTGCCACCGGAGCCTCCTGACGGGGTCGTGCGGCGGTGCCGCGAGCGTCGGACGAGCGTGGCCACGACGGCGAGGAGCAGCACCAAGGCGACGAGCACCAGCCAGCCGGTGCCGTAGGAGCGGTCGAGCAGCGTGGGGTTGTCGGGGCGGGCGCCGAACCGTCCCAGGACGGGTACGGCGAGGAGCGAGACCGCACCGAGGACGACCAGCACCACGGCGGCGGGCGCGTGGGCGTGCCGCGGGAGCACCCGGCCGGCGAGCAGCACGAGCACCAGCACGACCGGCGCCAGCACGAAGTCGTGCACGACCACGCCGCCGGCCAGCCACACCGCGGCGCTCGTGAGCTGGGTCAGGTCCTGACGGCTGAGCAGCAGCCACGCGCCGTATGCCCCGGCCAGGACGCCGAGGGCGCCGACGGCGAGCCGCCCCGTCATGCCTGCACCTCGAGCCGGGTGACCCACTTGGTCTGGAGGACACCGGGCCGGTCCGGCGCGATCAGGCGGCACGGGAAGCCGTGGTCGATCGCGAGGGTGTCGCCGTTCAGCCCGAGGGCGAGCAGCGTGCGGTCGTCGTCGGCGAAGTTCGACTGCAGCAGCGTGACCCCGAAGGCGCCCCGCTGCTGGAGGGAGGTGACCACCACGTCGCGGCCCCGGGGGGCGTCGATCCGGTCGAGCAGGTCGCGCACGCGCACGCCCGTCCAGGTGGCCGAGGCGCTCCAGCCCTCGACGCACGCGATCGGCAGGGACTCGGTCGCCTGGGGCAGGTCGAGCAGGTCCTGCCGGGTCAGCTCCGTCTCGGTGCCGGCGTACGCCAGCGTGAGGCGGAAGCCCGACGAGACCGCGCTCGCGGTGACGCCCGCGGCCGAGGCCGAGCGGTTGATCGGCACGCCGGCCGGGCCCTCGCCGGACCGGACGCCGAAGATCGAGACGCCGCGCAGGAACGGGACGGTGCTGCCGGCGGTGGCCAGGACCGCGACCCCGGCGGCACCCCACGTCGTCCGCAGCAGGCCACGGCGGGTGAGCACGCCGTGCCGGGTGGCGGTGGGCCGGTCCTGCGAGGTGTCCTCGACGTCGCCGGTGAGCGCGCGCCGGATGATCGGCAGCTTCACCGCGACGTGGACGACCATCGCGCCGATGGTCACCCAGCCGACGGCGTAGTGGGTGGTGCGGAACGAGAAGCCCCACGGGTACCACTGCGAGGAGTTCATCAGGCCCGTGACGAGCTGGAAGACGGCACCCGCGACGAGCACGCCGATCGACGCGCGCTCGAGCGCCTCGACCGCGAGCTTCCGCGCCTCGCGTGGCGGGCGGATGAACAGCCGCGGGTAGACCGTCCAGAGCTTGACGAGCAGCAGCGGGACGGCGGCCGTCCCCGCCGCGACGTGCAGGCCCTGGGTGACGCGGTAGCCCCACACGGGGCTGGTCGGGAACGGGATCGGCTGGCTGTGGTTCTGGGCGTAGTGGCTGATCAGGCCGGTCAGGAACGCGATGCCGAAGCAGACGCCGAGCCACAGGCCGACGCGCGCTGCGACGGCCGCGCTGCGCAGCCGGGAGGGGAAGTGCGCCTCGGTGGGAGGAGCCGGCAGCTTCACGCAGGTTCCTCGAGGACGGCGCAGTACCGCTGCGCGCCGCCCGCCGGGCCGATGACGTGGGCGCCCGTGACGGCCAGCCCGGCCTCGGCGGCGACCTCGTGGATCGAGTCGGCGCCGACCACGGACCAGCGGAAGGGCCGGCTGCGCGCGTCGCCGCAGTGCAGCTGCGCCCACGACGACCGGAAGCCGACCTCGGGGGCCGCGAGCTCGACGACGACCCGACCGCGCGGGTCGAGCAGCTCCCGGGCACGCGCGAGCAGGGCGACGGGGTCGCCGCCGATGCCGATGTTGCCGTCCGCGAGGAGCGCGGTGCGCCAGCGGCCCTCGCCCGGCAGCGCGTCGAAGACGTTGCGCACGATCGCGGACACGCCGCGCGCGCGGGTCTGCAGGACCGCCTCGTGGACGACGTCGACGCCGAGCACGACGTGGCCCAGCTCGGCGAGCCGGGCGCTCAGCCGGCCTGGGCCACAGCCGACGTCGATGGTCGGCCCCTCGCAGAGCGCGAGCAGCGCGAGGTCGTCGTCGTCGGCGTCGCGGGTCCACTCGCCCATCGGCAGCGGCTGCGGCTCCTCGTCGAGGCCGACGACCGAGCACGGGTGCCCGCGCAGCGCCTGGGAGAAGACGTGGGAGAAGGAGGCGTCGCGCAGCCGCGGGGCCTCGGGTGACTCGAGTGGTTCCAGGCTCATCGGCGGGCTCCCGGGGTCGAACGGCAGGCGGACCAGGCCCGCGCGAAGTGGCTGCCAGGCGCGACCTCGGCGACGAGGTCGGCGTCCGGCACGGTGTCGACGTCGCGCAGCGTCGCCGTGGTGCTGACGGTGAGCCCGCGGTCCTCGAGGGCGCGGCGGGTGTCGTCGTACGTCGTGGGCGTGGACATCGGGACGTCGGCGAGGGCCGCGGCCGCTGCGGGGTCGCGCAGCACGAGCACCCACCAGCCACCGTCGTCGGCCGGCCCGAGCACGGCGTCGCCGTCCCCGAGGGCGCCGGCGGCGTCGAGCAGCAGGCCCGGCGTCACCTGGGGGGTGTCCATCCCGACCTGCACGACCGGCCCGGGACCGTCGGCGACACCGGCGTGGGCGTGGACCAGCCGGGCGGCGAAGTCGTCGCCGACCTGCGGGTGGACCGCCCACCCCTCGACGAGGTCGAGCAGCTCGTCGCCGCGGACGGCGTCGGCGAGGTCGCCGTCGAGCGAGAGCGTGCACTGCTCGGCCCCGACCGCGTCGCGGCAGGCGGCCAGTGTGTCGACGAGCGCGGCCGCGGCGATCCCGGCGGCCTCGTCCATCCCGATGTCGGCACCGAGCCGGGTCTTCACCCGGCCGGGGACCGGCGCCTTGGCGACGACGAGCATCCGGGCGCTCACGAGAGCACCTTCCAGAAGTCGCGGGCGGTGCGGAAGGTGCCCTTCACGGAGCCCGAGACCTTGGAGCGGGTGCCCTCGGCGCGCGGGTGGTAGGACACGTCGCGCTCGTCGAAGCGCCAGCCCGCGCGGGTGGCCTTCTGCAGCAGCTCGACGGGGTAGCCGAAGCGCCGGTCCTGCACCCCGAGGGCCAGCAGGTCCTCGCGGCGGCAGACCCGCATCGGCGCGATGTCGTGGGCCGGCATGGCGATCCGGCGGCGCAGCCAGGCGACGATCAGGGCGTTGCCCGCCCGCGCGTGCCACGGCCAGACGCCCCGGCTCACCGGGCGACGACGACCGACGGCGAAGTCCGCCTCCCCCGAGCGGACCACCTCGAGCATCGGCAGCAGCTCGGCGGGGTCGAAGGAGCCGTCGCCGTCCATGAAGGCGACGTACTCGTGGGTGGCGGCGAGCAGTCCTGCGTGCACGGCTGCGCCGTACCCGGGAACGCCCTCCTTCACCACCTCGGCGCCGAGATCGGTCGCGACGGTCGCCGTGTCGTCGCTCGAGCCGTTGTCCACGACGATCACCGCGAAGGTGTCGGGGACGAGCGGCAGCAGCCCGCGCAGGGCAGGGCCCTCGTCCTTGCAGGGCAGGACGAGGTCGCACACGGGGGGCATGGTGCTCACGCTAGGGCTCGTGTCCTCCCAGCGACCTCCGCAAACCCTTACGGCCCGGTGACGTGACAGGACCAGACCGGTCGCGGCTGGGCCGCCCCCGTAGGGTCGCGCCATGTCGAGGTCGACCGTCTCTCCCCTGGCCCCGTGGGCCGGGCTCGTCACCGGGCTGCTCCTCGTGCTCGCGGCGATCGTCGTGCCGCCGCTCTTCGGCTGGGACGTCCACGCGCGCGCGTCCGGCGACTCGTTCTTCCCGCCGCTGCACGGCTACTGGGAGCCCAAGGTCGGCCCCGGCACCGTCCCGGCGCTGCTCCTCGCTGCGCTCGGCTGGAGGTACGCCGCCGGGCTGGCCGAGCGGCTCAGCTGGCGCACCCTCCTGCTCGCGTCGTACGCCGCTGGGCTGGCGTGGCTGCTCTCGCTCGCGTTCGTCGACGGCTCCAGCGGCATCTCGCGGGTGCTGGGCAACGACGACGAGTACCTCCAGACGGCCCGCCAGGTCACCGACGTGCACGCGATGCTCCAGGGCTTCATCGACAAGATCCCCTACGGCACGCCCGACAACTGGGTCACCCACGTCGCCGGCCACCCGCCGGGCGCGCTGCTCGTCTTCGTCGGGCTGGACCGGGTCGGGCTCGGCGGCGACTTCGCGGCCGGGATGGTCGTGACCGTCCTGGTCGCCACGACCGCGCTGGCGGTGATGACCACGCTGCGTGCCCTCGGTGCCGAGGCGATGGCCCGCCGGGCCGCGCCGTTCCTTGTGCTCGGGCCCGCCGCCGTCTTCATGGCCGTCTCGGCCGACGCGCTCTTCGCGTGCGTCGCCGCCTGGGGCCTGGCGGCACTGGCGATCGGCGCCACGCACGCCGACCGGGCCCGCGCGTTGGCGTGGACCGTGCTCGCCGGGCTGCTGCTCGGGGCCGCCGTGATGATGTCCTACGGCCTGCCGCTCATCGGGCTGGTCGCGCTCGTCGTCGTGGCCCACGGTCGCCGCTGGGTGCAGCTGCCGGTCGCCGGGGCGGCCGCGCTGGCGGTCGTCCTGGGGTTCGCGGTGGCGGGCTACGCCTGGTGGGAGGCCTACCCCGTCCTCAACGACCGCTACTGGGCGGGCATCGCGAAGGACCGCCCGGCGTCGTACTGGCTCTGGGGGAACCTCGCCGCGCTCCTCATCAGCGCGGGGCCGCTGCTGGCCGCCGGGCTGGCGTGCGTGCGCCGGCTCCGGGCCCGGGGTGGCTCGGACGGGCTGGTCCCGCCCGTCGTCACCCAGCTCGCCGTCGCCGCCGCGGCGGCGGTGGCGGTCGCCGACGCGTCCCGGATGAGCAAGGCCGAGGTCGAGCGGATCTGGCTGCCGTTCGTGCCGTGGCTGCTGCTGGCGGTCTGCCTGCTGCCCGAGCGCTGGCGCAAGTGGGGCATGGCCCTCCAGCTGGTCACCGCGCTCGTCGTGCAGCACCTGCTCTACACGAGCTGGTAGCCCGCCGGGGGTCCGTCAGGCGCGCAGCGGGGCGGTCGCGAACTCGGCCAGCCCCTGCTCGGGCAGGATCTCGGCGCTGAACCCGAGCTCGCGGCGCGCGCGCTCGGGCGACGCGACGATGTGCCGCACGTCGCCGAGCCGGTAGCCCCCGGTCACCTCCGGGGCGATGGCGCGCCCGGTGCCGGCGGCGACCTTCTCGGCCACCTCCTTGATCCCGACCGGGTGCCCCGAGGCGACGTTGTACGCCGCGTAGTGGCCGCCGCCCTCCTGGGCGATCGCGCGGATCGAGGCGACGTTGGCGCGGGCCACGTCGGCGACGTGGACGAAGTCGCGCATCTGCCCGCCGTCCTCGTAGACCTGTGGCGCCTCGCCGCGCTCCAGCGAGGAGCGGAACATCGCGGCCACGCCGGAGTACGGCGTGTCGCGGGGCATCCCGGGGCCGTAGACGTTGTGGTAGCGCAGCGAGATGGCCGCCGCGTCGGCCTGCCGCACCCAGGCGTAGGCGTAGTGCTCCTGGGCGACCTTGCTGGCGGCGTACGTGCTGCGGGGGTCGAGCCGGGCCGACTCGTCGACCAGCTCCCAGGTCAGCGTGCGGCCGCAGGACGGGCAGTGGTTGTCGAAGTCCCCGCCGTCGAGCGCGGCGCGCTCGCGGGGCGGCGGCGTCTGATCACCGTGGTCGGGGCAGGCGTAGCGGCCCTCGCCGTACACCACCATCGAGGAGGCCTGGACGAGCCGCGAGACCCCGGCCTCGTGCATGGCGGCGAGCAGCGCCGCCGTGCCGTAGTCGTTGTGGCCCGCGTAGTCGGGCAGGTCGGCGACCCGCACGCCGGCGCCGACGAGCGCGGCCTGGTGGCAGACGACGTCCACGCCCTGCAGCAGGTCGGTCCACTCCCCCGCCCGTCGCACGTCGAGCAGCTGGGTGTCCGCGGGCGGGACGGCCTCACCGTGCGCCATCTCGAGCATCAGGTCGACCTTGACGACCTCGTCGCCGGCCTCTTCGAGCTGGGCGGCGATGGCGGTGCCGATGAAGCCGGCCGAGCCGGTGAGCAGGACCTTCACGCGCCGCCGCCGATCGTCGTGCCGGGGACGTCGTAGGTGAGCTCCATGCCGTCGGCCCACGTGGAGCACGAGCAGCCGTCGGGGTCCGGCAGCGCGGCGACGGTGTCGGTCAGCAGGCCCTTGAGCCGCTCGAGGTTCGCCTTGAACAGCGCGAAGACCTCCTCCTGGCCGACCCCGGAGCCGGTCTCGGCGCCCGCGTCCATGTCGGTGACGAGCGCGATGGCGGCGTAGCACTGGCGCATCTCGCGCGCGAGCATCGCCTCGGGCGCCCCCGTCATGTTGATCAGGTCCCAGCCCTGCTGGGCGTAGTGCTGCGACTCGGCGCGCGTCGAGAAGCGCGGCCCCTCGATCACGACCATGGTGCCGCCCTTCTTGATCCGGGCGTCGGCCGCCGCGACCGTGGCGGTGATCCGGTCGCAGTAGGGGTCGGCGAAGGGCAGGTGCACCGCGCCGGTCTCGACGTACGACGACACCCGGCCCTGTGTGCGGTCGACCAGCTGGTCCGGGACGACGACGTCGCCGGGCTCGACGGTGTGGCGCAGCCCGCCGACCGCGCAGGGGGCCAGCACCTGCCGGACGCCGAGCGAGCGCAGCGCCCACAGGTTGGCGCGGTGGTTGATGCGGTGGGGCGGGAACTCGTGGTGGTTGCCGTGCCGCGGCAGGAACGCCACGCGGCGGCCGGCGACGGTGCCGACGGCGATCGCCGCGGACGGGGCGCCGTACGGCGTCTCGACGGTGTGCTCGTCGGGGTCGTCGAGGAAGGAGTAGAAGCCGGTGCCGCCGATCACGGCGACGTCGGCGATGTCAGCGCTCATGCGGGGCAGTCTGCCAGTCCGCCCCAGCGGCCAGACCGGCCGTGACGACGACCGCGACCAGGGCCAGGCAGAGCAGCGCGAGCGTGGCGTAGCCCCAGACGCCGACGACGACCCCGGCCAGGCCGCCGGCGGCTGCGGCGGTCAGCCCCATCACGAGGTCCGCGGCCCCCTGGACGTCGGTGCGGGCGTCGAGCGGCGCGTGGTCGGCCACCAGGGTCGAGCTCGCCACCGTGGCGAAGGACCAGCCGAGGCCCAGCAGGAAGAGCCCGACGAAGATCTGCCACGAGCTGCCCTCCGGCGACCGGGACGCGATCACCAGGGAGACCAGCAGCAGGACGCCGCCGGCGACGAGCACCGGCGGTCGGCCGTGGCGGTCGGCGAGCCAGCCGACGACCGGCGAGAACGCGAACATCCCGAGCACGTGCACGCTGATCACCACGCCGATCACGCGCAGCTCCGCGCCGCCGTGCTCCATGTGCAGCGGCGTCATCACCATCACCGCGACCATCGCGGCGTGGGCCGCGGCCAGCCCGGCCACGGCGCAGCCGAGGACCGGTCGCTCGCGGACCGCGGCGACCGCGCGCCCCCACGACGTGCCGGTCGGCGCCGTGGCCGGCGCGCCGGCCTCGGCCCGGGCCAGCAGCAACGGGTCCGGGCGCAGGAAGACCCCGATGACCACCGCGGCGGCCAGCATCCCGATGCTGCCGACCGCGAAGGGACCGGTGAGCTCAGGGATGCCGAGGACGCGGGCCAGGCCGCCCGCGGGGCCGGTCAGGTTCGGGCCGGCGACCGCGCCGATCGTGCTCGCCCACACGACCGTGGACAGGGAGCGGGCGCGGGTCCGGGCCGGGGCGAGGTCCGTGGCGGCGTACCGCGCCCCGCTGTTGGCGGCCGAGGTGGCGCCCAGGAGCAGCGCGCCGACGAGCAGCAGCGCCATCGAGCCGACGACGCCGGCGACCACCGCGGTGACGGCGCCCGCGGCACCGAGCAGGTAGCCCGTCACCAGCCCCGCGCGCCGGCCGCGCCGCGACATCAGGCGGGCGAGGAGGAAGGCCGCCACGGCCGTGCCCAGGACCTGGAAGGTCTGCGAGAGGCCGGCCAGCTTCTCCGAGCCGGAGAGGTCGCGGGCCAGCAGCGAGGCGGTCGCGATCCCGATCGTGATGCCGGTCGCGCCGACGACCTGGGCGGCGATCAGGGTCGCGACGGTGCGCCGCTGGACGGCGACGACGTCGGGGGTGACGGTGGTGGTCACCGCTCGGTGGCCGGCAGGTCGAGCGCGCGCCAGACCGAGGCCCACACCTCCTTGGGCGGGACGCCGGCGTCGAGGGCCTCCTCGGCGGTGCGGCCGCCGAGGTCGCCCATGACGTACTGGCTGGCCCACGCGCCGGCGTACGCCCGCCCGAGCGCGTGCTCGAGCCGCGACCAGAACTCCGTGTGTCTCATGGGGTGTGCCTCATCGCCCCGTCCTCATCGCTCGGCCCTCGTGGCGCGGACGTCGAGCCACCGGGTGCCGTTCCAGCCCTCGCGCTGCTCGATCGTCGCGACCTCCCAGCCGGCGGCGGCCAGGACGGCGCGCAGCGGCTCGGGCCGCCAGTAGGTGAAGTGCCGCGGGCCGCTGACGTGCCCGTGCGTCGACCACGCGTCGCCGTCGCCCTCCTTGAGGGTGACCTCCAACAGGCCGCCGGGCCGGGTGACGTCGGCGAGCCGCCGCAGCACCACGACGAGGTCGGGCCGGACCACGTGGAGCAGCGAGGCGTTCGCCCAGACGCCGTCGTACGGCGTCCCGGGGCGCTCGGGGTCGGTGAGGTCGTCGACGAGCGGGTCGAGGACGTCGACACGGTGTCCGTCGGCGCGCATCAGCTCGGCGAAGCCGCGGCTGACGTCGGTGCGGCGCACGTGCAGGCCGAGCCGCTCCAGCAGGGCCGCGTCGTGGCCGGGACCGCTGCCGATCTCGAGCACCCGGGCGTCGGGCGCCAGGCCCGCGGCGAAGCGCGCCGCCATCGCCTCGACGTCGGCCGAGAGGCCCACCCCGTCGGCGAAGGCGACCGCGCTCGCGTCGTACGACGCCACGGTGGCGTGCCGGGCGGCCCGGGCCACGTCGTGGAGGTGGTGGACGACGTCGTGCAGGTGGTAGCGGCCGAGGCTCTCGACGGTGAACTCGCTGCCGTTGCTGCGGACCCCGCGGCGACCCCAGGCGTCGGCGCCGCGCTCGGGCACGGCGGCGTAGGTCGCGGCGACGGCGGCGGCCGCCTCCAGCAGGGCCGGCCCGACGTCGGCGGGGTCCTGCCGGTCGTACCGCTCGGTGCGAGCGGTCTCGTCCTGGTCCCAGTTGGCGAAGTGCGGCTCGTCCTCGTCCAGCATCGCGCGGACGCGCTGGTCGAAGAGGACGTGGACGTCGCGGACGTGGCAGGCGTACTCCGTCACCGACCAGGTCCCCGGCGTCGGGCGCGTGGTGACCTCGGGCCCGGCGAGGGCGACCGCGAACGACGCCGCGTTGTCGAGGATCTCCTGCGGCAGGCGCCCGACCGGCACGTCGGCCGCGACGAAGCCGCAGTCCGGGCAGGGGCGGTCGAGCACCCACGTCCAGTCCTTGGTGTCCGGCTCGATGTCCATGCGCCCATCCTGCCAACCCCCGCGAGAATGGCGCCATGCGGATACGCCCGGCCACCCCCGAGGACCTGCCGTCGATCTCGGCGATCTACGACGAGCAGGTCGCGCACGGCATCGCGACCTTCGACGTCGAGCCGCCACCGCCGGCCTACTGGGCGGCACGACTCGCGAGCGCGGAGCCGGGTGACCACGTGCTCGTCGCCGAGGCCGACGGCGCCGTGCTGGGCTACGCCTACTCGTCGTCGTACCGCCCCCGCCCGGCGTACGCCCGCACCCGGGAGTCCTCGGTCTACCTCGCGCCCGCGGCCCAGGGCCGTGGGGTGGGCCGGCAGCTGTACGACGCCCTGCTGGACCTGCTGCGCGCGGACGGGGTGCACCTGGTGGTCGCGGTCGTCGCGCAGCCGAACCCCGCGAGCGCCGCGCTGCACCGCGCGTGCGGGTTCGCGTCCGTGGGCGTGCTGCCCGAGGTCGGCTTCAAGCTCGGCCGCTGGATCGACACCGAGCTCTTCGCGCTGCGGCTCAGGTGAGCAGCAGCTTGTCCAGGCGCCGGCGCACGATCATCAGGCCGACCAGCCCCATCGCGACGAGGTAGACGACGCTGGCGACCGAGCCCCAGCTGAGCGCGCCGGTCGTGAGCTCGCGGCACAGCACGACGCCGCGGTAGAGCGGCGTGAGCTCGACGATCCACCGCACCGCGGTCGGGAAGGCCGTGATCGGGAAGAAGGTCGCCGAGAACAGGAACATCGGCAGCGTCGCGAGGGTGACGAACTCGAAGTCCTGCCAGCTGCGCATGTAGGTCGTGAGCGCCATGCAGACACCGCCGAAGGCGAGCCCGATCAGCAGCGTCGCGGGCACCACCAGCAGCGCCCACCACGACGACACCAGGCCCATCGCGACCATGACGATGAGGAACGCCGCGGAGTAGATGCCGCCGCGCAGCAGCGACCAGCTCAGCTCGCCGCGCGCGATGTCCATCGTCGTCAGCGGCGTCGCCAGCATCTGGTCGAAGAGCTTGTTGTACTTCAGCTTGAAGAAGAAGTTGAAGGTCGAGTCGAGCAGCGAGCCGTTCATCGCGGACGCGGCGAGCATGCCGGGCGCCACGAACTCGGCGTACGGGATCGTCTGGCCGTTGAACTCGAAGCCGCTGATCAGCTGGCCGACGCCGACGCCGATCGAGAAGAGGTAGAAGACCGGCTCGAGGAAGCCGCTGACGAAGATGTACCAGGCGCGGCGGTAGGCCAGGTAGTTGCGGTAGAGCAGCAGGCCGGTGGCCTCGCCGGCCGAGACCGGGGAGGCGGCCGCGCGACCGACGGAGGTCGTGAGCATCGCCATGTCAGAGCACCATCCTGCGGCCGAGGCGGCGGACGGCCCAGAGCCAGCCAGCCAGCGCGAGCACGCCGAGGTAGGCGACGTGGACGGCCACCATTGACCAGTCGACGACGCCGAGCGTGAGCATCCGGGTGAGGTCGACGCCGTGCCACAGCGGCGTGACCCGGGCGAGCGACTCCATGACGGCGTTCAGGTTGGAGACCGGGAAGAACGCGCCCGAGAAGAGGAACAGCGGGATCATGCCGAGCCGGAAGACCAGCGAGAACGCGCTCTCGTCCTTGAGGCCGGCGGAGAACGCGTAGAGCGGCGTGGCGAACGCGAGGCCGATGAGCAGCTGCACGAAGAACGCCGCGATCACCCCCGGCACCGAGGAGAAGACGCCGAAGCAGGCCATCACCGCGATGAAGACCGCCGAGGTGGTGGCGACCCGGAACAGCACGAACGCCAGGTGGGACAGGATCACCTCGGGCACGCCGAGCGGGGTGGCGATCATCGAGAAGTACGTCTTGTGCCACTTGATCATGCCCATGACGGGGTAGGTCACCTCGCCGAAGACGGTCGTCATCGCCTGTGCGGCGACCATGCCGGGGGCGACGAAGGAGAGGTACGACGTGGCGCCCTCGAGCTTGCTGGGGTCGCCCTTGATGAAGCCGCCGAGCAGGACGCCCATCGCGAGGATGTAGAGCAGCGGCGTCACGAACGACGAGATCGCGCTGCCCTTCCAGGTGCGCTTGTAGGCGATCGCCCAGTAGTCGAAGAGGCGGGCCGCCCCGGCGAGGACGTTCGTCGGCGGACCGACCTGGGTGCTGCTGTCGGCCATCAGTCGACCAGCGTCCGGCCGGTGAGGCGCAGGAAGACGTCCTCGAGGGTGGAGCGGCGTACGAGCGTGACGGCCGGCTCGAGGCCGCGCTCGTGCACCTTGGCGATGATCTCCTCGCCGTCGTGGCCGTAGACGAGGAGCCGGTCGGGCAGCACCTCGACGCGCTCGCCGAGGTCGGCGACCTTCTCGGCGAGGGCCTCGTGGGTGTCACCCTCCCGGGAGACGCCGAAGCGGAGCTCGGCGACCTCGCGGGTGGAGTGCGTGCGGATCAGCTCGAGCGGCGAGCCCTCCGCGACGATCACGCCCTTGTCCATGACGACGAGGCGGTCGCACAGCTGCTCGGCCTCGTCCATGTAGTGGGTGGTCAGCACCAGGGTCACGCCCTGCTGCTTGAGGCGGAAGAGCCGGTCCCACACGACGTGACGGGCCTGCGGGTCGAGGCCGGTGGTCGGCTCGTCGAGCAGCAGCAGGTCGGGACCGTTGATCAGGCTGCGCGCGATCGTGAGGCGGCGCTTCATGCCGCCCGAGAGGTCGTCGACCATCGCGTCGGCCTTCTCGGTGAGCTGGACGAACTCGAGCAGCTCGTCGACCCGGGCGCGCACCTCCTTGCGCGGCAGGCCGAAGTAGCGGCCGTAGACGAAGAGGTTGTCGCGCACGGTCAGCTCGGTGTCGAGGGTGTCCTCCTGGGGACACACGCCGAGGCGCGCACGCACCGCGGGACCGTCGTTGGCGGGGTCCATGTCGAGGATCCGCAGCTCGCCGCCGCTGATCGGCGAGACGGCCGCGATCATCCGCATCGTGGAGGACTTGCCGGCGCCGTTCGGGCCGAGGAACCCGAAGGCCTCGCCGCGTCGCACGGTCACGTCGATGCCCTTCACGGCCTCGAAGTCGCCGAAGGACTTGCGGAGCCCGCGGGCATGGATCATCGAATCGTTCTCAGGCACGAGCGGCACCCTAACTTCCTGCGACGACAGTGCCGAACGGGTTTGCGTCACGACCACGTTACGGTGGCGCGATGACGCGCAGCTCGGAGCGACGCCTGGGACTGCTGCTGCTCGCGGCGGCGGCCGGGACGAACATCCCCACTCCCCTGCTGCTCGTCTACCGCGCCGAGCTCGACATGTCGTCGACGTCGGTGACGGCGCTGTTCGGGGTGTACGCCCTGGGACTGATGCCCGCGGTCGCCCTGGCCGGGCCGGCCGCCGACCGCTGGGGCCGGCGCCGGGTGGCGATCCCCGTCACCCTGTTCTCGGCGCTGACCTCGCTGCTCTACGTCACCGTGGCGCACCACGAGCCGCTGCTGTTCCTCGTCCGCTTCCTGCAGGGCGCCGGTGCCGGCGCGGTGTTCACGGTCGGCAGTGCCTGGCTGGTCGAGGCGGCGGTGCGCGAGGGCAGCCGGTCGGGCCCGCGGACCGCGGCCGTCGCGATGACCGGTGGCTTCGCGATCGGGCCCGCCATCGCCGGGCTGATCGGGCAGTGGGGGCCGTGGCCGCTGATCCTGCCGTACCTCCTGCACGTGGTGGCGCTGCTGCTCGCCCTGGCCGCCGCCTGGACCGTCACCGAGACGCTGGTCCCGCGGGCCGTCGACGTGCATGACGTGGTCTCGCGCAGCCCGTTTCTCCCCGGCCGGCTCTCGGCCGCCGTCCTCGTCGTCGCCCCGCTCGCGGTGTGCGTCTACGCCTTCCCCGCCAGCGCGATCGCCGGGGTGCCGGTGCTCATCGGCCTGCCCGCGGCGCCGGTCGCGCTCACCGGCCTGCTCGCCGGCGCCACCCTCGGCGCCGGCAGCCTCGCGGCTCCCCTGCAGGGCCGGCTCGGTGCGCGCACCGCCCCCGTCGCCGCCGCCTGCGGCTTCGTCGGCTTCGCCCTCACGGCCGTCGCGGCCGCCGTGCCCGCGCTGCTGCTCCTCGCCGTCCCGGCCGCGGTGGTCCTGGGGGCCGGCGGCGGACTCTCGCTCGCCAGCGGCCTGGCCCGCCTGCCCACCGTCGCGGCCGAGGGCCGGCTCGGGACCGTGTCGGCGGCGTTCTACGCGACGGCGTACGTCGGGTTCGGCGTGCCGCTCCTGCTCGCCGCGCTGGCGTCCGTGGCCGACGTGTCCGTGTGGCTCGGCGTGCTCGCCGTGACGTGCGGCGTGCTGGCCGTGCAGCAGGCGCGGGCGCGGCTGTGATGGCGGGCGCTCGCCGGGGGCGGTGACCAGGCCACCGGATCACCGGCTCGAACGGTGGCCCACCCACCGCCGACCCGCAGCGCGCCCGCGCAGCGGTGACCTGTCCACCGAAACCGCGGCAAGAACGGTGGCTACCCCACCGCCGGCCCGGCCGACAGCCGCCCTCAGGTGCCGCAGAACGTCCGGTACGTCGCGCCGAAGTCGCCCGGGGCGGGCTGGGCGAAGCGCTCGAGACCGGGCCGCTCGTCGAACGGCTGCGCCAGCACGTCCAGGAGGGTGGTGAGCGGTCCGAGGTCTCCCCCGGTCGCCGCCGTGAGCGCCTCCTCGACGAGGTGGTTGCGCGGGACGTAGACGGGATTGACCCGGTCCATCGTCGCAGCCGACGGCGCGACCGCCAGCCATCGCGCGAGCCAGGCATCGAAGCCCGCGAGGTCGAGGAAGAGCCCGCGCGCCGGCTCGAGGTCACCGGCCGCCGCGGCGCCCAGGGCCCGGAAGCAGCCCGTGTGGTCCACGTGCCCAGCGACCATCAGCCCGGTCAGCTCGTCGACCAGCCCGGATGCCACGTCGGCGGAGAGCCCCGCGGGGAGTCCGAGCTTGGCCGCCATGCCGGCGGACCAGGCGTCGGCGTACGCCACACGGAACCGGCCCAGCGACGCGACCGCGATCTCGACCGCCCGCTCCTGCTCGTCGTCCAGCAGCGGCAGCAGCGACTCGGCGAGGCGGGCGAGGTTCCACTCCGCGACCACGGGCTGGTTGCCGAACGCGTAGCGGCCCTGCTCGTCGATCGAGCTGAAGACCGTCGCGGGGTCGTGGGCGTCGAGGAACGCGCACGGGCCGTAGTCGATCGTCTCCCCCGAGATCGTCATGTTGTCGGTGTTCATCACGCCGTGCACGAAGCCGACCAGCATCCACCGCGCGACGAGCGCGGCCTGGGCGGCGACGACGGCGTCGAAGAAGGCGAGGTACGGCGACTCCGCGTCCGCAGCGGCCGGGTGGTGGCGCGCGATCGCGTGGTCGGCCAGCCGGCGCGTCAGCGCGACGTCACCCGAGGCCGCGGCGTACTGGAAGCTGCCCACCCGCAGGTGGCTGCTCGCCACCCGCGCCAGCACGGCACCCGGCAGCAGCGTCTCGCGCCGGATCGTGCGCCCGGTCGCCACGACCGCGAGCGACCGCGTGGTGGGGATGCCCAGCGCGTGCATCGCCTCGCTGATCACGTGCTCGCGCAGCATCGGCCCGACCGCGGCCAGGCCGTCGCCCCCGCGCGCGAACGGCGTCCGTCCGGAGCCCTTCAGGTGCAGGTCGCGCAGCTGCCCGTCGGGACCCGTGAGCTCCCCCAGCAGCAGCGCCCGCCCGTCCCCCAGCCGCGGCGAGAAGCCGCCGAACTGGTGCCCGGAGTACGCCTGCGCCACCGGCCGCGCCCCCTCCGGCACCACGGTGCCGGTCAGCAGCCCCAGCCCCTCGGGCGAGCGCAGGTGCTCCGGGTCGAGACCGAGCTCGCGCGCCAGCGGCTCGTTGAGCACCAGCAGCTGCGGGTCCGGTGCCTCCTCGGCCTGCCACGGCACCGCCATCTCCGGCAGGTCGCCGGCGAAGCGGGCGCTCAGGGCGATGGTGGTTGCGGGTACGACGCTCACGTCCTCGAGCGTACGGGCCGGTCGGAGCGGGTCACCACCGCGACGAGGTACGGCGCGTGGGCGCCGGTCGAGGCCTACGATGCCGGGCATGAGCGAGGAGGGGTGGCGGCAGTTCCTCGCCGCCGAGGACGTCGACGACTGGGTGGTGCTCCACGGCGGTCCAACGGCGGTGTTCCGCGTCGACAGCCTGCAGGAGGCCGCGCTCCTGGCAGCCGCGGTGGCCGACGTCGAGGGCCTGCCCCCACGGACGGTGCTGAGCGCCGCGTCGGACCGCCTGACGGTCAAGCTCACCCGGGAGATGTGGGGCACGGAGGCCGACCACGTCGACGTCGCGCGCACGATCTCGGCGGTGGCGCGGCAGCGGGGCGCGACGGCCGACCGGGGAGCCGTCCACGAGGTCCAGCTGGCGATCGCGGCCAGGCCGGAGTCGATCGACCTCGGCTTCTGGCGGACGGTCCTGGGGTACGCGAGCCTGCACGACGACAACTGCCTCGACCCCCTCGGCCAGGGCTCGACCGTGTGGATGCAGGACCTCGATCCCGACAAGCCGTTGCGGCACGCGATGCACGTGGACGTCTCGCTGGCCCGCGACGAGGCGGAGGCGCGGGTGGCGGCGGCCGTCGCGGCCGGTGGCCGCATGGTGGACGACTCGAACGCCCCCGGCGCGTGGATCCTCTCCGACGCCTCGGGCAACAAGGTCTGCGTCGCCGCCTGGCCGGACGGCGCTCCCCTGCCCGACTCGTAGCGAGCCGGCCCGTACCCCCACTGTCGGTGCCGTCGGCAAGGATGGGCCCGTGCCCGATGTCCTCGCCCGGTTCAGCGAACCCACGCGCACGTGGTTCGCGGCTGCCTTCGCCGAGCCCACGCCCGCCCAGGCGGGCGCGTGGGAGGCGATCGGCGCGGGTCGGCACGCGTTGGTGGTGGCACCGACGGGGTCCGGCAAGACGCTCAGCGCGTTCCTCTGGTCCATCGACCGCCTGCTGACGGAGCCGCGTCCCGACGACAAGACGAAGCGCTGCCGGGTGCTCTACGTGTCACCGCTCAAGGCGCTGGCCGTCGACGTCGAGCGCAACCTGCGTGCGCCGCTGACCGGGATCCGGCACACTGCCGACCGGCTCGGCGCATCCGTGCCCGAGGTGAGCGTGGGTCTGCGGTCCGGGGACACCTCGGCCGCCGATCGCCGCAAGCTCGTGACCGCCCCGCCGGACATCATGATCACGACGCCCGAGTCGTTGTTCCTCATGCTCACCTCGCAGGCGCGCGAGTCGCTGCGCGGCGTCGAGACCGTGATCGTCGACGAGGTGCACGCGGTCGCCGGCACCAAGCGCGGGGCCCACCTGGCGCTGACCCTCGAGCGCCTCGACTCGCTGCTCGAGAAGCCGGCGCAACGGATCGGGCTGAGCGCGACCGTGCGTCCGCTCGAGGAGGTGGCCCGCTTCCTCGGCGGCACCGCGCCGGTCGAGATCGTGGCGCCCCCGTCGGCCAAGGAGTGGGACCTTGAGGTCGTCGTCCCGGTCGAGGACATGACCGCGCCCGACGGCGGCGCCTTCGACGAGGACGCCGAGGACGGGGCGCGCAACACCTCCATCTGGCCGCACGTCGAGGAGAACGTCGTCGACCTGATCGAGGCGCACCGCTCGACGATCGTCTTCGCCAACTCGCGCCGCCTCGCGGAGCGGCTGACCGCGCGGCTCAACGAGATCGCGACGACCCGGGCCGGGGAGCGAGCCGCTGGTCTCGAGACGGTTGCTGCGCAACCTCCTCGACCGGCGAACGGCTCCCCCGCCGAGATCATGGCGCAGTCCGGGGCCACCTCCGGCGCCGAGACGGTCATCGCCAAGGCCCACCACGGCTCGGTCTCCAAGGAACAGCGGGGCCTGATCGAGGACGACCTGAAGCGTGGCCGCCTCCCGGCGGTCGTCGCGACCAGCTCGCTCGAGCTCGGCATCGACATGGGCGCGGTCGACCTGGTCATCCAGATCGAGTCCCCGCCCAGCGTGGCCAGCGCCCTGCAGCGGGTGGGGCGCGCCGGTCACCAGGTCGGCGAGATCTCGCGCGGCGTGCTCTTCCCCAAGCACCGCGGCGACCTCGCCCAGACCGCCGTGGCGGTCGAGCGGATGCGCTCGGGCTCGATCGAGTCGCTGCGGGTGCCGACCAACCCCCTCGACGTCCTCGCCCAGCAGGTCGTTGCGGTCACCGCGCTCGAGGCGGTCGACGCCGATGAGCTCTACGCCCTGGTCCGTCGCAGCGCGCCGTTCACCCAGCTGCCGCGCTCGGCGTACGACGCCACGCTGGACCTCCTCAGCGGCCGCTACCCCTCCGACGAGTTCGCCGAGCTGCGGCCCCGGATCGTGTGGGACCGCGTTACCGGCACCCTCACCGGCCGGCCGGGTGCCCAGCGGCTGGCCGTCACCAGCGGCGGCACCATCCCCGACCGCGGCCTCTTCGGCGTCTTCCTCGTGGGCGGCGAGGGGCCGGGCAAGCGCGTCGGCGAGCTCGACGAGGAGATGGTCTACGAGTCCCGCGTCGGCGACATCTTCGCGCTCGGCGCGACCAGCTGGCGGATCCAGGACATCACCCACGACCGGGTCCTGGTCACGCCCGCACCCGGCATCCCCGGGCGGCTGCCGTTCTGGAAGGGCGACGCCCTCGGCCGCCCCGCCGAGCTCGGCGCCGCGATCGGCGCGTTCACCCGCGAGCTCGGTGCGCTGCCGAAGGACAAGGCCGAGGCCCGCGCCCGCGAGAACGGCCTCGACGACTGGGCCGCCGGCAACCTCGTCACCTACCTCCACGAGCAGCTCGAGTCGACCAACATCCTGCCGAGCGACACCACCCTGCTCGTCGAGCGCTTCCGCGACGAGCTCGGCGACTGGCGCCTGGTCGTTCACTCCCCCTACGGCACCCCGGTGCACGCGCCGTGGGCGCTGGCGATCAACGCGCGGCTGCGCGAGCGGTACGGCGTCGACGGCCAGGCGGTCGCCTCCGACGACGGCATCGTGATCCGGATCCCCGACACCGACGCGGAGGCACCCGGCGGCGAGGTGATCGTCTTCGACGCGGACGAGATCGACGACCTCGTCACCCAGGAGGTCGGGGGCTCGGCCCTCTTCGCCGCACGCTTCCGCGAGTGCGCGGCCCGCGCGCTGCTGCTCCCCCGCCGCGACCCCGGCCGCCGGTCCCCGCTCTGGCAGCAGCGCCAGCGCGCGGCCGCCCTGCTCGAGGTCGCCAGCAAGTACCCCTCCTTCCCCATCGTGCTCGAGGCCGTCCGTGAGTGCCTCCAGGACGTCTACGACCTGCCGTCGCTCGTCGGCCTGATGCGTCGTGTCGAGCGCCGCGAGGTCCGCGTCGTCGACGTCGCCACCCACGCGCCGTCGCCCTTCGCCCGCAGCCTGCTCTTCGGGTACGTCGCCCAGTTCGTCTACGAGGGCGACTCCCCCATCGCCGAGCGCCGGGCCGCCGCGCTGTCGCTCGACCAGGGCCTGCTCGCCGAGCTGCTCGGCCGCGCCGAGCTGCGCGAGCTGCTCGACCCCGAGGTGCTCGCCGAGGTGGAGGCCGAGCTGCAGCGGCTCGCCCCCGACCGGCTGGCCCGCGACGCCGAGGGCGTGGCCGACCTGCTCCGGATGCTCGGCCCGCTCTCGACGGCGGAGGTGACCGCCCGCTCGGTCGTCGACGGCGACCCGGCCGCCTGGCTCCAGGCCCTCGCCGACGTACGCCGCGTCACGCAGGTCCGGATGGGCGGCGACGAGCGCTGGACCGCCATCGAGGACATCGGCCGGCTGCGCGACGGGCTCGGCGTCCCCGTGCCGCCCGGCACCCCCGATGCCTTCGCCGACCCGGTGGAGGACCCGCTCGCCGACCTCGTCTCGCGCTTCGCCCGCACCCACGGCCCGTTCACGACCGACCAGGTCGCCGAGCGGCTCGGGCTGGGTGCCGCGGTCGTCCGGCACACGCTCCAGCGCCTCGCGGCGCAGGGACGGGTGCTCGACGGCGAGTTCCGTCCCGCCGGCTCCGGCTCGGAGTGGTGCGACGCCGAGGTGCTCCGCAAGCTGCGCCGCCGCTCGCTGGCCCGGCTCCGCAAGGAGGTCGAGCCGGTCGACCCGTCCGCCCTCGGCCGCTTCCTGGCCGCCTGGCAGCACGTCGCGGCGGCCGGCACCGGCGGGCGCGGCGGCCTGCGCGGGGTCGACGGCGTGCTGAGCGCGATCGACCAGCTCGCCGGCTGCCCGGTGCCCGCCTCCGCGCTCGAGCCACTGATCCTCGCGGCCCGCGTGCGCGACTACGAGCCGTCGTACCTCGACGAGCTGACGGCGAGCGGCGAGGTCCTCTGGGCCGGCCACGCCGCGCTGCCCGGCGCCGACGGCTGGGTCTCGCTGCACCTCGCCGACCAGGCCGCGCTGACGCTGCCCGACCCCACCCCTTTCGAACACTCCGAGCTGCACCAGGCGGTCCTCGACGCGCTCGCCCCCGGCGGCGCGTGGTTCTTCCGCCAGCTCGCGCAGGCCGTGGAGTCGACCGACGACCGGGCGCTGTCCGCCGCGCTGTGGGAGCTCGTCTGGTCGGGGCGCATCAGCAACGACACCCTCACGCCGCTCCGCGCGCTCACCCGCGCCGGCACCCCGAGCCACCGCAGCAAGCGACCCCCGCCCCGGCTGCGGATGTCGTCGACCACCGGCGCCCGGGGTCGGATGCCGGCCCGCACCGGTCCGCCCGAGACCGCGGGCCGGTGGGCGCTGCTGCCCGAGCTCGACACCGACCCCACCCGGCGCGCGCACGCGACCGCCGAGCGCCTGCTGGACCGCCACGGCGTGGTGATCCGGGGCGCCGTGATGAGCGAGCGCGTGGCGGGCGGCTTCGCCGCCGTCTACAAGGTGCTCTCCGCCTTCGAGGACTCCGGCCGCTGCCGGCGCGGCTACTTCGTCGACGGGCTCGGTGCCGCGCAGTTCGGCACGTCCGGTGCGATCGACCGGCTGCGCACGTTCTCGGAGGTGCCGCCCGACGCCAAGCCCGTCGCCGTCGCGCTGGCCGCGACCGACCCCGCCAACCCGTTCGGGGCGGCCCTGCCCTGGCCGGAGGGCAGCGGCCACCGGCCCGGCCGCAAGGCCGGCGCGATCGTGGTGCTGGTCGACGGCGACCTCGTGCTGTACGTCGAGCGCGGCGGCCGGACCCTGCTCACGTGGAGCGACGACGCGGACCGGCTCACCCCGGCCGCGGAGTCGCTCGCCGAGGCGGCCCGCCGGGGCTCGCTGGGCAAGCTGACCGTCGAGAAGGCCGACGGCGAGCAGCTCCTGGGCTCGGGCGACACCCCGCTGCGCCAGGCGCTGCAGGCCGCCGGCTTCGTCTCCACGCCGAGGGGGCTGCGACTCCGTGCCTGAGGGTGACACCGTCTATCGCGCCGGGCGGCTGCTCGACCGCTCGCTCACGGGCCACGAGCTGGTCCGCAGCGACTTCCGCGTTCCGCAGCACGCCACCGCGGACCTCAGCGGCGGCACCGTCGTCGGCACCGTCTCCCGCGGCAAGCACCTGCTCACCCGGGTCGACCGCGGCAGCGAGTCCTGGACGCTGCACACCCACCTCAAGATGGAGGGCGCGTGGCGGGTCCTCGACCACGGCAGGAAGTGGCCGCGCCCGGTCCACCAGGCCCGGGTGGTGCTGCACACGGACACCAAGGTCGCCGTCGGCTTCTCGCTCGGCATCGTCGAGCTGATCGAGCGGTCCGCCGAGGACGACGTGGTCGGCCACCTCGGCCCCGACCTGCTCGGACCGGACTGGGACGAGGCCGAGGCGCTGCGCCGGCTGCACGAGCACGACGACCTGCCGATCGGCGAGGTGCTCCTCGACCAGACCCGGCTGGCCGGCATCGGCACGATGTACCGCGCCGAGCTCTGCTTCATCAGCGGCGTGCACCCGACGCTGCCGGTCGGCGACGTGCCCGACCTGACCCGGCTCGTCCGGCGGGCCAAGCAGATGCTCGAGCTCAACAAGGAGCGGGCGATCCAGTCGACGACCGGCGACCTGCGCGAGCGCGAGCGGATGTGGGTCTTCCGCCGCGACCGCAGCCCGTGCCGGCGGTGCCGCACCCCGATCGCCGTCGACATGTTCGGCGTCCCGGGGCGCGAGCGGGCGGCGTACTGGTGCCCGTCCTGCCAGCCCGCACCCGCGGCCCCGGGCCGGACCGGCTAGAGCAGGCCCAGCCCCTCGATCCGCACCGGCCGCTTGCTCAGCGCGCGCACGGTCACCTTGCCCGAGCGGGGCGCACCGAACGTCGCGACCCGGACCAGCACCTTCACGTGCCGCTGCGCCGAGGCCAGCGAGACGGTCCCGACCCGCTTCCCGGCGACCAGGACCGCGACCCGGCCGAGCCCGGGACCGGTGGAGACGACGAGCGCCACGTCGGTGAAGCGCTTGCCCTTCAGCGAGACCTGCGCGCCCTTCGAGGTCGCCTCGAGGTAGCCGTGGTGGTAGCTCTTCGGGCTCCGGTGCCGCGTCCAGTCCCGCGGGGAGCGGCCCAGCGCCGAGGTGTCGTACGGCGTCGCGAACACGCGCCGGGCCGGGCTCGGGTCCAGGTTGCCGGCCGCGTCCCGCGCCGCCACCGTCACGACGTGGCGGCCGGCCGACAGCCCGGTGACCCGGACGCGGTCGCCGGAGCAGGCGACGACGGCGCCGTCGAGCGCACAGCGGAAGGTGGTGCCGGCCTCGCTGGCCCGGAACCGGACCGTCGCCGTGCGGGCGAGCGAGAAGCTGCCCGGACCGGCGGTGATCTCGGTGTCGGGGGCGGTGGTGTCGGCGGCGCCCCGGTGGATCGTCACGTCGGCGTCGTCGGCCGGGTCGTTGCGGGTGTAGCTGCCGCCGACCACGCTGCCGACGGAGTACGTCGTCGTGTCGTCGTCCCCGACGGCGAGGTCCGCGGTGCAGGTCGCGACGCCACCGGCGTCGGCGCCCGCGGTGCACAGCTCACCCCCGGTCGCGCGGTCGACGAACGTGACCGTCGCCTGGGAGACGTCGCCCGCCTCGGGGCTCGTGTCGCTGACGGTGGCCCGCAGCGCGACCGTCGCCGTCGGGTCCGAGGCGTCGTCGGTGGTCGCCGAGGTGGGGCCGGTGTAGGCCACGCCAGCGGCGTCCGGGGTGACGGTCGTGGTGAAGTCGTCGGTCGCGGTCGCTCCCCCGGCGCCCGGCTCGGACACGCTGAGCGTGCCGACGTGGCTGCCGGGCGGCGCGAGGACCGGACCGCTGATCGTGAAGGTCGCCGTGCCCGGACGGACGCCGTCCGCCGACGCCGACGTGCGGGTGACCGTCAGGCCGGCGACGCCGCTGAGGGTGCCGGTCAGCTGGTCGCCGTCGACGCTGGCCGAGGTCGCGTCGACCGTGACCGGCGCGGCGAAGGGGTGGCTGTACTGCGCCGACTGGTCCGGCACGTCGCCGAGCGACATGGTCGAGGCGATGGAGAAGTCGGCGTCGTTGACGTCGAAGAAGTAGTTGTCGACGGCCTCGACGCGGATCCGCGCGTGGCTCGTGCTCACCTGCGGCAGCGTGACCGCCTCGGACCCGTCGTTGGCCGTCGCGGCCACGAGCTCGCGGGGGTAGGTCTGGCCGCCGTCGGTCGACAGCAGGATCCGCACCTGCGGCGCCAGGCCCGCCGCCGCGGTGCCGTTGACGGCCCACGTCACGGTCTCGGGCGTCCCGCCCTGCGCCGGCTGCCCGGCGGTGGGACGCGACGTCACGAGGAACGGTCCGGCGCTCGGGGAGGTCGTCAGCACGACGTCGTCGTGCGCGGTGCCGCCACCGGTCGGGAAGCCGTCGCGCGCGGTCAGCCGGAAGTGCATCGCACCGCCCGTGACCGAGTTGCCGTAGCTCGAGGTGGGGAGGAACTCCGAGTAGCAGTCCACGGTGGCGGCCGGCACCTCGGCCGAGGTGTCGGCGGGGGCGGCGGGGCAGGTCCCGCTGGCGGCGTTGGTGTTGCCGGCCAGCACCTGGGTCAGGTCGGGGAAGGTCCGGCTGGTGGTGCCGTCGGCGAGGTTCTCCCCCGGCGAGGGCGAGACCAGCGCGTCGTCGTCGGAGACCTGCGCG
Source organism: Nocardioides luti (assembly GCF_014212315.1). Taxonomy (NCBI): domain Bacteria; kingdom Bacillati; phylum Actinomycetota; class Actinomycetes; order Propionibacteriales; family Nocardioidaceae; genus Nocardioides; species Nocardioides luti. Next base: position 178,978 of record NZ_JACKXE010000002.1, read on the forward strand.
GCGGTGCCGAAGACCCGGAAGAGCGGGCCGTCGGTCTTGGTGTTGCTGACAAGGGCGGTGCCGCCCGCGACGGAGACGCTGCCGGTGTCGTTCTGCTCCCACAGGTAGGTCAGCGCGTCGCCGTCCTCGTCCGCGCCCGACCCGGTCAGCGTGAACGGCGTCCGGATCGGGAGGGTGCGGTCCGCGGGTGCGGTGACGGTGGGCGCGTGGTTGCCGGTCGCGTTGACGGTACCGCCGTTGGTGCGCGGCCCGCCCTGGACCTGCACGCCGACGAAGCCCGTCACCCCGCCCGTGACCGCACCGATGCCGAGCCGCGACAGGTCGGTGTTCCGGCAGCCGGTCCCGGTGTTGAAGGTCGCCTCGAAGCCGTCGTCGCTGAGCTGGGGGCTGTCGGAGTCGTAGCCGCTGAGCACCGGACGGCAGCCGGTCAGCTGGAAGATCTGCGAGGACACGTTGAGGGCGGTGTACGTCGTGGTGCCGCGCACCACGGTCACCGGCGCGTGCCCGGGGTAGGTGAGCTGGAACGAGTCGCCGTCGGTGTCGAAGCCGGCGAGCGCGACCGTCTGCGACTCGCTGCTGGTGCCCGGTGCCGCGGCCGCGGTGGTGCTGATCTCGTCGATGCTGCGCTGGGAGAAGTAGGGGTCGGTGTGTCGCTGCAGGTCGTCCTGCCCGCAGATACCGGCGTACGCCATCACCGAGGAGCCCGACCCGGGCTCGACCGACGTGCCGCCGTTGCGGTTGAGCGACGAGCAGTTGACCTGGGTCCCGTTGAAGGTGTGGTTGCCGCCGAACTGGTGGCCCATCTCGTGCGCGACGTAGTCGATCGCGTAGAAGTCGCCCTTCGGGAACGGCAGCCCCGTGCAGCCGTCGGCCTTGCTCGGCCCGCCGACGACGCCGAGGCCGGCGATCCCGCCGCCGTTGACGCCCAGGCCGATGTGGCCGATGTCGAAGGTGTCCGCGCCGACCAGCTGCCCGAGCACGAACTCGTTGCGGTCCAGGGTGCCGCCGCCGCAGGAGGCGAGGTCGTCCGCCGTGAAGCAGGCGCTCGCGCCGCACGGGCCGTCGGGCCCGGTCGCCTTCGCGTCGGTGTCGAGGTTGAGGCGGTCGGTGCCGTCGATCAGGACCAGCTTGATCGCGAGGTCGTCGTTGTAGACCTGGTTGACGCGGTTCATCAGCGTCGCCTTCTCGGCCAGCACGTTCGCGCTGCCGAAGTAGGCGGCGTACGTCGGATCCGTCAGGAACGCGAGCCGGTAGGTCCGCCGCTGGACCTCGGCGGTCCGCTGCGCGGTCGGCGCCGCGGGAGCGGCCGCGAGCGCCGCGGCCGTGTCGGCCGCGTCGCGCTCGACGAAGGTGCCCTCCGGCTGGCGCAGGGCGGCGCCGTAGTAGCTCAGGTGCGTGGTCGCGCCGCGCTGGTCGTACGCCGGGTCGACGTACCACGCCCGGTCGCCGCCGGGACCGCGCACGGAGGCGTGGAAGCCGGACGGCGTGACGTCCAGGCGGATCGTCCGGGTCGGGTCATCGACGCCGCGGCCGGCGTAGGTGCGGATCTCGGGGTGCCGGGCCTGCAGGCCGGGCTCCATGACCGAGTCCTCCTGCACCCGGAAGCGCACCAGGTCCCCGCTCGGGTCGGGCACGCGGAGCGTGGCGGGGGCCGCGGCCCGCGCCCCGGCGAGCGTCGCCCGCACCCCCGCGAGGTCGAGGTGGTAGGCGGCGTACGCCGTCGGGGTGACCCGGGTCCGGACGCCGCGCGGGGCGTCACCGACCGTGAAGCCGCTCAGCGGCGTGAACAGGTCCGAGCCGCCGGGTGCGGCGGCGCGGGCCGGCGCGGTGAGGGCCGTCGGCAGCAGCACGGCGGCGACGGCGAGGACGACCAGGACGACGAACGACCGCAGCGACGACATGGCCGCAGTGTGTCAGGATCAGGCGGCCGAGGCGACCACGTCGCCACCACGGGCGGCGCGGGAGGTGACGCTGATCGGCGTCGCCACGAGGGCCGCGGCGGCCTCCTCGACGGCGATCGCGTCGGAGACCTCGCGCAGCACGTCGGAGAGCGGCACGTCGAGCGCCGAGCACAGCGAGGCGAGCAGCTCCGAGGACGCTTCCTTCTGGCCGCGCTCGATCTCGGAGATGTAGCCCAGGCTGACCCGGGCCTCGGCGGAGACCTCGCGCAGCGTCATGCCGCGCTGCATCCGCTGGTCGCGGAGGACGTCGCCGAGCAGCCGCCTGAACAGCACCATGCGCGTCTCCCTCCGAGGTCTCACCTGCTACGTGGAGCCCAACGCTACCCGAGAGGGGTTTCTTCCCTCACGAGGATCGCGGCAAGGAGGGTCACGGCTTCGACACAGGTCCGCTCCTGGATCGCCTCGCGGGACCCGCTGAGCTCCAGCGCCGCCGTCTCCACGCCTCGCGGACCGGCCACCGCGACGTGGACGGTGCCCGGCGGATGGCCCTCCTGCCGGTCTGGTCCAGCGACGCCGGTCGTGCTCAGGGCGTAGGTCGCTCCCGTCAGCCGCCGCACGCCCTCCGCCATCGCCCGGGCGCAGGGCGCCGACACCACGCCGTGCTCGGCCACCAGCTCCTCGGGCACCCCGAGGAGCGAGACCTTGAGCTCGGTCGCGTAGGTGACCACGCCGCCGACGTACGTCGCCGACGCGCCCGGCACGCCGGTCAGCAGCGCCGCGAGGCGACCGCCGGTCAGGGACTCCGCGGTCGCCACGCTCGCGGCGCGCTCGCGGAGCAGGGCGTGCAGCCGGTCCGCGGAGGTCATGCGCCGATGCTAGGCGGGTCAGTAGCCTCACCGCATGGCCCTGCCCATCGAGGACTACGCGCTCATCGGCGACCGACGCACCGCCGCCCTCGTCGGGCTCGACGGCTCCATCGACTGGCTCTGCCTGCCGCGCTTCGACGCGTCGGCCTGCTTCGCCGCGATCCTCGGCACCGAGGACCACGGGCACTGGCAGTTTCGGCCCGACGGGGACTACGAGGTCAGCCGGCGCTACCTCGGCGCGTCCGCGGTGCTCGAGACTACCTTCACCACCGCCGACGGCGTCGTCACGCTCACCGACCTGATGCCGCGCGGGGACGGCCGGGCCGACGTCGTACGCCGCATCCGCGGGGTGAGCGGCACCGTGCACCTGCGCCACGAGTGGATGGTCCGCCTCGACTACGGCAAGGTCCGCCCCTGGGTGCGTCGCCAGACGATCGGCGGCGAGAAGGTGATCACCGCGATCGGCGGGCCCGACAAGCTGATCCTCCGCGGGCCGCGGCTGCCGGTGGCGACCGACCACCGGCACAACGACGACTTCGACGTCCACGAGGGCGACGAGCTCGTCTTCTCGACGACCTGGGTCCCCTCGCACGTCGAGCTCCACGACCTCGGCGACCTCGACGACCGGGTCCGCGTCTCGATCGACGAGGACGAGGAGTGGGCCGCGCGCTGCCGCGACGACCTCCCCCACCTCGACGTCGTGCGCCGATCGCTGCTGACCCTGCGGATGCTGACCCACGAGGCGACCGGCGGCATCGTGGCGGCGCCGACCACCTCGCTGCCGGAGGAGTTCGGCGGCGAGCGCAACTGGGACTACCGCTACTGCTGGCTGCGGGACGCGGCCCTGACCCTCAGCGCCCTGGTCGGCTCGGGCTACACCGAGGAGGCCCGGCTGTGGCGCAGCTGGCTGCTCCGCGCGGTCGCCGGCGACCCCGACGACCTCCAGATCATGTACGCCGTCGACGGCGCGCGCCGGCTGCCCGAGATCACCCTCGAGCACCTCCCGGGCTACGAGGGCTCGGCGCCCGTGCGGATCGGCAACGGGGCGGTCGACCAGCGGCAGTCCGACGTGCTGGGCGAGGTGATGATCGCGCTCGAGCACACCCGGCAGGCGGTCGGCCACTCCGACGACAACGCCTGGGCGCTCCAGCGAGCACTGGTCGACACGCTCGTGTCGAGCTGGCGGGAGCCGGACAACGGGCTCTGGGAGATCCGGGGCGAGCCGCAGCGCTTCACGCACTCCCGCGCCATGGTCTGGGCGGCGTTCGACCGCGCGGTCCGCGCCGTCGAGGAGTTCGACCTGCCCGGGCCGGTCGCGGAGTGGCGCCGGGTGCGCGACGAGGTGCGCGAGGAGGTGCTGAGCAAGGGGTTCGACGAGGAGCGGAACACCTTCACCCAGCACTACGACACCACCGAGGTCGACGCCTCGCTGCTGGTGCTCGCGCAGATCGGCCTGATCGCGCCGGACGACCCCCGGATGCTCGGGACCATCGCCGCCGTCGAGACCGACCTCCTCCACGAGGGCCTGGTCCGGCGCTACCGCACGAGCTCGGGCGTCGACGGGCTGGCCGGCGAGGAGCACCCGTTCCTCGCGTGCTCGTTCTGGCTGGTGACGGCGTACGCCGCGGCCGGCCGGCTCGACGACGCGCACGCGCTGTTCGACCGGCTGGTCGGGCTCGTGAACGACGTGGGCCTGCTGTCGGAGGAGTACGACCCCGTCGTCGGCCGGATGGCCGGCAACTTCCCGCAGGCGTTCAGCCACCTGGCCCTGGTGCAGGCGGCGATCCACCTCGCCGACGCGCAGGGCGCCGGCGAGGTGGATCGGGCACCTACTTCTTCGTGACCGTCAGGGTGACCTGACGGGTGACCGGCCGGGCGAGGTCCGAGCCGCCGTACGACGCCGTGACGACGTAGGTGCCGGCCTGCTTGAACACCCCGAGGTCCACGGCTGCGGACCCGTCCGTGAGCTGCACGACCCGGGTGCCGTTGACCGACTGCACGGTGACCTGCCCGGTCACCGTCTGCTGCGGCGCCGTGAGGCCCACGTCCAGCCCCGCCCGGGTGTTCTTCGGGATGCTGCTGCGGGGGGTGAGCGTCAGCGCGAGCGTCGGCGTGGCCTTGGCGACCCCGACGGTCACCGGCGCCTGCGACGCGTGGTTGCTGTCGTCACCGGAGTACGCCACGACCAGGTCGTGCGAGCCCGGCGTCAGTGCCGTGCCCGGGACGCTGATCGTCGCGGTGCCGTCCTGGGCGACCGGCGCCGAGGCGAGCTCGGTGGTGCCGTCGAGCAGCGTCACCGTGCCCGTCGTCGGCTCGGTGGAGGTGACCTGGACCGCGACCGACCCGTCGGTGCCGTACGTCATCGGCGACGAGGTGGCCGCCGTCGTGGTGTCCACCGCCGGGAAGCCCGGCACGTCGACCCCGATGATCTCCGGGTCGTGGTCGGACGCACGGAACTGGTTCGGCACGTAGAAGTCCGTGGCGTTGTAGTTGGCCCGGCTGTACTCGTAGGCGACGGACTCGTCGGCGTTGTTGTTCCAGATGTCCACGCCGGTGACGTCACCCAGCGCCGCCGCGTTGGCGAAGACGTGGTCGAGCGAGCCGGAGGAGCCGCTGAAGTTGTACGTCCACTCGTCGGCCTGGTCGGACTCCAGGCTGGTGTAGCCGGCCTTCTCGAGCTCCTGGACCGGGTCCTCCATCGAGTAGGAGTTGAAGTCACCGGTCAGGAAGAGCTTGCTGATGCCGCGCTCGGCCGTGAACTGGTCCGCGAACGCGGCCAGCGCCTTCGCCTGGGCGATCCGGTCGGGGTTGGCGTTGCCCTGGCCGGTGCCGTCGTTGGCGCCGGAGCCCTTGGACTTGAAGTGGTTGACGATCACGCCGAAGGTCGTCCGGTCGGGCGCACCCTTCGGCTTGAAGGTCTGGGCCAGCGGCTCACGCGCGTTGTTGAACGCGGACGACCCGACGAGCACCTTCGAGACCCCGACGGGCTGGACCGTCGCGGGGTCGTAGATGAAGGCCGTGCGGATGACGTCCTGCTCCGACGTGGGCGGCAGGTCCGACGCGGGCGGGGACGGGACGAACGCCCAGCGGTCGACGCCGGCCGCGGTGTTGAGGTGGTCGACCAGGTCGGACAGGGCGTCGTCGCGGTCGGCCTCGCCGAGGGCGACGGAGTTCTCGACCTCCTCCAGCGACACGATGTCGGCGTCGAGCGTGTTGATCGCGGCGACGATCTTGTCCCGCTGGCGGACGAGGTCGTCGGCCTGCGCCGCGCCCCGCGGCCCGTTGGGGGTGCAGGTGTCGTCGGTGACCGGCTGGTCGTCGCGGTCGACGTAGTAGGTGCAGCTGCGACCGGCGCCGCCGGCGACGTAGTCCTCACCCGTGGTGTTGAAGAAGTTCAGCACGTTGGAGGTGGCCAGGGTCAGGTCGCCGCCGACGTCCTGCGGACGCTGGTTCTCCGCGCGGGTGTCGCTGAAGGTCACGACGTCGGTGCCCTCGTCGGTGACCTGGTGGGTGGGCTGCAGCTTCCAGGTGTTGTTGCGGTAGTCCAGGACCACCGGCTGCCGGAAGGTCGCGGCCGAGGAGACCCGGACCGTGTTGGTGGGGCTCAGCCACGGCAGGGGGATGTCCTGGTTGGCACCCCCGCCGAACGGCAGGAAGTTGGTGCTGGAGCCGTCGTCGAGCGTGATCGCCCGCGCCGCGTTCGCCGCGGTCGCGGCGGCGATGGCGGCCGTGTCCTGGGCGTCGTACTCCTCGGTGGGGGCGACGAGCGGGGTGGTGCCGGTCGCGAGCCCGATCTCGGCGTACTGGTTGGTGGCGTAGTTGCTGCTCACCGTGAACCGCTGGCCGCTCAGGTCGAGCAGCTCGCTCTCGTGCGCCTCGCGGTCGGCCGTGGTGGTCGGCAGGTCCGCGGCGAGCGGCGTGACGGGGCCGTGCGCGTCCGGCAGGACCGTGAGCGTGGAGCGGGTGTCGCTCGGGTCGTAGGTCAGCTCGGTCAGGCCGCCGCTGAACTCCGACACCAGGCCCGAGACCTCGACGTAGTCGCCGACCTTCGCCCCGACGCCGCCGGAGGTCTGGTAGACGTACAGCCCGTCCGAGGCGCCCGGGGTCGCGTCGGTGCCCGCTCCGGTGCCGGGCGTCTGGATGACGAACCCGTAGAAGCCGCCCTTCGGGTACGCCGCCGTGACGACGCCCCGGGTGCGGACGTAGGTGGTCGTGTCGCCGGCGTAGGGGCTGGCGCTGCCGGTGCCCTGGACCTCCGCGATCGTCCTGTCGACGGTCGTGGGCTCCTGCGGCGGAGCGGCCGGGCCGGAGTTCTGCGGGTCGGGTGCCGCCGTGGTGAGGTCCGCGGAGTTGTTGTCGGTGTCCGTGCCGGTGGCGTCACGGGTGACGGCCGTCGTGTTGGACGGCGCGGGCGCCGGGGCGGTCTCGTAGGAGTAGGCGCCGCTGCTGGCGCCGACGAGGTCGACGATGCCCGGGGTGCCGGCCGGCACCTTCGACGCGGGCGGCGTCAGCGCGGTCTGACCGTTCGACAGCCACACCTGGAAGCCGGTGCCGCCCATCGCGATCGTGCCCGTGGCGTCCGGCGTCGGGAGGGCCGTCGTGCCGCCGGCGCCGGCCGCCTCCTGGACCAGGTAGTGGCCGCCGGGAGCGATCGAGCCCGTCAGCTTCGTGACGGTGCCGGCCCCCGTCCCGGTGGCACCGCGGTACTGGACCGACCAGGTGCTCAGGTCGACCGCCGAAGCGGTGGGGTTGTAGAGCTCGATGAAGTCGTTCTTGTACGTCGCGCCGGAGTTGCCGCCGCCGCCGTACGCCTCGCTGATGACGAGGTGGTCGGCGGCTGCTTGCGCGGGTGCGGCGCCGAGTGCGACGCCGGAGCAGACGAGGGTCAGGCCGGCCGCGGTAGCGGCGAGCCTCCGTGCTGAGGGCAGGGTGAAGCCCGGTTCCCGAGAGTTGGAGAGCACGTGCGAAACCTTTCGGCCGAGAAGGAAAGGGAGGCGGAACGCGTCACCCTAACCCGCTCGTCCGACACCGGATCGTCACGACCTGACGAACGTCGGGCCAACGATCGGTGATCAGTTGCTGGTGACGGTGGCGCGCTGGCGCCACACGTCGCGGAAGAACTCGTAGCCCGACCAGAGGGTCAGCGCCACGGCCGCCGCGAGGGCCACCTCGGACACGTAGAACAGCACCTCGCCCGGCGTCTGCAGCGCGTCGGGGAGGTCCGGGTCGCGCAGCGGCAGGGTCAGCCCGCCGAGGGCCAGGGCCTGCACGGTCGTCTTCAGCTTGCCGAGGTCCTTGGCCGCGATGACGACGCGCTTGGCGATCGAGAGCCGCAGCAGCGTCACGCTCCACTCGCGCAACAGCACGACGACCGTGACCGCCCACCAGATGTCGCCGACGATGGACAGCCCGATGAAGGCCATGCCGGTGATCGCCTTGTCGGCGATCGGGTCGGCGATCTTGCCGAAGTTCGTGACCAGGTTGCGGGCCCGGGCGATGTCGCCGTCGATCTTGTCGGTGATCATCGCGACCGCGAAGAGCACGTAGGCGATGCAGCGCCACAGGATCGAGTCGCCGCCGTCGACGAGCAGCGCCCAGCCGAAGAACGGCACCATCACGATGCGCAGGGTGGTGAGCGCGTTGGGGAGGTTCCAGTTGCTGGGCTGGGTGCGGGCCGGGGCCTCGGTCATCGCAGTGCTCCGATCAGGTCGACGCCCTCGGTCGCGACGACCGTGGCGGTGAGCAGGTCGCCGATGCGGGTGCCGGCCGGGACGACGTCGACCGTGGTGGTGCCGTCGACCTCGGGGCCCTGGTGGGCGGCACGCCCCTCGGCGCTCTGCTCGCCCTCGGGGCCCGCGAGCGCCTCGACCAGCACGCTGACGGTCTCGCCGATCCGCTCCTCCGCGCGCTGGGCGTTGAGCTCCTCGACCAGGGCGGTGACGTGCTCGGTGCGGGCGCGGACCTCGTCCTCGTCGAGCTTGCCGTCGAAGGACTCGGCCTCGGTGCCGTCCTCGTCGGAATAGCCGAACACGCCGGTCACGTCCATCCGGGCGGCGATGAGGAAGTCGCAGAGCGTCTGGAGGTCGTCCTCGGTCTCGCCGGGGAAGCCGACGATCACGTTGGACCGGACGCCCGCCTCGGGCGCGAGGGCCCGGACCCGCTCGAGCAGGCCGAGGAAGCTCTCGGGGTCGCCGAAGCGGCGCATCCGGCGCAGCACGGTGGCGCTGGCGTGCTGGAAGGAGAGGTCGTAGTACGGCGCCACGCCGGGCGTGGTCGCGATCGCCTCGACCAGGCCGGGGCGCGTCTCGGCCGGCTGGAGGTAGGACACCCGCACCCGCTCGATCCCGTCGATGCTGGCCAGCTCGGGCAGCAGCGTCTCGAGGAGGCGGATGTCGCCGAGGTCCTTGCCGTACGACGTGGAGTTCTCGCTCACGAGGAACAGCTCGCGGGCACCCTGCTCGGCCAGCCAGTGCGCCTCCTGCAGGACGTCGCTGGGGCGGCGGCTGACGAAGGAGCCGCGGAAGGACGGGATCGCGCAGAACGAGCAGCGCCGGTCGCAGCCGCTGGCGAGCTTGAGCGGCGCCATCGGGCCGCCGTCGAGACGGCGGCGTACGGCGCGGGGGCCGGTCGCCGGGGCGTTGGAGCCGATCTCGTCGAGCCCCGCCTGGTCGAGCCCGTGCCCGGGGACGCTCAGCGCGCCCGCGTCGCGCTCGACGGGCGAGATCGGCAGCAGCAGCCGGCGGTCCTGCGGGGTGTGCGGGTGGTGGGTCTCCCCCGCCACGATCGAGCGCAGCCGCGCGGCGATGTCGGGGTAGTCGTCGAAGCCGAGCACGGCGTCGGCCTCGGGCAGCGACTCGGCGAGGTCCTTGCCGTAGCGCTCGGCCAGGCAGCCGACGGCCACGACGGCCTGGGTGCTGCCGCCGTCCGCGCGGACCTGCCCCTTGAGGTCGGCCGCCGCGAGTAGCGTGTCGACGGAGTCCTTCTTGGCAGCCTCGACGAAGCCGCAGGTGTTCACCACGACGGTGTCGGCGTCGGCCGGGTCGTCGACGAGGACGAAGCCGCCGGCCTCGAGCCGTCCGGCCATCTCCTCGGAGTCGACCTCGTTGCGGGCACAGCCCAGGGTCACGAGGGCCACCGAGAGGGGGGCGCCCGTCGTCGGAGGGGCCAGAGGGCGGGTGTCGGAGGCAGTCATGATCCCCCCGAGTATGACCGTCCCGGGCACCTGCGGGCGAACTCGCGGCGACGAGTCGCCCGTCACGCAGGCTTGACCGCCAGCACCGGGCAGTCCGCGCCCAGCAGGATGCGCTGCGCGACGCTGCCCATGATCAGCTTCCCGACGGGCGTACGCCGGCGCAGACCGATCACGACGAGCGCGGCCGACACCTCCTGCGCCACCCGCAGGACCTGGTCGCCCACGTCGGCCCCGAGCGACTGGCGCACCTCGCTCTCGACGCCCGAGTCCGCGAGCAGCCGCTCCAGCGCCTGCACGTCCTCGCCCCGGGCGTAGTGCTCGTCCACGAGGGCGTCCCCGCGGGTCGCGTTCACGACGACCACCCGGTGCCCGCGCAGGCGCGCCTCCCCGAGGGCGGCGTCCACCGCCGCCGTGCCGTACGGGCCCGGGGCCCAGCCCACCACGATCGCCTGCTGGCTCATCGGTCCACCTTCTGTCGGTCGTCGGTCGGCTCGGTCGGGGTCGTGACCGGTGCCGGGGTGCGGGGACGCAGCCGCCGGGTCACCAGCGGTGCGAGGAGCAGCAGCGCGATGATCAGGTAGACCACGACCGCGAGCGGCTCGTTGACCAGCCCCGACGGCGAGCCGTCGGAGATGGCCAGCGCCTCGCGCAGCTTCGACTCCATCAGCGGGCCGAGGATCACACCCAGGATGAGCGGCAGCACCGGCACCGCGAAGCGGCGCATGGCGAGGCCGATCAGCCCGAAGACCAGCAGCAGGAAGAGGTCGAACGCCTCCTGGTTGGCGGCGTAGGCCCCCAGCGAGGCGAAGAACAGGATGCCCGCGTAGAGGTAGGGCCGCGGGATCCGCAGCAGCCGCGCCCAGAGCGGGGCGAGCGGCAGGTTGAGCACCAGCAGCAGCGTGTTGCCGATCAGCAGGCTGGCCAGCAGCGTCCACACCAGGTCGGCGTGCTCGGTCATCAGCTGCGGCCCCGGGTTGATGCCGTAGCCCTGCAGCGCCGCCAGCATGATCGTGGCCGTCGCCGTGACGGGCAGCCCGAGGGCGAGCAGCGGGACGAAGGTGCCGGCGGCCGAGGCGTTGTTCGCGGCCTCCGGGCCGGCGACGCCCTCGATGGCGCCTTTGCCGAACTCGTCGCCGTTGCGGGCCAGGCGCCGCTCCAGCACGTAGGAGAGGAACGTCGGGGTCTCGGCACCACCGGCCGGGATCGCGCCGAAGGGGAAGCCCAGGGCGGTGCCGCGCAGCCACGGCTTCCACGACCGGCGCCAGTCGTCGCGGCCCATGAACGGCCGGCCCACGGGGATGATCTCGAGCGGGCGGCGGCGCAGGTGCGCAGCGACCCAGAGCGCCTCGCCCAGGGCGAAGATGCCGACCGCGACCACGACGATGTCGAGCCGGTCGGCCAGCTGCGGGGTGCCGAAGCTGAGCCGCGGCTGCCCGGTGTTGAGGTCCAGGCCGACCAGGCCGATGGTGAGGCCGAGGAACAGCCCGATGAAGCCGCGCAGCCGGGAGGAGCCGAGCACGCTGGTCACCAGGACCATCGCCATCAGCGTCACGGCGAGGTACGACGGGGCGCCGATCTCGACCGCGATCCGGGCCAGCGGCGGGGCGAAGAAGACCACCAGCAGGGTGCCGATGGTGCCGGCGACGAACGACCCGATGGCGGCGGTGGCGAGCGCCTGGGCGGCGCGACCCTTCTTGGCCATCTTGTTGCCCTCGATGGCCGTCATGACCGAGGCGGACTCCCCCGGTGTGTTGAGCAGGATCGAGGTCGTCGACCCGCCGTACATGCCGCCGTAGTAGATGCCCGCGAACATGATGAACGCCGGGGTGGCGTCCAGGCCGAAGGTGACCGGGAGCAGCAGGGCCACGGCCATCGCCGGGCCGATCCCGGGCAGGACGCCGACGAAGGTGCCGAGCAGGACGCCGATGGCGGCGTACATGAGGTTGGTGGGCGTGAGCGCGGCCTCCAGGCCGCCCCACAGCAGGTCGAGGCTGCCCATCAGAGGACTCCGTCCAGGAGGCCGGGGCTGAGCGGGATGCCCAGGCCGACGTAGAAGGCGTACCAGCTCGTCACGGAGAGGACCGCGCCGATCAGCACGTCGCGCACCAGGGTCCGGCTGCCGAGCGCCCAGGTGGCGCCGGCGAACAGCGCGGCCCCGGTGATCGCCCAGCCGAGGAAGCCGACGGTGGCGATCGTGAAGACCAGGACGCCGACGAGCTTGAGGACGGTCTCCCAGTCCGCGGGCTGGGTCAGGTCGATGTCCTCCCCGCCCTCCTCCTCGGGCCGGTCGCCGCGCAGCGTGGCCAGGACCAGGAGCGCCGCGAGCACCAGCAGCACGGCGCCGACGACGTACGGGAAGACCCGCGGCCCGACCGGGTCGGCGAAGCCGACCTCGAGCGTCGAGGCGTCGTAGACCGTGTAGCCACCGGTGACCGCGAGCAGGGCCGCGAGGCCGAGCTGCGGGAGGTCCCGCACCGCTCCGTCGGTGGGTCGTGTGGTGGTCGTGCTCATATGAGTCCCAGCTCCTTCAACGTCGACGCGACGCGCGCGTCCTGCTCCTCCAGGAAGGCCTCGAAGTCGTCCCCGGTGCGGAACGCGTCGATCCAGCCGTTGTCCTCCAGCGCCTGCTGCCACTCCGGGCTGTCGTGCATCTCCTGCAGGTAGCCGATCAGCTCGTCGCGCCGCTCGTCGGAGATGCCCGGGGGCGCGAGCACCCCGCGCCAGTTGGTGAAGACCAGGTCGATGCCCGACTCGGTCAGGGTCGGCACGTCCTTGACCGACGCGCCGGTGAGCCGCTCGTCGCCGGAGACGGCCAGCGCCCGCAGCTCGCCGGCCTCGATCTGGCCCTCGAACTCGCCGAGCCCGGAGAAGCCGACCTGGATCTTGTGGCCGAGCAGGGCGCTCGTGAGCGGGCCGCCGCCGTCGTACGGCACGTAGCGGACCTTCTTCGGCTCGATGTCGAGCGCCTTGGCCAGCTGCATCGGGAAGAGGTGGTCGGGGCCACCCGGCGAGGAGCCGCCGCCGACGACGATGCCGTGCGGGTCGGCCTGCCAGGCCTTCACGAAGTCCTCGATCGTGCGGTACGGCGAGTCCGCCGGCACCAGCACGCCCTCCTGGTCCTCGATCAGCTGGGCCAGCGGGGTGGCGTCCTGCAGCCGGTAGTCGAGGCCGAACGAGTAGAGCGAGCCGACGACCCCGAGGCCGACGGTCATCATGGTGTTCTCGTCGCCCTCGGCGTTCATCAGCCGGGTCATCGCGACCGAGCCGCCCGCGCCCATGATGTTGGTGACCTCGAAGGAGCCGCCGGTGATGCCGTCCTGCTCCAGCACCGTCACCGCGGCCCGGCCGGTCTGGTCGTAGCCGCCGCCGGGGCTGTTCGGGATCATCATCGCGAGGTCGCGGTCGTCGGCGCCGCGCGTGACGCCGCAGCCGCTCACCGTGACCGCGGCGAGCGCCAGGGCCAGCGCGGTCGCCAGGGACCGCGGGCACCGACGCCGTCGGGTGGTGCGTGCCATCCGGGGGGTCCTCTCGTCGTGGGTGGATCGGGTCGATCGTCACGGACCCTGTGTCGTGCGTCACCATTAGGCAACCAATGGAGGTTGTGGAACTTGTGGTCACCTGCGTCGATGCGCCCCGGGCGGAGCCGTGCCCGGGTCAGCCTCGCCGGGCAGTTCCTCGTGCTGCAGCTGGTCGTGCTGCTGCTCGCGCTCGCGGTGACCAGCGTCGTGTCGGTGCGCCAGAGCGACGCGGAGTTCAGCGACACCCGCGGTGCCCGGCTGCGGGCCGGCGCGGAGAACCTCGCCGGCAACCCGGCGGTCCGCACGCTGCTGGCCGAGGACCGGGTGCCGGCGTCGCTGGCGTACTACCCGGCCCAGACGCAGCGGACGTACGTCGCCAGCTCGGTGTACGTCGCCCGCGCGGACGGCACCGTCGTGGCGGGCACCGGCCCGGCCCCGGTCGGTGGCGCGCTGGACCTCTCTTCCAGCGACGTGCGGCAGGGCCGGTCCTGGACCGGTGACGTGGACGACGACGGCCGCCGGTCGATCGCGGCCCAGGTCCCCGTGATCAGCAACCAGGGCCGCGTGGTCGGGATCGTGATGGTGGCCGAGGCCTACCCCTCGCTCGGCCAGCGCCTCGTCGCCGCAGCGCCGGACCTGCTGTCGTTCCTCGGGCTGGGACTCGCGCTCGGCGTGGCCGGGTCCTGGCTGCTCGCGCGCCTCATCAAGCGCCGCACCCGCGGCCTCGAGCCGGCCGAGATCGGCGCCCTGGCCGACCAGCGCGAGGCGCTGCTCCACTCGATCCGCGAGGGGGTCGTGGCCGTCGGCAACGACGGCGCCGTCACCGTGATGAGCGACAGCGCCTGCGAGCTGCTCGGCCTGCCCGAGGGCACCGCCGAGGGCCGGCAGCTGGCCGCCCTGCCCCTGGCCGACTCGGTCCGCGACGTCCTCCTCGACGACTCCGACGTGCGCGACGCCGTCCTGATGGTCGCCGGCCGCGTGATCGTGCTCAACCGCAACCGGGTGCTCCACGAGGGGCGCCAGGTCGGCACCGTCGCCACCCTGCGCGACCGCACCGAGCTGCTCGCCATGCAGAGCGAGCTCGCCGCCCGCGAGAGCGTGACGCGGACGCTGCGCGCCCAGACGCACGAGTTCAGCAACCAGCTGCACACGATCTCCGGGCTCCTCCAGCTCGAGGAGTACGACGAGGCCTCCCGCGTCATCGGGGCGCTCAGCCGGCGTCGCGCCGAGATCAGCCGGCAGGTCACCGACCACGTCGACGACCCGTCCGTGGCGGCGCTGCTCATCGCGAAGGTGAGCCTGGCCGCCGAGCGCGGCATCGGGCTGGTCCTCGACGACCTGTCCGCCCTCCCGCGGCTCGAGCACGAGCTGTCCGCCGACGTCGGGACGGTGCTCGGCAACCTCGTCGACAACGCCGTGGACGCCACCGTCGACGCGGGCGGCTCCCGGGTCGTCGTACGCCTCTCCCGGGACGGGGACGTCGTCCTCGTGCAGGTCGCGGACACCGGGGCGGGCGTGCCGGAGGACGCGGCGGTCTTCGAGCGCGGCTACACGACCAAGCCCGGCGACGCGAGCGGCCGGGGTGTCGGGCTGGCCCTCGTGCAGCTGGTGTGCGAGCGTCGCTCCGGCTCCGTGTCGGTGCACAACGACGGCGGCGCCGTCTTCACCGCCCGCCTCCCCCAGCGACCAGGACCCGCATGACCACCCCCGCCCCGCGCGACGACCTCGCCGTGCTGATCGTCGACGACGACTTCATGGTCGCCTCGATCCACACGCGCTTCGTCGAGCGCGCGCCGGGCTTCCGCGTCGTGGGGGTCGCGGCGACCGGCACGACGGCACTGGCCGAGATCGAGCGGCTGCGGCCCGACCTGGTGCTCCTCGACGTGCACCTGCCCGACCTCAGCGGGGTCGACGTGCTGCGCCGGCTGCGGGGCGCCGGCAACGACGTCGGCGTGATGATGGTGACCGCCGCCAGGGAGGCCGACACCGTGCGGGCCGCGGCGGCGGCCGGGGCGGCGCACTACCTGGTCAAGCCGTTCGAGTTCGACGACCTGCTCACCCGGCTCGAGTCGTTCCGGCAGGCGCACCTCGCGCTGGCCGGCGTGGCGACTGCGGGCCAGGAGGACATCGACGCGGTCTTCGCGCCGCTGGGCCGCGGTCGCGAGGCGCTGCCCAAGGGGCTGAGCGTCGAGACCGCGGCGGCCGTGCTGGAGGCGCTGGCGTCGGGCCGGGAGCTCTCCGCGGCCGAGTGCGCCGACGAGGTCGGCGTCTCGCGGGTCAGCGCCCGCCGCTACCTCGAGCACTACGTGGCCCAGGGGCGGGCGGCGGTCCGGCTGAAGTACGGCGGGGCCGGCCGGCCCGAGCGCCGCTACCGGGCGTCGGGCTGACCGGCCCCGTCAGGTGCCGTCAGCTGCCGTCCTTGCGGACGGTGAACGTGTTCTGCGCGGGCTGGCCCTCGGCGCCGACCGCGCCGCGGCTGGTGCCGTCGACCTCGACCTCGAGCGCGCCGTCCGAGCTCTGCACCCGGACCGGCGGGGCGACCCCCTTGACCTCACGGCTCTCGCCGTAGGCCAGGTCGCCACGGAAGGCGACCTCACCGGCGCCGTCGTAGACGACGACGTGGGCGCCGCCGGCCTTGGCGGTCAGCACGACCGGCACCGGGTCGCCGAGCATGTTCAGCGTGTTGTCCGGGCCGTTGGAGCCGTTGAGGATCGGCGCCTGCTGGCGCAGCTCCACGGGGCTGTCCATGACCAGGCGGGCGATCGACCACACCAGCACGACCGCCATCACGGCCGCCACCAGCACCGACCAGTTCGGGCCGCCGCGGGTGCCGCGGATCGAGCCGTGCGCGCCCGTGGCGAGCTCAGCCTCGAAGACGCGGCGCGGGTTGATCGGCGCGTCGGCGTAGCGCTCGTCGTACGACGTCAGGAGCGGAGCGACGTCGATGCCGAGGACCCGCGCGAGGGTGCGCAGGTGGCCGCGGGCGTAGAAGTCGCCGCCGCACGGGACGAAGTCGTCGACCTCGATCGACTCGATGACGTGCGGGCGGATCCGGGTGCGGTCGGCGAGCTGGTCGACCGTGAGGCCCAGGCGGGTGCGGGCCGCGGCGAACTCGGGACCGATGATCGGGTCCTCGGCCGGCTCGGCGGAGAAGTCGTCGATGACGATCGGCTCGACCGAGGCGCCGGCGCGGGCGATCGGGCGGACCCGGTCGCCCCACAGCACGGTGTCCTCGACCAGGTTGACGCTGCCGGGGCGGCGCAGCTCGCGGGCCTCGGGGAGCTCCCGGCGGCTGCCGTCCTCGTCGTCGGCGTGGTCGTGGGCCAGGGCGGTGGCGCCCAGCACCGGACCACCCAGCGTCAGGTCGCTGCGGATCTCGGCGCGGATCGCGGTGACGGGGTCGCGCAGCGGGCTGGGCGTGGCGCTCGCGATGATCGGCATCGCCACGGTGGGCTCACCGACCTCGTCGTGCTCCGCGCGCAGGGCGGGCGCGACCTCGGGCTCGGCCCCGATGGCCTCGCGGCGGCGCTGGAGCGCCGCGGAGAGCACGCCGATGCCGTGCGCGAGCGCGGGGCGCGGGTCGTGCCAGGCGCGGGTGCGGGGCTCGTCGAGCCACTCCTCGTCGTGCTCGTCGACGTCGACGTCGACCTCGGAGTCGTGCCACGACTCCGGCTCGGCGTCGTGCTCGTCGAGGACGTCGTCCTCGAGCAGGTCGTCCTCGAGCTCGTCGACGGCCTCGTCGACCTGCGGCTCGATCTCGACGACGGCCGACGCGCTGCCGGCGAGCCGCGCGAGCGCGTCCGTCAGGTCCTCGCCCGCGCCGGTGACGCGGGTCGAGAGGGCCAGCGGGACGGCGAACGGGGCGCCGTACAGCTTCTCGGCGAGGCGGGACTGGCGGCGGCCGCTGGCGTCGAGCTCGCCGAGCACCCGGTCGGGGGCGTGGGCGACCAGGACCAGCCGGCCGTCGTGGAACGGGCCGCGGCGGGGCGTGTGCTCCACGCGGGCGAGGGCACCCCACGGCATGCCGCGCCAGGTCCGGCCGAGCCGGATCCGGACACCCTGGCTGTCGGCGACGAGCAGCGGCGTGCGGGCGTCGACGAGCGCCGCGAGGTTGCTGACGCCGAGGACGCCCATCACCGCGAACAGCGTCCAGTCGAGCACCGAGCCGGTGCCGGTGGCCCGGGCGAGGTAGGCGATGGCCACGGCCGAGGCGACCGCGCCCACGAGGGCGGCGAGGCCCGCGTTGCGACGGATCTCGACCGGCTCCGGGGCCAGGCCCAGGGGCTCGGGGGTGGGGTCGTCGTGGTGGTCGAGCCGGTCGGCGTGAACGGTACTCACATCTCCCCCTGGAGCGTCGCGATGACGCCATCGATCTCGTCGGGCTTCACGAGCACGTCACGCGCCTTGGAACCCTCGCTGGGTCCCACCACGCCGCGGCTCTCCATGATGTCCATCAGCCGGCCCGCCTTCGCGAAGCCGACGCGGAGCTTGCGCTGCAGCATCGAGGTCGAGCCGAACTGCGTCGACACGACCAGCTCGATGGCCTGGATGACCAGGTCCATGTCGTCGCCGATGTCGTCGTCGAGGTCCCGCTTGGCGGCCGCCGGTGCGGTGACGTCGTCGCGGTACGTCGGCTCGAGCTGCGCCTTGCAGTGCTTGACGACCTGGGCGATCTCGGTCTCGGTGACCCAGGAACCCTGGACGCGCACGGCCTTGGACGAGCCCATCGGCAGGAACAGGCCGTCACCCTGGCCGACCAGCTTCTCGGCACCGGGCTGGTCGAGGATGACGCGGCTGTCGGTGACCGACGACGTGGCGAACGCGAGGCGGGACGGCACGTTGGCCTTGATCAGGCCGGTGACGACGTCGACGCTGGGTCGCTGCGTGGCGAGCACCAGGTGGATGCCGGCGGCACGGGCCAGCTGGGTGATCCGGACGATCGCGTCCTCGACGTCGCGCGGGGCGACCATCATCAGGTCCGCGAGCTCGTCGACGATCACCAGCAGGTAGGGGTAGGGCGACAGCTCGCGCTCGCTGCCCGGCGGCACCTCGACCTTGCCCGCCCGGACGGCCTTGTTGAAGTCGTCGATGTGGCGGAAGCCGAAGTTGGCCAGGTCGTCGTAGCGCATGTCCATCTCGCGCACGACCCACGCCAGGGCCTCGGCGGCCTTCTTGGGGTTCGTGATGATCGGCGTGATCAGGTGCGGGACGCCCTCGTAGGCGTTCAGCTCGACCCGCTTGGGGTCGACCATGATCATCCGGACCTCGTCGGGCGTCGAGCGCATCAGGATCGAGGTGATCATCGAGTTGATGAACGACGACTTGCCCGAGCCGGTGGCGCCGGCGACGAGCAGGTGCGGCATCTTCGCCAGGTTGGCGACGACGAAGCCGCCCTCGACGTCCTTGCCGAGCCCGACCACCATCGGGTGGTGGTCGGAGCGGGCGGTGTTCGAGCGCAGGACGTCGCCCAGCGAGACGACCTCCTTGTCGGTGTTCGGGATCTCGATGCCGATCGCGGACTTGCCGGGGATCGGGCTGAGGATCCGCACGTCGGCCGACGCGACGGCGTACGCGATGTTCTTCGACAGGGCGGTGACCTTCTCGACCTTGACCGCGGGGCCGACCTCGACCTCGTAGCGCGTGACCGTCGGGCCGCGGGTGTAACCGGTGACCTGGGCGTCGATGTTGAACTCGTCCATCACCTGGGTGAGGCGCTCGACGACGGCGTCGCTGGCCTTGGAGCGGGCCTTGTGGACCGACCCGGGCTTGAGGACCTCGTTGGCCGGCAGGGAGTAGGTGATGTCGCCGGACAGCGCGAGCTGCTCCACGCGCGGCGGGAGCGGGGTGTGCGGCGGCGGCTCGAGGTCGGCCTTGTCGACCTTCTCCTCGCGCTCGTGGGCGACGACGTCGGGCGCGAAGATCGAGATCCCGGCGTCGGTCTCCGCCTCGGCCATCGCGACCTCGATGGGGTCGGGCTTCCGGTCGCGGCGCTTCTTGACCTCGCGGTCCTCGAGGACCGGGCTGTCGTACGCGGGGTCGCCCTCGGGGTCGAAGTCGTCGGCGAGCTTGCCCCGGCGGGTGCGCACGGGCTGGGTGGGCTCCTCGTCCGCGACGTCGAGGTCGCGGCCGAGCATCCGGTCGCGGGTCTCGGCGAGGCGGTGGGGCACCTGGTAGAGCGGCGTCCCGGTGATCACCAGCAGGCCGAACAGGCCGATCAGCACGAGCAGCGGCACCACGACGTACGGCGTGCGCAGCAGGTCCAGCAGCAGCGAGGAGACGACGAAGCCCACCGCTCCCCCGGCGTCCTGCAGCTTGCTGGCGTCGCCGCGGACGGGCTGCGGGTTGCCGTTGGCGATGTGGACGATGCCGAGGAGGCCGAAGCCGAGAGCGGTCCAGCCGACGACCTGGCGACCGGCGGGGCCGTTCTGCTGCGGGTCGCGCATCGTGCGCCAGCCGGCGTGGACCAGGGCGAGCGGGACCAGCCAGCCCACCTTGCCGACGGTGCCGGAGGTGACGGTGCGGGCGAGGTCCATGACGCCGCCGGGCAGCTGGAACCACACCGCGGCCGCGGCGACGACCGCGAGGCCGAGGAGGAAGAGGCCGGCACCGTCACGACGGTGCTCGGGGTCGAGGTCGCGGGCGGTGCGCCCGATCCCCCGGGCCGCGGCGCCCACGGCGTGCGCGACCGCCAGCCAGACCGCGGCGAGGCCGCGGCCCAGGGCCAGGAAGGTGCGCGCGATCGGGCCGGGGCCGTTGCGGACCGCCCGCGGCGCGGGCCGCCGGGCGGCGGGCCGCTTCTTCGCGGTGCTGCGGGCAGGGGCACGCTTGGACGACGACGAGCGGCCGGTGCTGCGGCTCGTCGTGGAACGCGTGCTGGAGGGCTTCGTGCCGGTACTCCGGGATCGGGTGCTCGAGCTGCCTCGACCGCTGCTGCCGGCCGTGGATGAGGACGTGCTCTTGCTCCGCGAACCCGGCGGGGAAGACGTACGGGTCGCCATGCTCAGACCCTAATCCCAAGTCACACCCGTCACAGGGATCACAGAGAGCGTGTCGGCGGGGAGGTCGGCAGCGACGTCGGCGGGGAGGTGGTCCGGACCCCCGGACCACGGTCCGGGACGCGGTCGGCGAAATCTCGCGACACACGTCCCTACGCCTGCGCGGTCCCCTAGGGTGCGCTACGAGGGTGGCGTGGGTCACTGCGCCCGGGAGAACATTCGATCTGAGGGGATCAACACGTGAAATTCCTCATGCAAGGGCTGAGCCTCGCGCTCCTGGGAGCCGGCCTCGCCGCCGTCCCGGGGCTGCAGACGGCCGCCGTCGGCGAGACGGCCCCCACGGCCGCGCCGGGCACCGCCCAGCTGCGCAGCGCGGCCGACGGCCGCGTCACGATCACGAAGGACCCGGCCACCGGGCGGATCGCGTTCGTCCGGGTCTCCCGGGGCGGCGACCTGCTGCCCCGGCTGGGCGGCAGCTCCCAGGCCGGCGCGATCGCCAAGGCCGACGCGTTCGTCACGACGAACGCCGCCGCGCTCGGCGCCGGTCCGGGCGAGCTGGTCCGCTCGCGGGTGACCACCAGCCCCTACGGCCGCACGGTCGTCTACACGCAGCAGTACCACGGCGTCCCGGTCTTCGGTGCGATGGTGAAGGCCAACCTCGACGGGCAGGGCGACCTGACCTCGGTCAACGGCTACGCCGCCCCCGACCTCGATCTCGCGGTCACCCCGGCCGTGCCGGCGAGCACCGCGGCGTCGTACGCCGTCGCGAACGTGAAGGCGGACCCGCCGGGCCTGCGCGGGCGCACCGCGGACGTCAGCACGGTCCGCGCCACCGCCTCGAAGCTCCTCGTCTACCGCACCGGCTCCACCAAGGGCGTGCCCGGCAAGGCCGTCCTGGCCTGGCAGGTCTCGGTCGGCAACGGCGCCGGCGTCAACGAGTCGGTCCTCGTCGACGCCGCGACCGGCAAGCTCGTCAACCGCTACACCGCGAGCGAGGCCGCCGACTTCGCGACCGACCGCGAGCTGTACGAGAAGCAGTCGAAGCCGGCCAACCTCGTCTGGAAGGACGGCGACGCGTTCCCGGGCTCGCTGACGACCGAGCAGCAGAACCTCATGTACGACGCCGGCAACACCTACTGGCTGTTCGCCAACACCTTCGACTACGACTCCTTCGACGGGGCCGGCGCGAAGATGGTCACGGTCGCCAACCTCGACGACCCGGACGGCACCTTCTGCCCGAACGCCCAGTGGACCGGCACCGAGATCAACATGTGCCCCGGCTCCGAGGCCGACGACATCGTGTCCCACGAGTGGGGCCACGCCTACACGCAGTACACCTCCGGCCTCGTCTACCAGTACCAGTCCGGCGCGCTCAACGAGTCGTACTCCGACGTGTGGGGCGAGACGATCGACCTGATCAACAACCGCGAGGACGGCGGCGAGGGCAACATCTCCGCCGCGCGCCCCGTCGGCGCCTGCTCGACCTCCACCCGCGGTGAGGTGGGCGTCAAGATCAACGCTCCCGCCTCGATCGCGAAGGAGTGCGACGCGGCCGCCGCGAGCTTCGGCCCGACGATCGACAAGACCGGCATCACCGGCGACGTGGTCCGGGCCAAGGACGTCGCGGAGTCGGACGGCGGCACGACCAACGACGGCTGCTCGCCGTACACCAACGCAGCCGCGGTCAACGGCCACATCGCCCTGGCCTACGAGCGCCCGGGCTGCGACTACGGCACCCAGGCGCGGAACGCCCAGGACGCCGGCGCGACCGCGATCATCGTCGGCAGCTACGACGAGAACGTCATCCCGATGAGCACCCAGGAGCAGGGCATCACCATCCCCGCGGTAATGATCAAGAGGTCCGACCGGGCGACGATCGCCTCCAAGCTCGGCTCCGGCCCGGTCAACGTCACGATCCGCGACATCGACCCGGCCCAGCGCACCGCCTCGACGCGCTGGCTCGTGGGTGAGCAGGGCAAGGTCTTCGGCGGCGCCCTGCGCGACATGTGGACCCCCACCTGCTACGGCAACGCCGGCAAGGTCTCCGACGCCGAGTACTACTGCGGCACGGGCGACAGCGGCGGGGTGCACCTCAACTCCGGTGTCCCGAACCACGCCTACGCGTTGCTCGTGGACGGCGGCACCTACAACGGCGTCACCGTGCCCGGTATCGGCCTCGACAAGGCGGCCAACCTCTGGTGGCTGACCCAGCTCGACCACCTGACGCCCACGTCGGACTTCGCCGACATGGCCGACGGCCTCGACGCCGCGTGCGCGACCCTGACGGGCCAGCCGATCCGCCAGCTCTCGGTCAAGCGGGTCACCCCGGGTGCCGCGGCCGCGCCGATCACCACGGCCGACTGCGCGGCGGTCAAGGCCGTCGCCGCCGCCGTCCAGCTGCGCAAGAAGCCGACCCAGTGCAACTACAAGCCGCTGCTGAAGAAGGGCTCGCCCTCGGTCTGCGGCAAGCAGTTCACCACGAAGACGGTCTTCAAGGACGGCTTCCGCCACGGCCTGCAGAAGTGGACGAAGTCGAAGGTGCTCAGCACCGGCAAGGCGCGCAGCTTCCCGTGGAAGGGCACGAAGAACACGCCCGGCAAGCACCGCGGACGCGTCGTCATGAGTGCCGACCCCGACGCGGGCACCTGCGCGCGCAACGACAACGTGGCCAGCAGCAACGCGATCACGTCGCGGGCGATCCGCCTGCCGTCGGGCGCCGCGCCGCGGCTGTCGTTCCAGCACTACCTGGCCACCGAGGCCGGCTACGACGGCGGGAACGTCAAGATCAGCGTGAACGGCGGGAAGTTCAAGGTGGTGCCCAACGGCGCCTACGCCTTCAACAAGCCCAACAGCGCGCTGCTCGCCGCCGACCAGGGCAACAGCAACCCGATGGCCGGCCAGAAGGCCTTCAACGGCACGGACGGCGGCACGGCCACCGGCTCGTGGGGCACGTCGATCGTGAACCTCGCCAAGGCCGGCGCCAAGCCGGGCGACAAGGTCAAGATCCGCTTCGACATGGGTCGTGACTGCGCCGCGGGCCTCGACGGCTGGTACGTCGACAACGTGAAGGTCCAGGTCTGCAAGAAGAAGGCCGGCGCCACCGTCGCCGACCGCCGCCGCACCAGCGGGCGGCGCTGACCGCACGCAGCACCCCGCGACGACCCCGTCGGACCCCGGTCCGGCGGGGTCGTCGCACGTCCGGGGCGGACCATCCACCCCTGCCCCGAACGGACTACCCGCGCCTGGTGCGGATGGCACGAACGGGCCATCTTCGCGTGATCGACCGAAGGGCCCGGCCGCGGCCTGCCTAAGGTGCCCGCGGGTTCACGACGGACCCCGTCCGCAACCTCGGGAGACACCGTGAGAATCCTCCGCCAGACGCTCGGCCTCGTCCTGGCCACCACCGGGCTCGCCCTCGTCCCGGTGGTCCAGGCCTCGGCGGTCCAGGCCCCCTCGGCGCCGGCCGCGAGCCCGAGCCGGAGCATCGTGCAGCAGCTGAGGAGTGCCGCCGACGGCGACGTCCGGACCTCCGTGGAGCGGGCCACCGGCCGGCTGGACTTCGTCCGCGCGACGCGCGGGGGTGACCTGCTGCCGGGTCGTCCGGGTCGCACGGCGGCCGCGGCAGCCGCCAAGGCCGACAGCTACCTCGCCCGCTACGCCCCGGCGTTCGGGGCGCCGTACTCCCAGCTGCAGCGGACGGCGACGACCGCCGACCGCTACGGGCGCACGGTCACCTACACCCAGCGCTACCGGGGAGTCCCGGTCTTCGGCAGCGAACTTAAGGTGAACGTCGACCGCGTGGGCCGACTCACCTCGGTCAGCGGCTTCGCCGTCCCGGACATCACGGTGTCCACCACCCCGGCGTTCACGGCGGCCCAGGCGCGCGCCCACGCCGTGGCCGCGGTGCGCGCCGACCCGCCCACCGGGCACCGCGGTCGGCCGGCCCGGGTCCGGGGGCTGCACGCCTCCTCGAGCGCGCTCGTCGTCTACCGGATCGGCGCTGTCCGGGCTCAGGTCGGCGAGAGCGTGCTGGCCTACCGTGTCGAGGTGCGCGCCGGCACCACCGTGCGCGACGTCGTGATCGTCGACGCGCGGACCGGCAAGCCGGTCAACCGGTGGTCCGAGATCACCGACGCCCTGGACCGTCACCTCCAGGAGGCCGCCGGATCGAGCAACCCGGCCACCTTCACCGAGGTCTGGAAGGAGGGCGACGCCTACCCGGGTTCGCTGACCACCGACCAGCGCAACGAGGTCGAGGGCACCGGCGACGCCTACTGGTTCTTCAAGGACACCTTCGGGCGGGACTCCTACGACGGTGCCGGCCACTCCATGACGACGGTCAACAACGACGGCCGGATCGCCTGCCCCAACGCCAACTGGAACGGCACGACGACCAACTACTGCAACGGCGTCAGCTCCGACGACGTCGTCGCGCACGAGTGGGCCCACGCCTACACGGAGTACACCTCCGGCCTGATCTACCAGTGGCAGTCCGGGGCCATGAACGAGGCCTACTCCGACATCTGGGGCGAGACCGTCGACCTCATCAACGGCCGCATGGACGAGGGCGAGGGCGACATCACGGCGCCCCGTCCGGACGGGGCCTGCGCCGCCCAGTCGCCGGGCGTCCCGGCCCTGAAGGTCCAGACGCCGTACACCCAGGACTGCCCGGCCGGTACCGCGTCCTTCGGTCCGCGAGTCCCCTCGCAGGGGGCTCTCAGCCAGGTGGTCCAGGGCTTCACCGCGTCGGGATCGACCCTCGGGTGCGACACGATCACGACCGCCCTCACCGGCAAGATCGCCCTCCTGGACCGGGGCGGCTGCCCCTTCGTCACGAAGGTGAAGAACGCCCAGATCGCCGGGGCCACGGGCGTCGTCATCGGCGACAACGTGGCGGGCCCGATCTCCAACATGGGCGGTGCCGACTCCTCGATCACCATCCCCTCGGTGAAGATCCGCCTCAGCGACCGCAACCAGATCGTCACCGCCCTCGCGTCGGGACCGGTCTCGGCCCGCCTCGAGGACACCGTCCCCCGCACCGCATCCACGCGGTGGCTGGCCTCGGAGAAGTCCACGAGCTACGGCGGTCCGATCCGCGACATGTGGACCCCCACCTGCTACGGCGACCCCGGCAAGGTCTCGGACGCGCAGTACAAGTGTGGCCCCGCCACCAGCGACAGCGGCGGCGTCCACAGCAACTCGGGCGTCGTCAACCACACCTACGCGCTGCTGGTCGACGGTGGTTCCTACAACGGCCAGACCGTGACCGGGCTGGGCCTGGACAAGGCCGCGAACATCTTCTTCCGCGCCCAGACGAACTACCTCACACCGACCTCCGACTTCGCGGACCTGGCCGACGCGCTGCAGTCCTCGTGCACCGACCTGGTCGGCCAGCCGATCAACAAGGTGCGGCTGGTCCCGGGCGGCTCCGCGGTGGCCGCCGACCCGATCAGCTCCGCCGATTGCGACTCCGTCGCAGCGGTCACCGCGGCCACCGAGCTGCGGCTCCCGCCGACCCAGTGCAACTTCACCGCCGTCCTGGCACCGGGCAGCCCGTCGGCCTGCGGCGCCGGCACCTACACCCGGACCGACTGGAGCGAGGACTTCGCGGACGGCCTCGAAGGCTGGACGACGAGCAGCCAGGTCGTCGACGGCCAGCACACCCCCTGGGTCGCGACGACCCGGCTGCCGCGCGGGCGCACCGGCTCGGCGGCGTACGCCGCCAACCCCGACAGCAGCGTGTGCACCCCCGGGCCCTCCGGGCACGCCAGCCGCGAGTCGCTCACGAGTCCGGTCCTGACGGTGCCGGCGGGGCAGTCGCCGCGCGTCGTCCTCGACCACTACATCGCCACGGAGCCGGGCTACGACGGCGGCAACATCAAGGTCAGCGTCAACGGCGGCCCCTTCACGGTGGTCCCACCGGCCGCCTACGTCCAGAACGCACCGAGCACGACGCTGACCCCCGCCGCCGGCGGCAACAACAACCCGATGGCCTCTGAGCGGGCGTGGAGCGGCGTGGATGCCGGTAGCAACGCGGGAAGCTGGGGCACGAGCCAGATCGACCTGGCCTCCCTCGCCGCCGCGGGTGACCACGTGCAGCTCCGCTTCGACCTCGGCCAGGACGTCTGCTCCGGCCGGGTCGGGTGGTACCTCGACAACGTCAAGATCGTGCACTGCGAGTCCCTGCGCGGCGTCGACCTCGCCGTCGAGCCCACCGGCCCGACGACGTACGGCGCGAACCGCTCGCTCGCGGTCACCGCGACCAGCGCCACCACCCCGACCGGCACGGTCACCGTCTCGGAGGGCTCCACGACGTTGGGCACCGTCGACCTGGTCGACGGGGCGGCCAACGTCCCTCTGCCCACGGATCTCGAGGTCGGCACGCACGACCTGACCGTGGACTACTCCGGCGACGCCGATCACGACGCGACCCAGAAGACGCGGACCATCGCGGTCGAGCGGGCTTCCTCGACCCTGGGCGTGGTGCACAGCCCCGAGCCGGCCGCCCTCGACAGCGCGCACGAGGTGCAGGTCGTCGCGACCGGTGGAGGTGTTCCCTCGGGAACCGTCACCGTCTCCGAGGGCTCGACCGTCCTGGGCACCGCCGACCTCAGCAACGGCCACGCGAGCGTGCCGCTGCCGACGGACCTCGGCGTCGGCACCCACACGCTGGTCGTCGACTACCCCGGGGACGCGCACAACCTCGCGTCCTCCGAGCAGGTCGTCGCGACGATCGGTCGGCGGGTCTCGACCACCACGGCCACCCTGGCCCAGGACCCGACGGCGTACGGCGCACCGGCGCACCTCGGCGTCCAGGTCGCCGGTCACGGCACCCCGGCCGGGCTCGTGACCGTGTCGGAGAACGGCACCGTCCTCGGCACGGCCGACCTGGTCGGCGGCGCCGCGGACCTCGTCCTGCCGGCCACGCTGGAGCCCGGCAGCCACCAGCTCGTCGTGGCCTACCAGGGCGACGACACCAACGACCCGTCCTCCACCGGGGTGCTCGCGACGGTGCGCCGTGCCGACTCGACGACCAGCGCCGGGCACACGCCCGACCCCGTCGTCCTCGGCGGCGACCACGCCGTGCAGGTCCTGGTCTCCGGCGCCTCCCCCACGGGCGTCGTCTCGGTCAGCGAGGGCGAGGGCGTGCTGGGCACGGCCACGCTCACCGACGGTCACGCGACCGTCGCGCTGCCGCCCGAGATGGCGGTGGGCACGCACACCCTGCGCGTGACCTACGCAGGCGACGCCCACAACGCCGGCTCCACGAGCGACGTGACGGCCTACGTGGCCAAGGTCGTGTCGACCACCACCGCCACGCTGTCCGGCACGTCGACGTACGGCACCCCCGCGCACGTCACGCTGACGGTCACGGGCCACGGCACCCCCACCGGCACGGTGAGCGTCGCCGAGGGCCAGACCGTCCTCGCGACGGGAAGTCTCGTCGGGGGCGAGGCGGACCTCTCGCTGCCGGCCGACCTCGAGCCGGGCCAGCACCAGCTGGTCCTCGCCTACGCAGGGGACGCGGACAACGATCCGTCCTCGACCACGCGGCTGCTCACCGTCGACCGGGCGGGCTCGACCACGACCGCGACCCACGCGCCCGAGCCCGCCACGTTCGGCAGCGCCCACGACCTGCAGGTCCTGGTGTCCGGGGTCGGTGACCCCGTGGGCTCCGTGACCGTCTCCGAGGGCGACACCGTGCTCGGCACCTCCGCGATCGACGGCGGGCACGCGACCATCGCCCTCTCCCCGTCGATGACGGTGGGCGGTCACCAGCTGGTCGTCTCGTACCCCGGCGACGCGCACCACACGGGCTCCACCGTGACCGTCAACGCCACCGTCGCCCGCGCCGCCTCGACCACCAAGGCGGTCCCGAAGAGCGACCGGGTCCGGGTCGGCAAGCCGGTCAAGGCGACCGTGACGGTGAGCGCACCCGGGCTCGTCCCGAGCGGCACCGTGCGGGTCGTCGAAGGCAAGAGGACCGTGGCCACCGGGGTGCTGTCCGCCGGCAGGGTGGTTGTCTCCGTCACCCGGAAGCTCGGGCCGGGCAAGCACACGTTCACGGTGACCTATCCCGGCTCGACCACCGTGGCACCGAGCCGGACGACGTTCATCGTTCGGGTCGTGAAGCGGAAGGGCTGACGGTCCGGTCCACGTGCGACGCCGGCCGCCCGGGTGTGGGGGCCGGCGAGGTGCGGAGGAGCCGGACCTGCGCCTGTCGCTCGTGTGGTTGATCCGGTTCACCTGGTGAACCGGATCAACCACCCAAGCCCACCGGATCTCGTGTCGCACTCCGCTGACTCGTCGGAGCGTCACGACTGTGTGGTGGATCGGTGTCACCACGTGACACCGATCCACCACACAGACAGCAGGTCAGCTCACTGCCAGTAGAGGACCACGCCAAGCCCGCCGAGCCGCTCCACGCAGGTGCGCGCCGCGGCCAGCCCGTCGCCCTCGAGCCCACCGAGGCCCGCGTCCACGTCGAAGAAGCCGCCCCCGCCGTCCACCCGCTTGCCCACGGCCACACCGTCGCCGGCCGGGAAGGTGACGCTCCCCCGACCCGACGGGTCCCAGACCGAGCCGTACACGAACACGACCGGCGAGCCCGCGATGGTCAGGCACCCGTCCGTGTCCAGCAGCACTCCCCGGACGCCGGCGGTGGGATAGACCTCGAGCTCCCGGGCGAGCGTGATCATCGGCCCGTCCACGGTCGCGACCGCGGGCGTCCCGCTGCGGTCCCGGCCCGCCAGCCCGAACCCCCACACCCCCGCCAGGACGACGAGCAGCAGCGCCGTCCCCACGACCAGCACCCACCGACCGAGCCTCATCCCCCGATGATCACACCGGCGCGCCCAACGCGCAGGTCACATCTCCACATCGATCCCCGCCAGGGCACCGAGCGCCGCGGCGTCAGGCCTCGATCACCACGGGAATGATCATCGGCCGGCGCCGGTGCGTGTTCGATACCCAGCGCCCGACGACGCGGCGCACCGTCTGCTGCAGCTGGTAGCTGTCGGTGTTGCCCTCGGCGATGGCGCGGTCGAGGGCGTCGACGATCGGCTGCTTGATGTCCTCGAAGGACGCCTCGTCGAGCGCGTTGCCGCGGGCATGGATCTCAGGCCCGCTGGAGACCTTCCCGGTGACGGAGTCGACGACCACGATGATCGAGATGAAGCCCTCCTCGCCGAGGATGCGCCGGTCCTTGAGGTCCGACTCGGTGACGTCGCCGACCGAGGAGCCGTCGACGAAGACGTAGCCGCAGTCGACCTTCCCGGCGATCGAGGCGACGCCGTCCACGAGGTCGACGACCATGCCGTCCTCGGCGATGACGACGTTCTCGACCCCGGTCGCCCGGGCCAGCGCGGCGTTGGCGAGCAGGTGCCGGATCTCGCCGTGCACGGGGAGGACGTTCCTCGGCTTGACGATGTTGTAGCAGTAGAGGAGCTCGCCCGCGCTGGCGTGCCCGCTCACGTGCACGAGCGCGTTGCCCTTGTGGACGACGTTCGCGCCCCAGCGGGCCAGGCCGTTGATGACGCGGTAGACGGCGTTCTCGTTGCCGGGGATCAGGCTGGAGGCGAGCAGGACGGTGTCGCCCTCCTCGATGTGCACGAAGTTGTGGCTGCGCTGGGCGATCCGGCTCAGCGCGCTCATCGGCTCGCCCTGCGACCCGGTCGAGACGAGCACCTGCTTCTCGGGCGGCAGCGCCGCGAGCTCCTTGGTGTCGACGACGACGCCGGGCGGGACGTGGAGGTAGCCGAGGTCCGAGGCGATCGCCATGTTGCGGACCATCGAGCGGCCGACGTACCCGACCTTGCGGCCATGCCGGTCGGCGGCGTCGAGGACCTGCTGGACGCGGTGCACGTGGGAGGCGAAGCAGGCCACGATGATCCGCTGGTGGGAGTCGCGGAAGACCTGGTCGATGACCGGGGTGATCGACTTCTCGGTCGGCGTGAAGCCGGGGGTCTCGGCGTTGGTCGAGTCGGTCAGGAAGAGGTCGACGCCCTCGTCGCCGAGGCGGGCGAAGGCGTTGAGGTCGGTGATCCGGCCGTCGAGCGGCAGCTGGTCCATCTTGAAGTCGCCGGTGTGCAGCACCAGGCCGGCGCCGGTGCGGATCGCGACGGCGAGGGCGTCGGGGATCGAGTGGTTGACCGCGACGAACTCGAGGTCGAACGGGCCGAACGAGATCCGCTCCCCCGCCACGACGACGTGGTGGACGGTCTCCCGCAGGCGGTGCTCACGCAGCTTGCTGCCGAGCAGGGCGAGCGTGAGCTCGGAGCCGACGAGCGGGATGTCGCCGCGCTCGCGGAGGAGGTACGGCGTGGCGCCGATGTGGTCCTCGTGGCCGTGGGTGAGCACCAGCGCCTCGACGCGGTCCAGGCGGTCCCGGATCGAGTCGAAGTCGGGCAGGATCAGGTCGATGCCCGGCTGGTGGTCCTCGGGGAAGAGCACGCCGCAGTCGACGATCAGCAGCCGGTCGTCGTACTCGAAGACGGTCATGTTGCGGCCGACCTCGCCGAGCCCGCCCAGCGGGGTGATCCGGAGACCCCCCTTCGCCAGCTCGGCGGGTGTGGAGAGCTCGGGATGCGGGTGACTCAAGTGGGTTCCTTAGGTGAGGAGACCGGCCTCGACGAGCCCGGCGCGCAGGGCGGCGACCTCGTCGTCGTCGAGCGGCACCAGGGGTGCGCGGACGAACCGGTTGTCGAGGACGCCGAGGAGCTGGAGCGCTGCCTTGGCGGTGGTGGCTCCGTAGTTCGGGACGCCCATGACGGCGTCGATCGCGGGGAGCATCCGCGTGAAGAGGGTGAGGGCCTCGGCGTGGTCGCCGGCCAGGAAGGCGTCGGTCATGGCGCGGATCTGGTCGCCGGCCACGTGCCCGACGACGGAGACGACGCCGGAGCCGCCGTGCGCCAGCCAGCCCAGGGTGCTGACGTCGTCGCCGGAGTAGAGCGCGTAGCCCAGCTGCATGATCTTCACGCCGCGCGCCAGGTCGCCGACGGCGTCCTTGACGGCCACGACGGTGTCGAGCGCGATGGCCTTCTCGTAGGTCTCGAGCGAGATCTGGGTCGCGGTGCGGCCGGGGACGTCGTACAGCATCACCGGGACGCCGGTGGCCTCCGCGACGGTCCGGAAGTGGTGGAGGACGCCGGCCTGGCTGGGCTTGTTGTAGTACGGCGTGACGAGGAGCAGGCCGTCGGCGCCGATCTTCTCCGCCTGCCGCGCCAGCTCGACGGAGTGGGCGGTGGCGTTGGTGCCGACGCCGGCGACGACCTGGGCGCGGTCGCCGACCGCGTCCTTGACCGCGGCGAGGATCTGGCCGTCCTCGGCCACCGTGGTCGTCGGCGACTCGCCGGTGGTGCCCGAGACGACGACGCCGTCGTGGCCGTGGTCGACGAGGTGGGCGGCGATCCGCGCGGTCCCGTCGAGGTCGACCGACCCGTCCTCGTGGAACGCGGTGGCCATCGCGGTCAGCACGCGCCCGAACGGCGCGGCAGGCAGGGACGTCATGAGGGACAGGCTATCGCGGACCGCGGCTCTCAGACGTGCGGCATGACCTCCGCGGCCACGAGCGCGAGGTGGTCCAGGTCGGTGAGGTCGAGCACCTGCAGGTAGGCGCGGTCGGCGCCCAGGGCGGCGAACCGGCCGAGCTTGTCGACGACCTCCTGGGGCGTCCCGCCGAGGCCGTTCTCGCGCAGCTCGTCGGGCTCGCGGCCGATGGCGGCGGCGCGGCGGGCGTACTCCGCCTCGTCGGCCCCGCAGCACAGCACGAGCGCGTTCGACCAGGTCATCGTCGCGGGGTCGCGCTCGATCGCCTCGCAGGCCGCGGCGACCCGGGCGAACTGCGCCGCGGTCACCTCCTCGTCGACGAACGGCAGGTTGAACTCGTCGGCGTACCGCGCGGCCAGCGCCGGGGTCCGCTTCTTCCCGCGGCCACCGATCAGCACCGGCGGGCGCGGCGACTGGACCGGCTTCGGCAGCGCGGGCGAGTCGGTGACGGGGTAGTGCGTGCCGGCGTACGAGAACGTCTCGCCGGGCGGCGTCTCCCACAGGCCGGTGATGACGGCCAGCTGCTCCTCGAAGCGGTCGAAGCGCTCGCCGGTGGAGGGGAAGGGCAGGCCGTACGCCGTGTGCTCCTGCTCGAACCAGCCCGCGCCGATCCCCAGCTCGACGCGGCCGCCGCTCATCTGGTCGACGTTGGCGACCGAGATCGCCAGCGGACCGGGGTGGCGGAAGGTCGCGCTGGTCATCATTGTGCCGAGCCGGATCGTGCTGGTCTCGCGCGCGAGCCCCGCCAGCGTCACCCACGCGTCGCTCGGCCCGGGCAGCCCGTCCCCGCCCATCGTGAGGTAGTGGTCGGAGCGGAAGAACGCCCCGAACCCGAGCTCCTCGGCCTTCAGCGCGACCGCGAGGAGGTCGTCGTACGTCGCGCCCTGCTGGGGTTCGGTGAAGATGCGCAGCTCCATGGCACCACCCTGCCAGAGGGCCGGGCACCGGCCGCATGGACAGGACGAAGTCCGGCGCCGGGGCATGGCTGAGCGGCGCGATCGGCCTCGCGGCCGACTTCCTCCTGTCGGGCGGGCCGCCCTCGGCGACCCAGCGGGTCAGGCCCGGCGCAGCCAGACCCGGTCGTAGCCGTCCAGCTCGTCGCGGCGCGTCTCGACCCAGTCGGCGTCGTCGAGGTCGGGGTAGAACGTGTCGCCGTCGGGGCGCTGGTGCACCAGCGTGAGCACCTGCTCGTCGGCGAGCGGCAGCGCGGCGGCGTACACGTGCGCGCCGCCGGCCACCATCACGTCGCCGGGCAGGGCGCGGGCGAGCACCAGCGCCTCCTCGAGGGAGGCGGCCACCAGCACCCCCTCCACGGACCAGTCGGGCGCCCGCGTGAGCACGATGGTGGTGCGGCCGGGCAGCGGCCGGCCGATGGAGTCGTACGTCGCCCGGCCCATCACCAGCGTGTGGCCGAGGGTCGTGGCCTTGAAGTGGGCGAAGTCCTCGGGGATCCGCCAGGGGATGCCGCCGGCGGCGCCGATCACGCCGTTGTCGGCGACGGCCGCGACCAGGACGACCCGTTTGTCGGGAGCGGTCATACGGCGATGGGCGCCTTGATCCCCGGGTGCGGGTCGTAGCCCTCGAGGGTGATGTGCTCGAGGTCGAAGGCGTCCAGCTCCGTGACCGACGGGTCGAGGTGCAGCGTCGGCAGGGCGCGCGGCTCGCGGGTCAGCTGCAGCCGGGCCTGGTCGAGGTGGTTGGAGTAGAGGTGCGCGTCGCCGAGCGTGTGCACGAAGTCGCCGACCTCGAGGCCGGTCACCTGGGCCACCATGTGCGTGAGCAGGGCGTACGACGCGATGTTGAACGGCACGCCGAGGAAGACGTCCGCGGAGCGCTGGTAGAGCTGGCAGCTCAGCCGGCCCTGCGCGACGTAGAACTGGAACATCGTGTGGCAGGGCGCCAGCGCCATCTGCGGGATGTCGGCGACGTTCCAGGCCGAGACGATGTGGCGGCGGGAGTCGGGGTTCGTGCGGATCTGGTCGACGACCTGGGCGATCTGGTCGACGTGCGCGCCGGACGGGGTCGGCCAGGAGCGCCACTGGTAGCCGTAGACCGGCCCGAGGTCGCCGTCCGCGTCGGCCCACTCGTCCCAGATCGAGACGCCGCGGTCCTGCAGCCACTTCACGTTGGTGTCGCCGCGGAGGAACCACAGCAGCTCGGCGAAGACCGAGCGGGTGTGGATCTTCTTCGTCGTCACGAGCGGGAAGCCGGCGCCGAGGTCGAAGCGCATCTGGTGGCCGAAGACGCTCAGCGTCCCGGTGCCGGTGCGGTCGCCCTTCTCGGCGCCGTCGTCGAGGATCCGCTGGAGGAGGTCGAGGTACGGCTGCACGCGTCCGAGCCTAGTGCTCAGAGGTCGACCGTTCCGGACACCGTGGTCCGGGTGTCGCCCCCCACCCACACCTGCTGTCCCTCCAGCACCACGTGCACCCGGCCCCGGCGCTCCAGGGCGGTGCCCTGGCTCGCGACGTACGACGTGGGCAGCGTCGTGCCGGCCAGCCACTGGCCGATCCCGGCGTTGAGGCTGCCGGTGACCGGGTCCTCCGCGGGGCCGTAGCCGGGGCAGAAGGCACGCACCTCGACCGCGGCGGGCCCGCCGGCGGCGTACTCCCCCACGACCCCGATCTTCAGGTCGTCGAACGCCGCCCAGTCCGGGTCCAGCGCCAGCACGGCGTCCGCGTCGCGCAGCCGCACCCCGACCCAGCCGGGGCCGTTGTCGATCCAGGCGGAGTCGAGCAGGTCGTCGCGGGCGACCCCCAGCGCGCGGGCGATGCGGACGAGGTCGCCCTCCTCGACCGGCCCGGAGCGCATCAACGGCGGCGCGGCGAACGCCAGCGGCCCGTCGCCGCGCCGGATCGTGACCAGCCCCGCGCCGCACTCCTGCAGCACGGCATCGGCCTCGGCCGGCACGCCGCCCGCGCCCAGCCACGCGTGGCACGAGCCCAGCGTCGGGTGCCCGGCGAACGGCAGCTCGCCGCCCGGCGTCCAGATCCGCAGCCGGTAGTCCGCGCCGGGGTCGGTCGGGCGCAGCAGAAACGTCGTCTCGGAGAGGTTGGTCCAGCGCGCGAACGCCGCCATCTCCTCGTCGCTCACGCCGTCGGCGTCGTGCACCACCGCGACCGGGTTGCCGAGCAGCGGCTCGGCGGAGAACACGTCGACCTGGCTGAACCTGCGCATGGGGCGACACTAACGAGCCGGCAACGGGGCCCGTCAGCGCGCCAGCACGGGCAGCTGGCCGGTGTGCGGGAACTGCAGGACGGTGGTGCACGACCGCAGCCGCAGCCGGCAGGTCCGCAGCTCGTAGGGACCGGAGAACGACGAGCGCACGAACTCCCCCGACCCGGGCAGGTCCTGCTCCCGCGCGACCACGTAGTGCACCTCGTCGTCGGCTCCCAGCGACGCGGCCACGGCGATGTCGCCGGCCCGCAGCCCGGTCCACGCCCGCTCGCCCGAGCGGGCGTCGTAGATCCGCACCCGTCCGAACTGGTCGTCGCCGCCGCTGCCCGGGCGCCGGGTCAGGGCGTACGCCGCGTCCGGCGACAGCTGGGCGCCGTCGCCGGGCACGGCGTAGGTGACGCTGAAGAACGGCTGGACGATCTGGATGGTGCGCGGGCTGATCTGGAAGACCAGGGTCTTCTGGACCGCGGCGACCAGGCCGCGGCCGGCGACCGCACCGCCGACGTCGTCGCGCACCTGCCACTCCCGCTCCCCCGAGGCGTCGGCGTAGTAGAGCGTGTCACCGTCGAGGGCGATCGGCCGGGGACTGACGAGGAACTCACGGTCGACCACGATGCTCCGGCGCCCCAGCTCCTTCCCCGCGGCGACGTCGAAGGCCACGAGCTCCAGCGAGTCGCCTTGCACGTCGATCCAGGCCGCGAGCCCCGACTCGTCGGACGCGACGATCGGCTGGCCCGCCCCGGTGCGACCGATCTCGCGCACGGCTCCGTCGGCCGTGACCGCGAAGACGCGTCCCCGGTCGTCGGCGTAGACCGCGCCGTCGTCGATCCCGACCAGGCCGACCACGCGCGGCAGCTCGACCTCGACGTGCGCCAGGTGCAGCACGCCGTTCGCCCACCACGCGGTCCCCGCGGCGCTCTCGACGCGCGTCACCCGCGGCGGCGCGTCCGCCGGGGCCGGCTCCGGCGACGACCGCGTCCCGAGCCAGGTGGCCAGGCCGACCACGACGAGCAACCCGGCGAGGGCGTACGCCGTCAGCCGGACGGTCCGGCGCCGCTGGGCACGCCCCTCCGCGACCACCGCGGGCAGCGGCGGCGCGAGCACCTCGACGGTCTCGGCCGCCTCGCGGAACGTGTCCTCGTCGCCCCGCTCGGGCGGCACGTGCCTGCCCAGCACCAGCGCCACCTGCCGGTCGTCGAGGCCGGCGACGTGCCGCAGCACCACGGCGGCCCGGCCGTCGCGGGTCAGACGGTCGAGGTCGTGCTCGAGCGCGGCGAGCGGCTGGGGGTCGGCCTCGTCGCCCGGCCCCGGCTCGTGGTCCGGCTCGACCTCCCGCGCCGCCGGCACCCGCAGGCGGAGCCGGGCCCAGCTGTCCAGCAGCGCGGCGTACACCTCGGCGTCGAGGTCCTCACCACGCTGGACCACCGACCAGCGCCGGTGGCAGCGCGCCAGCGCGGACCGCGTGGCGGCCTCGGCCGCGGGCTGCGGGGCGCCCAGCAGGACCAGCGTGCGGACCAGCGTGGGCCAGCGCGCCGCGACGTACGCCGCGAAGTCCCCGTCCGGGGCACGGTCCGGGCGCATGCGGGCCTCAGGCGTGCAGCGACATCGGTCCGTAGACGCGGCGCTCCAGCTCGAAGAGCGTGACGGCGTCGACGCCCTCCTCGGCGAGGTCGCCGAAGACCTCGCCCACCCAGGACTCGGCGTCGGCCTGGCTGGCGAAGCGCTGACCGGCGAGGTCGCCCTCGACGGTGACCTCCTCGCCGGCGGCGTTCTCGGTGCGCCACCACCAGGGGCGCTCGGTCGGCGTCGGCGGGCGGAAGGTGCTCGGCTGGTCGGGGAGGTTCACGTGGCTCACGCCTCTCGGACGGACGGCTGAACGAAGGGGGGCGGGGTCAGCTGGAAGATCTCGCGCCGCCCGCGCACGTCGACGCCCACCTCGGCCTCGGCGTTCACGAACGACGGGACGAGCGCCAGGCCGATGCCCTTGCGCAGGGTCGGGGAGAAGGTGCCGGAGGTGATCTCGCACAGCAACACGTCGGGCGTCAGGCTGACGCTCATGCCGGGGCGCGGGATGCCGCGGCCGGTGGCGACCAGGCCGCGCAGCACGCGCTGCGGGCCGGCCTCCTTCTCGGCCAGGAGGGCCTCGCGGCCCCAGAAGGCCTCCTTCTTCCAACCGACCGCCCAACCCAGGCGGGCCTGGTTGGGGGTGACGTCGAGGGAGATGTCCTGGCCGTGCAGCGGGTAGCCCATCTCGGTGCGCAGCGTGTCACGGGCGCCGAGCCCGCACGGGAGGATGCCGTGCTCCTCCCCGGCCGCCACCAGCGCGTCCCACAGCGCGCCGGCCACGTCGTTGCGGGCGATCAGCTCGTAGCCGCGCTCGCCGGTGTAGCCGGTGCGGCAGACCACGACGCCGCTCTCGCCGTCGACGCCGTCGGGCAGCGGGCCGACGACGAAGCTCATGTAGTCGTGGCCGGCGGGCAGGCCGACCGCCTCGAGCACCTCGTCAGACTTGGGGCCCTGGACCGCGAGGACCGCGTAGTCGCGGTGGTGGTCGACCACCGAGACGCCCTCGGGGGCGCTCGCCTGCAGGCGGCGCACGACCTCGGCGGTGTTCGCGGCGTTCGGCACGAGCAGGACGTGCTCGTCGTCGTGGAAGTAGGCGATCAGGTCGTCGACGATGCCGCCGGTCGCGTCGTCGCAGCACAGGGTGTACTGCGCCTTGCCGGGCTGGATCTTGCCGAGGTCGTTGCTCAGCGTCGCGTTGACGTACGCCGCGGCGCCGGGGCCCGTGACCATCGCCTTGCCCAGGTGGCTGACGTCGAAGATGCCGACGGCCTCGCGGACGGCGGTGTGCTCCTTGACCACGCCGGAGGGGTACTCGAGGGGCATCGACCACCCGCCGAACTCGGCGAGCTTGGCGCCGAGCGCCACGTGCCGGTCGTGCAGGGGGGACGTCAGGAGCTCGGCGGAGTCGGACATGGCGCGAACCTACCGCAGCGACCGGTGCCGCTCGGACGGCTGGCTATCCTGCGCGGGTGACCTCGTACACCTTGCGCACCGCCAACCCCGCCAAGACCCGGGCCGACGCCGTCGTCGTCGGTCTCGTGACCACCGAGAAGGGCGTCGAGGTGGCACCCGGGGGCGAGGAGGTCGCCAAGGCCTACGGCCGGACCTGGCGTCCGCTGCTCGCCACCCTCGGCGCCACCGGCAAGGCGGGCGAGACCGTCAAGGTCCCCACCTCCGGCACGCTCTCCTCGCCGTTGCTGGTGCTCGTCGGGCTCGGCAAGCACGCCGACGCGGACGCCGTACGCCGGGGCGCCGGTGCGGCCGCGCGCGGCGCCACCAACGCGGCCTCCGTGGCCCTGGCGCTGCCGGCGGACACCCCGGCGCTGGTGCGCGCGGTGACCGAGGGCCACCTGCTGGGCGGCTACTCGTTCACGACGTACAAGAAGAAGCCCGCCCCCGAGGGCCCCGGCACCGTCGTGGTGCTGAGCCCCGTCGCCCGCAAGAAGGACGCCGTCGCGGCGTTCGAGGAGGCCCAGGTCGTGGCGGCCGCGGTCGCGACGACCCGCGACTGGGTCAACACGCCGCCCGGCGACCTCACCCCGCCGGTCTTCGCCGACGCCGTGGTCGCGGCCGGCAAGGAGCTCGGCAAGGGCCGCGGCGCCCCCAAGGTCTCGATCACCGTCCACGACGAGAAGGCGCTCGCCGACCTCGGCTGCGGCGGCCTGCTCGGCGTCGGCGCCGGGTCGTCGGCCCCGCCGCGCCTGGTCGAGCTGTCGTACTCCCCCAAGGGCGCCAAGCACCACCTCGCCCTCGTCGGCAAGGGCATCACCTTCGACAGCGGCGGCCTGTCCATCAAGCCTGCCCAGAGCATGACCACGATGAAGTCCGACATGGCGGGCGCCGCGGCCGTCGTGCAGGCGACCTTCGCGATCGCCGCGCTGGGCCTGCCCGTGCGGGTCAGTGCCTTCGCCCCGATGGCGGAGAACATGCTGTCCGGCGCGGCGACGCGCCCCGGCGACGTGCTGTCGATCTACGGCGGCACGACCGTCGAGATCACCAACACCGACGCCGAGGGCCGGCTGGTCCTCGCCGACGCCCTGGCCCGCGCCACCGAGCTCGGGCCCGACGTCATCCTCGACGTCGCGACCCTCACCGGCGCGATGGTCGTCGCGCTCGGCGAGAAGGTCGCCGGCGTGATGGGCAGCGACGGCATCGTCGAGCGGGTGCTCAGCGCGTCGGCCACGGCCGGCGAGCCGCACTGGCCGATGCCGATCCCCGAGGAGATGCACGAGCGCATCACCAGCAGCAAGATCGCCGACCTGATCCAGTCCGACTGGGTGCGGTGGGGCGGCGGCTCGTTCGCCGGCGCGTTCCTGCGCGAGTTCACCGGCGGGCTGCCGTGGGCGCACCTCGACATCGCCGGGCCGTCGTTCAACTCCGGCGGGGCCAGCGGGCACCTGACGCCGGGCGGCACCGGGTACGCCGTCGCGACGCTCGTCGACTACGCGCGCCAGCTCGCGGACTGATCCTCGACGGACCGGTCGGGGTGGGCGCTCAGCGCCCGCCCTGCAGCTTCTGGCGTCGGATGTAGTCGCGCATCCGCTGCGGGATGCCGACCACCGCGGCGTCGTACGACGGCACCTGGTGCTTGTTGCAGAACTTGTGCGCCCAGTCGACCGACGGGACGCGGCGGCGGGTCCACTCTCCGTCGTGCGCAACCAGCAGCAGCGTCACGTCGCTGACGGCCGTGCGCGGCTCCACGAACCCCTCGACACCGTGCCGCGCGGTCACGAACCCCTCGAGGTACTCCTCGTCGGCCCGGCTGGAGGCGCGCACCGTGGTCGAGCCCGTCCGGGCGGCATCACGAGCGGGACGGCGCATGCGGGGTCGCGAGCCCCGGCTGAAGCGGTCGAACAAACCCATGGCACCAGTGTGCCCTGTTGCTACTGACCAGTCGCCCCAGGCCGGTGTGGACACGGTTGCCAGAAGTGCAAAGATGGGGCGACCTCGCAGCCGGAGCACTCCGCGGCTGCACCTCTTGGGAAGGACCAGCGTGGCCGACGCCGACTTCGACGTACTCATCCTCGGTGCGGGTTCCGGCGGCTACGCCTGCGCCCTGCGCGCGGCCCAGCTGGGGCTGAAGGTCGGGCTCGTCGAGAAGGGCAACCTCGGCGGCACCTGCCTCCACG
Organism: Nocardioides luti; assembly: GCF_014212315.1. Lineage (NCBI taxonomy): Bacteria > Bacillati > Actinomycetota > Actinomycetes > Propionibacteriales > Nocardioidaceae > Nocardioides > Nocardioides luti. The sequence goes on from NZ_JACKXE010000002.1 coordinate 219,366, forward strand.
TCGGCTGCATCCCCACCAAGGCACTGCTGCACGCGGCCGAGGTCGCCGACTCCGCCCGCGAGTCCGGCCAGTTCGGCGTCAACGCGACCTTCGACGGCATCGACATGCCCGGCGTGAACGCCTACAAGGACGGTGTCGTCTCCCGGCTGTTCAAGGGCCTGACCGGGCTGATCAAGGGCCGTGGCATCACCGTGATCGAGGGCGAGGGCCGGCTGACCGGGCCGAAGCAGGTCACCGTCGACGGCCGGGCGTACACCGGCACCAGCGTCGTCCTCGCCTCCGGCTCCTACTCCAAGTCGCTGCCCGGCCTCGACATCGACGGCACGCGCGTCATCACCTCCGAGCACGCCCTGCGCCTCGAGACGGTCCCGTCCTCGGTGATCGTGCTCGGCGGCGGCGTGATCGGCTGCGAGTTCGCCAGCGTCTGGAAGAGCTTCGGCGCCGACGTCACGATCGTCGAGGCGCTCCCCCGTCTGGTGGCGGTCGAGGACGAGGCGTCGTCGAAGGCGCTCGAGCGCGCCTTCCGCAAGCGCAAGATCGACTTCCGGGTCGGCACGCCGTTCCAGAGCGTCAAGGTCACCGACGACGGCGTCGCCGTCACCGTCGAGGGAGGCGACGTGATCGAGGCCGAGCTGCTGCTCGTCGCCGTCGGTCGCGGCCCGTCGACCTCCGGCCTCGGCTACGAGGATCAGGGCGTGGCGATGGAGCGCGGCTTCGTGCTCGCCGACGAGCGCTGCCGCACCAACGTCGAGGGCGTCTTCGCCGTGGGCGACATCGTCCCCGGCCTCCAGCTCGCGCACCGCGGCTTCCAGCAGGGCATCTTCGTCGCCGAGGAGATCGCCGGGCTCGACCCGCGGCCCATCGACGAGGCCGGCATCCCGCGGGTCACCTACTCACACCCCGAGATCGCCTCGGTCGGGCTCGACACCGCGAAGGCCGAGGAGAAGTACGGCGCCGACGGCATCGAGACGGTCACCTACGACCTCGGCGGCAACGGCAAGAGCCAGATCCTCAAGACCCAGGGCTTCGTGAAGCTGATCCGGCAGAAGGACGGCCCCGTCGTGGGCGTCCACCTCGTCGGTGACCGGGTCGGGGAGCTGATCGGCGAGGCGCAGCTGATCTACAACTGGGACGCCCACGCCGAGGACGTCGCTCCTCTGGTGCACGCCCACCCCACCCAGAACGAAGCGCTCGGCGAGGCCCACCTGGCCCTCGCCGGCAAGGCCCTGCACGCCCACTCCTGACACCACGAACCCCCACCACGACCTGTACAGACGCGAGCGAAGGAACTCCATTGGCCACCGAAGTCAACCTGCCGGCACTCGGCGAGTCCGTCACCGAGGGCACCGTCACCCGCTGGCTCAAGCAGGTCGGTGACACCGTCGCCGTCGACGAGCCGCTGCTGGAGGTCTCGACCGACAAGGTCGACACCGAGATCCCCTCGCCGGTCGCGGGCACGCTGCTCGAGATCAAGGCGAACGAGGACGACACCGTCGAGGTGGGCGCCGTGCTGGCGGTCATCGGCGACGAGGGCGAGGGCGGTGGCTCCGGGGGTGACTCCGAGGACGCCGACGAGGCGCCCGCGGAGGAGCCCGCCGCCGAGGAGCCGGCCGAGGACGAGGCCGCCGAGGAGGAGGCCGAGGAGCCCGAGGCCGCGTCCGAGCCCGCCCCCGCCGGCGAGGAGGCCGAGAAGCCGGTCGCCGACACGAAGTCGTCGGGCGGCGAGGGCACGTCGGTGACCCTGCCCGCCCTGGGCGAGTCCGTCACCGAGGGCACCGTCACCCGCTGGCTCAAGCAGGTCGGCGACGACGTCGCCGTCGACGAGCCCCTGCTGGAGGTCTCGACCGACAAGGTCGACACCGAGATCCCCTCCCCCGTCGCCGGCACGCTCCTGGAGATCAAGGTCGAGGAGGACGAGACCGTCGAGGTCGGCGCCGAGCTCGCCGTGATCGGGTCCGGCGACGCCGCCCCGGCCCCGGCCGAGGAGAAGGAAGCCGAGCCCGAGCCCGAGCCGGAGCCCGAGCCCGAGCCGGAGCCCGAGCCCGAGTCGGAGCCGGAGCCCGCCAAGGAGGAGCCCGCCCAGGAGGAGCCGAAGCCGGCCGCCAAGGCGCCGGAGCCGGAGAAGGCCCCCGAGCCCGAGCCCGAGTCGCCCGCCGAGCCCACGTCGGGCCGCGGCGACGCGTCCGGCTACGTCACCCCGCTGGTGCGCAAGATGGCCGGCCAGCACGGCGTCGACCTGGCGTCCGTGACCGGCACCGGTGTCGGTGGCCGGATCCGCAAGCAGGACGTCCTCGACGCCGCCGCGAAGGCGAAGGAGGCCGCCGCCCCGGCTGCCGCCGCTCCCGCCGCTGCTGCGCCGGCCGCCTCGGCCGCCCCGGCCGCGGTGTCCACCTCGCCGTCCCCGCTGCGCGGCACGACCGAGAAGATGTCGCGCCTGCGCAAGATCATCGCCACCCGGATGGTCGAGTCGCTGCAGACCTCGGCCCAGCTCACCCAGGTGATGGAGGTCGACGTCACGAACATCGCGCGACTGCGCGAGAGCGTGAAGGCCGACTTCCTGGCCCGTGAGGGCGTGAAGCTGACGTACCTCCCGTTCTTCGCGAAGGCGGCGATCGACGCGCTCAAGGTGCACCCGAAGCTGAACGCCGCGATCGACACCGAGAAGGGCGAGGTGACCTACTACGACCGCGAGAACGTCGCGTTCGCGGTGGACACCGAGAAGGGGCTGCTCACGCCGGTCGTCAAGGAGGCGGGCGACCTCTCGATCGCCGGCCTGGCCAAGAAGATCGCCGACGTCGCCGAGCGCACCCGCACCAACAAGATCGGTCCGGACGAGCTGTCCGGCGGCACCTTCACGATTACGAACCTCGGCAGCTTCGGGGCGCTCTTCGACACCCCGATCATCAACAAGCCGCAGGTCGCGATCCTCGGGCCGGGCGCGGTCGTCAAGCGCCCCGTGGTCATCGACGACCCGAACCTCGGCGAGACGATCGCCGTGCGCCACATGGTCTACCTGGCCCTGTCCTACGACCACCAGCTGGTCGACGGCGCCGACGCCGGCCGCTTCCTCAAGGACGTCAAGCAGCGCCTGGAGTCCGGCCAGTTCGAGGTCTGACCCCGCCGAGTCGGCGCATCTGCCGACGCTGAGCACGCCGAGTCGGCGCATCTGCAGGAGCAGATGCGCCGACTCGTTGCTTTCCGTCTGCAGTAGCGCCGACTCGACCCCTCTGGATCTGCAGTTAGCGCCGACTCGGCTCAGAAGTCGTCGTCGAAGGAGACCTGGCCGCTCACGCCGACCTGGTACGCCGAGACCCGGCGCTCGAAGAAGTTCGAGAGCTCCTGGACGTCCTGCAGCTCCATGAACAGCAGCGGGTTGGCCGAGCCGTAGATCACCGGGAGGCCGAGCCGCTCCATCCGGCGGTCGGCGACGTACTCCAGGTAGAGCCGCATGTCGGCGGTCGAGAGGCCGGCGACGCCGCCGCCGAGGAGGTCCTCGGCGAACTGCGCCTCCGCGTCGACCGCCTCGGTGATCATCTCCCGCACCCGGGCGGCGAGCTCGTCGTCGAAGAGGTCCGGCTCCTCCTCGCGGACGGTGTCGACCACGTCGAAGGCGAAGGCCATGTGCATCGACTCGTCGCGGAAGACCCAGTTGGTGCCGGACGCGAGGCCGTTGAGCAGGCCGCGCGAGCGCAGGAAGTAGACGTAGGCGAAGGCGCCGTAGAAGAACAGGCCCTCGATGCAGGCCGCGAAGCAGATGAGGTTCAGCAGGAAGCTGCGCCGGTCCTCGCGGGTCTGCAGGCTGCGGACCTCGAACAGCTCGTCGATCCAGCGGAAGCAGAAGTCGGCCTTGTGCTTGATCGACGGGATGTTGTCGACCGCGGCGAAGGCCTCGTGCCGCTCCTGCTCGTCGGGGACGTAGGTGTCGAGCAGGGTCAGGTAGAACTGCACGTGGACGGCCTCCTCGAAGAGCTGGCGGGACAGGTAGAGCCGGCCCTCGGGCGAGTTCACGTGCTGGTAGAGGTTCAGCACCAGGTTGTTCGCGACGATCGTGTCGCCGGTCGCGAAGAACGCGACCAGCCGCGACACCAGGTGCCGCTCGGCGTCCGAGAGCTTCTTCAGGTCCTTGAGGTCGGTGTGCAGGTCGACCTCCTCGACCGTCCAGGTGTTCTTGATCGCGTCGCGGTAGCGCTCGTAGAAGTGCGGGTACTGCATCGGCCGCAGGGTGAGGTTCATCCCCGGGTCGAGCAGGTTGCGCGGGGTGGTGGGGGTGGCGTCGGTCGTGGTCACTGGCAGGCCTCGCAGGAGTCGGGGTTCTCGAGGGAGCAGGCGACGGCCTCGGCGGGGTCCGGCGCGGGGACCGCGGCGGCACCGATCGTCGTCTGCTGGATGCGCGTCGCGGGTCGCGAGCGCAGGTAGTACGTCGTCTTCAGCCCGGCCTTCCAGGCGTAGAGGTACATCGAGCTGAGCTTGCCGATGGTCGGGCTCAGCAGGAACAGGTTGAGCGACTGGCTCTGGTCGACGTAGGGCTGGCGCGCGGCCGCCATCTCGATGAGCGCCTTCTGCGGCAGCTCCCAGGCCGTGCGGAAGAGCTGGCGTACGTCGGCGGGGATCGCCTCGATGCCCTGCACCGAGCCCTCCTGCCGCTTCACCTGCTCGCGGACCTCGGCGGTCCACAGGCCGCGCTCGCGCAGCTCGCGGGCCAGCCAGGCGTTGACCTGGAGGAACTCCCCCGACAGCGTCTCGCGCTTGAACAGGTTCGACACCTGCGGCTCGATGCACTCGTAGCAGCCGACGATCGAGGCGATCGTCGCGGTCGGCGCGATCGCGACCAGCAGCGAGTTGCGCAGGCCGTGCTCGGCGACCCGGTCGCGCAGCGCCTGCCACCGGTCGGTCTGGGTGGGCGTCACCGACCACAGGTCCGGCTGGAGGTCCCCGCGGGCCGCCCGGGTGTCGGCGTACGCCGGGTGCGGGCCGTGCGCCTGCGCCAGCTCGCACGACCGCTCGAGCGCGGACAGGTAGATCTCCTCCTGGACCCGGGTCGACAGCTCGCGCGCCTCGTCGGAGTCGAACGGCAGGCGCAGCGCGAAGAACACGTCCTGCAGCCCCATCACGCCCAGCCCGACCGGGCGCCAGCGCGGGTTGGACGCCGCCGACTCCGGGCTCGGGTAGTAGTTGATGTCGATGACGCGGTCGAGGTAGGTCACCGCGGTGCGGACGGTCGCGCGGAGCTTGTCCCAGTCGAGGGCGTCGGCGAGCAGGTGCTGGGCGAGATTGACCGAGCCGAGGTTGCACACGGCGGTCTCGTCGTCGCTGGAGACCTCGACGATCTCGGTGCAGAGGTTCGACAGGTGCACGACGTTGCCGGGCACGGCAGTCTGGTTGCAGGTGCGGTTGCTGGCGTCCTTGAAGGTCATCCAGCCGTTCCCGGTCTGCGCCAGGGTCCGCATCATCTTCGCGTAGAGCTCGCGCGCCGGCAGCTGCCGCACGACGCGCCCCTCGGCCTCGGCGGCGAGGTAGGCCCGCTCGAAGTCGACGCCCCAGAGGTCGGGCAGCTCGGGCACCTGGTCCGGGTCGATCAGGCTCCACGTCTCGTCCGCCTCGACCCGCTGCATGAACAGGTCCGGCACCCAGTTCGCCAGGTTGAGGTTGTGGGTGCGGCGGGCGTCCTCGCCGGTGTTGTCGCGCAGCTCGAGGAACTCCTCGATGTCGGGGTGCCACGGCTCGAGGTAGACGCAGGCGGCGCCTTTGCGCCGCCCGCCCTGGTTCACCGCCGAGACCGAGGCGTCGAGCGTGCGCAGGAACGGCACGATCCCGTTGGAGTGGCCGTTGGTGCCCCGGATCAGGGCACCGCGCCCGCGCACCCGGGAGAACGCGATCCCGATGCCGCCGGCGAACTTCGACAGCGCCGCCACCTGGGCGTAGCGCGCGTAGATCGACTCCAGCCGGTCGACCGGGCTGTCGACGAGGTAGCACGACGACATCTGGGTGTGCCGGGTGCCGGAGTTGAAGAGCGTCGGCGAGCTGGGCAGGTAGGCCAGCGACGACATCAGGCGGTAGAAGTCGATCGCCTCGGCCGGGGTGGTGGCCAGGCCGCAGGCGACCCGGAGCAGCCAGTACTGCGGGGTCTCGACGACGAGCCGGGTCTCCGGGTGGCGCAGGAGGTAGCGGTCGTAGACCGTGCGGAGCCCGAAGTACTCGAAGCGCCGGTCGTTGTCGGGGTCGATCGCCTGGTCGAGCTTGCGGGCGTTGGCCTCGACGAAGGCCGCGGTGTCGTCGCCGACCAGCCCCTCGAGGTGCGCCAGCCGGACGGCCTGGCTGAAGGAGGCGACCTGCTGGCCCGCAACCTCCTTCTCGATGTAGCCGGCGAGCAGCCGGGCCGCGAGACGGGAGTACTCCGGCTCGGTGGCGGTGAGCTCCGCGGCCGTCTGGATCGACAGCCGGTCGAGCTCGGCGGTGGTGGCGCCGTCGTACAGCCCGGCGATGGTGCGGGTGGCCACGGTGAGCGGCTCGACGTACGCCAGGCCGGTCGCGCAGCGCTCGACGGCCCGGACGATCTTGTTCAGGTCGACGGGCTCGAGGTCGCCGTTCCTCTTCCGCACCCCCATCGGGCTGCGCGTCGTGGTCGGTGGTGCTGGGATGTTCGTCTGCGTCATTGCTGCTCTCTCCTCGCGAGCTGGCCGGAGGCCGGGAGCGCGAGGAGGGGTCGACGACGCGGACCCACCCGCCAGGGGTCGGGTCCGGGCAGCCGGCCGACCCACCCTCGAGGTCCGCGACCACCGCGCACGGTCGTGCGCGGGCGCTGGCAGGTCTTCGGACTCGTGGGCACGCCGCACGGTGCCTCCCGGCACCGCTCGACCCCTACCGGCCGTCGCTTCCCAGGACCCGTGGAGGCATCCCAGTGCTTGTGTGACGGCTGTCGTTCCCACTCACCGCTGCGGGGCAGTCCCGGACTCGCACCGGGTTCCCTCTTGCCCCGGGAGACTCGCCTCGCAGCGCACCTCCCGGACCAGCAGGAGCACCATATCTAGGGATTTCTCGATTCCCCGACACCACATCTGGTGTCGGCGTGTCGCTTCGGTCGTCTGCAAGGCTGGACCCATGCGCATCGTCATCGCCGGAGCCTCGGGCTTCCTCGGCACCGCCCTCAGCACCGAGCTCGTCCAGCGTGGCCACGCGGTCGTCGCCCTGGTCCGCCGCCCCACCTCGAGCCCCGACGAGTCGACGTGGGACCCGTACGCCGGCAGCCTCGACCAAGCGGTCGTCGACGCCGCCGACGTCGTCGTCAACCTGGCCGGCACGCCCACCGCCGGCAACCCGCACTCGGCGACCTGGGCCCGCGAGCTGCGGGAGAGCCGGGTCACGACGACCCGCGTGCTCGCCGAGGCGATCGCCCGCTCCCCCGAGCCGGCGGCGTTCCTCGCCGGCAACGGCATCAGCTGGTACGGCGACCACGGCGCCCAGGTGCTGACCGAGGCCTCGGACAGCCGCGGCCACGCCCTGCTCACCGAGGTCACCCGCGAGTGGGAGGCCGCGACCGCGGCGGCCAGTGAGGCCGGCGCCCGCGTCTGCATCCTGCGCACCTCGCCGGTCATGGACCGCCGCAGCGCCCCGCTCAAGCAGCTCCGCCTGGTCTTCAAGGCCGGCTTCGGCGCCCGCCTGGGCGACGGCCGGCAGCACATGGCGATGGTCTCGCTGCGCGACTGGGTCGGCGGCGTCGCGCACCTCGCCGAGCACGCCTCGGCCAGCGGTGCCTTCAACCTGTGCTGCCCGCGCACGCCCACCAACGCCGAGTTCACCCGGGCGCTCGCGGACGCCGTGCACCGCAAGGCGTTCGTCGCGGTGCCGAAGATCGGCCTGCGCATCGGCGCCGGCGAGATGGCCCCCGAGCTGCTCGGCTCGCTGAACGTCCGGCCGGCGGCGCTCGAGGCCGCGGGCTACGTCTTCCGCGACCCCGACGTGACCGCCGTGCTGCGCACCGGGCTGGCCTGAGCCGGGCTCAGGAGCCCGGCACCCAGCGGGCCAGGGTGCTCTCGAGCAGCGCGGGCACCACCGGCTTGGTCAGGAAGTCGTCCATGCCCGCCTCCTGGCAGCGGGCGCGCTCCTCGGCGGTCGCCGCGGCCGTCATGGCGATGATGGGGATGTGGTCGCCGTTGCGCATCGCCCGCACCGCGCGGGTCGCGTCGAAGCCGTCCATCACGGGCATCTGGCAGTCCATCAGGATCGCGTCGTAGCCGTCGGGGTCGTCGGCCAGCGCCGCGACGCCCGCGGCCCCGTTGTCGGCCAGCACCACGTCGTACCCGAGGCGGCGGAGCACGCCCTCGGCCACGAGCTGGTTGACCTCGTTGTCCTCGACGACGAGGACCCGGCCCCGCAGGTCGCCGGCGGGGGCGCTCACCGGCGCCGGGGCCACCAGGTGCTCGGCCCGGCGACCGCCCAGGGTCGCGAGCGCGTCGAGCAGGCGTGAGGGCAGCACGGGCTTGCTGAGGAAGGCGTCGAGGCCGGCATCGGCCAACCACTCCGCCCCCGGCTCGATCGCCGAGGACAGCAGCGCCAGCCGGGTGTCGCGGTGCCGCTCCTCGGCCCGGATGATCCGCGCGAGCTGCTCGCCGTCGGCGCCCGGCATCATGTAGTCCAGCAGGACCACGTCGTACTGCTCGCCGTGCCGGACCGAGGCGTCGAGCTCCACGAGGGCGTCGTACGCCGACTCGACCGCCGTCACGCGCACGCGCCAGGCCTCGAGCTGCTCCTGCAGGATGAAGCGGTTCGTGGCGTTGTCGTCGACGACGAGCACGTGCAGCCCGGACACGGCGTCCTGCAGGGTCGCCTCGGTGGGCAGGGCCTGCGCGACCGAGGGGGCGAACGGCGTGGTGAACCAGAAGGTGCTGCCGGTGCCGGGCTCGCTGTCGACGCCGATCGCGCCGCCGGTGGCCTCGACGATGCGCTTGCTGATCGCCAGGCCGAGGCCGGTGCCGCCGTACTCCCGGGTGGTCGAGCTGTCGGCCTGCGAGAAGGCCGTGAAGAGCTGGCGCTGCACGTCGGGCGGGATCCCGATGCCGGTGTCGCGCACCTCGACGCGGACGCCGGCGGGGTCCAGGCTCGCGCGGACGACCACCTCGCCGGCCTTGGTGAACTTCACGGCGTTCGACACCAGGTTGGTGATCACCTGGCCGAAGCGCACGGGGTCGCCGCGCACCATCGACGGCACCTGCTCGGCGCTGGCGACGACCAGCTCCAGGCCCTTGGCGCTGGCCCGCTCGGCGTTGATGCCCACGCTCTGCTCGACGATGCTGCGGGGGTCGAAGTCGACCTCCTCGAGGTCGAGGCGGCCGGCCTCGATCTTGGACAGGTCGAGGATGTCGTTGACGAGCGCCAGCAGCGCGCGACCGGCCTGGTCCACGCCCTCCGCGAGCCGGCGCTGGTGGGAGGTGAGCTCGGTGCGGCTGAGCAGCTCGCTGAGCCCGATCACGCCGTTGAGCGGCGTGCGGATCTCGTGGCTCATCGTGGCGAGGAACTCCGACTTGGCCCGCGACGCGGCGAGGGCGTCGTCACGCGCCGCCGCGATCGCCCGGCCCGCCTCCTCACGCTCGGAGACGTGCGCGAGGAAGGCCAGCATCTGCGCGAAGATCGCGACGTCGGACGGCTCCGCCTGCTCGCGGACCCCGGTGTCGGACACGACCACGCAGGCGACCCGCTCCCCCACCAGCGCCGGCCCGGCGATCTGGACGATCCCGCCCGGGCCGGGGGCCTGGACGAGCCGCCGCTCGGTGGCGGCGCGCTCGGCCAGCGCCTGCGCGGCGGCCACGACGTCCGCGTCGTGGTCGCCCCACCCGCTCGGGAAGTGCACGAGCCGGCCCTCGTCGGCCGGGTCCGGCGCCGACACGATGATCGCGGGCCAGCGGGCGTGCGGCCGGACCGAGGTGGCGGAGGTCATCAGCACGTCGACCAGGGTCCGGGACTCGTTGGCGGCGGCCGCCATGGCGCTGAGGAACGAGAGACCCTGCTCGGCCTCCTTGCTCTCGGTGATGTCCTGCACGGTGCCACCGCTGCGCAGCGGCCGCCCCTCGGCGTCGCGCACCATCCGGGCACGGGTGCGGACCCAGCGCGTGCGCTCCCCGGGCACCGAGACGAGCCGCGACTCGAGCACGAGGTCGTCGTGCCCCTCGACCATGGCGGCGTACGCCGCCCGGGCGGCCGGCCGGTCGTCGGGGTGCAGGAGGTCGAAGAAGTGCTCGGTCGACGGCTCGAAGGTCGCCCGGACGAGCCCGAACAGGCGGTAGAGCTCGTCGGACCAACGCAGCACGCCGCCGGCGTAGTCGCGCTCGAAGCTGCCCGTGCGCGCGATCGACTGCGCCTCGGCGAGCTGCACCTCGCGGCGCTGCAGCTCCTCGAGGATCCGGCGCTGCTCGGTGTGGTCGCGCAGCCGGTGCAGCCAGCCGCGCCGCCGGCCCTCGTCGTCGACGAGCGGTGTGTGGCTGACCAGGGCCCAGAAGGTGCTGCCGTCCTTGCGGACCAGCAGGCACTCGAGGTCGTCGCCGGGCTCCGGGTCGTCGCGCAGCCGGTCCAGGTGGGCACGGAAGTCGACCCGGCCCGCCTCGTCCAGCGCCTCGACGGCCGGGAGGCCGGGCATCTCGTCGGGGGTACGGCCCAGCATCGCGGCCAGGCGGTCGTTGGCGTACGTCGTCAGGCCGGCGTCGTCGAGCACCCAGAGCCCGTCGGGAACGGCTCGCACGAGCCAGGAGTCGATGCCGTCCATGTCCGTCATCGTCCCGCATCCGCCGCCGCCGCGTCCGGCGGGTCGCGACATTCACCCGGTCGGTGGGGCCGGCCCGACGGCGGCCACCCGCCACCGGCCGCCCGACGCGGAGAACGCGATCCGCCGGGTCGTGGCGCGGTCCCGGGGCAGGGGCGTCCGGAGCGACCCGCGCACCGCCGTACCTCCCGCGAGCCGGTCGGTCACGAGCAGGACCAGCCGGTGCCCCGAGCGCGCCAGCACCCGGACGGCCAGCACCTGCATCCGCAGCCCCCGCACCCGGACGTCGCGCCGCTCCCAGGCCCGCAGCATCGCCACGTCACGACGGCCCGCCCGCGCCCCCGGCACGTAGAGCGCCCGCAGGGCGCCGACGTCGCCCGCGGCCCACGCCGCGGCCCGCCGGGCGTCCCAGGCGTGCAGCACCTCGAGCGCGCCCGGCTCGCCCCGGTCCTGCGGGACCGAGGCCGCGAGCCGGGGCGACGGCGGCCCGCGCAGGAGCGAGGCGGCGGTGGCGGCACCGGTCACCACGAGGGTCAGGACGAGGACGGCGAGGAGCACGCGGGGCAGGGTCGAAGCAGGCAGGGTCACGAGGTCCTCCTACCCGTCCCGCGGGCGTCACCGCGCGTTCTCCACAGGCTCTGGCGCCGGAGTAGGGTCGAGGCCGTGAGCGACCTGACCTTCCGCACCGTCGGCCTCGGTGACGACGCCGTCGACTACCTCGCCGCGTGGGACCTCCAGCGGGAGGTGCACGCCGGGGTGGTGGCCGGCGACCTGCCGCCGACGGTGCTGTTCCTCGAGCACCCGCCGGTCTTCACCGCGGGCAAGCGGACCGACCCGCACGAGCGTCCGGCCGACCCCGGCGGCGCCGCGGTGATCGACGTCGACCGCGGCGGCAAGATCACCTTCCACGGGCCGGGCCAGCTGGTCGGCTACCCCATCGTCGCGCTGCCCGACCACGTCAAGGTCGTCGACTACGTACGCCGGGTGGAGGAGGCCCTGATCGCGGTCTGCCGCGACCTCGGCGTGACGACCGCGCGGGTCCCCGGCCGCAGCGGCGTGTGGCTGCGGGCCGACGAGCGCGGCCCGGAGCGCAAGATCGCCGCGCTCGGCATCCGGGTCAGCCGCGGCGTGACCATGCACGGCTTCGCGATCAACTGCGACGTCGACCTCGGGTGGTACGACCGGTTCGTCCCGTGCGGCATCGCCGACGCGGGCGTCACCTCGCTCTCGCGCGAGCTCGGCCGCGACGTCCCCGTCGGCAACGTCATCCCGCTGGTGGAGCGGCACCTCGGCGAGTACCTCGCCTGGACGGCGTACTCCCCCACGCCCGACTACGAGCCCCGCCCGGAGCCCGGTCGGACCCCGCGCATCGAGCTGATCTCGCCCGCGCGCTGACGGCGCGTCCCCTCCCGGCACAACCTTCTCGCGTGGTTGGCTCGTCTGACGGGTGAGCCGCGGGGGCGGCGCCACGGGGGAGGCAGCATGAGCGACCTGGTCATCGAGACCACCGACCTGGGCAAGGAGTTCCGCACCCGCAAGGGCGGCCTCCGCGTCGCCGTGCGGGGGCTCAACCTCGCGGTCCCGCGCGGTGGGGTGCACGGCTTCCTCGGGCCCAACGGCTCGGGCAAGACCACGACGATCCGGATGCTGCTGGGCCTGGCCCGCGCCACCGAGGGCTCGATGCGCCTCTTCGGCGAGCCGGTGCCCTCGATGCTGCCGTCGGTCATCGACCGGGTGGGCGCCGTCGTGGAGTCACCGAAGTTCTCGCCCAACTTCACCGGCCGTCAGAACCTCTCCCTGCTCGCCCGCTCGATCGGGGTGCCCCGGGCGCGCGTCGACGCGGCCGTCGAGACGGTCAGCCTCACCGGCCGCGACGGGGACCGCTACAAGTCCTACTCGCTCGGGATGAAGCAGCGGCTGGCGATCGCCGCGACGCTGCTCAAGGACCCCGAGCTGTTGATCCTCGACGAGCCGACCAACGGGCTCGACCCGGCCGGCATCCGCGAGATCCGGGACACGATCCGCGACCTCGGCGAGGCCGGCGTGACCGTGCTGCTCAGCTCGCACATCCTGGCCGAGGTCCAGCAGGTCTGCTCGTCGGCCACGATCATCGGCAACGGCCGGATGCTGGCGAGCGGACGTGTCGACGACCTGCTCGGTGGCGGGACGTCGTACCGCCTCGCCGTCGCCGACCCGGCGGCCGCCCGCCGGGTGCTCGAGGAGGCCTCCTTCGTGGTCGCTCCCCCGGCCGCCGGCGACGACGGCCAGCACCTCGTCGTCGAGAGCGACGACCCGGCCGCCCTCACGCGCACGCTGGCCGCGGCCGAGCTGTGGCTCACCGAGCTGACCGCCGTCCGGCCCGACCTCGAGACCGTCTTCCTCGAGCTGACCGCGGCCGACACGCTCGGCTCCGACCGCAGGGCGGTGGGCGCATGAGGGCCCTGCTGAGCGTCGAGCTGACCCGCTTCCGCTGGCGGCGGGCGGTGCTGCTGATCCTGGTGGCCGCCGTCGTGGTGCCCGGCCTGATCTTCGCCGCGACCGCCTGGAACACCCGTCCGGTCTCGGCGTCCGAGGCCGCCGAGGTCCAGCGGATGGTCGAGGAACAGAGGCAGGACCCCTCGGTGCAGAAGCAGCTCGACCGTTGTGTCGCCAAGCCCCAGCGGTACGGCGTGGACCCGAGCGGCGACGTCCAGGCCGCCTGCGAGGAGATGACGCTGCCGCAGCCGGAGTGGTTCTCCACGCGCCAGCCCCTCGACCTGCGCACCGAGCTGGAGCAGGGCTCCCTGCTCGGGGTCGCCGTCGTGCTGACGATGCTCCTGCTGCTCGTCGGGACCACCTTCGTCGGCCACGACTGGAACAGCGGCTCGATGAGCAACCAGCTGCTCTTCGAGCCCCGCCGCGCCCGGGTCTGGGCCGCCAAGGGCGCGGTCGTCCTGGGGACCGGTCTGCTCCTCGCGGGCGTCGTGCTGGCGTCGTACTGGGGTGGCCTGCTCGCCCTCGCCCACGCCCGCGACCTGGCGGTGCCGGACGGGCTGGTGTCGAAGGGGTACGGCGTGGTGCTCCGCGGCGCCCTGCTGGCGGCGTTCGCGGGGCTCGGCGGCTACGCGCTCACCATGCTGTTCCGCAGCACGGTCGCCACCCTCGGCGTGATGTTCGCGGTCGCCATCGCGGGACCGCTGCTCATCACGCTGCTCGGCTTCCCCGGCAACCAGCGCTACATGCCGCAGAACAACTACGCGGCGGTGCTGTTCAAGGACACGACGTACTACGACGAGTCGGCCTGCGCCCAGAGCCCGGACGGGTCCTGCGAGCAGCACCTGCGGCTGGCCGGCGGGACGACCTACTTCGCGACGCTGCTGCTGCTCGCCGGGGTGCCCTCGGTGCTGTCGTTCCGGCGCCGGGACGTGCCCTGACCGCTCCGGTCAGGGCACCTAGCCGACGGTGAAGGCGACGACGTCGGGCGCACCGCCGCCGATGCTCTTGAGGTGCACGTCGAACGGCAGGCCGCGGATCGTGATCTGCACCTGCGCGCTCTCGCCGGGGCCGAGCCGGACCTCGCCGTTCTTCACGGTGGCGAGCTCGGGCGGGTCGACCGTCACCTGGTAGCCGTCGGGCAGCCGACCGGTGTTGGTGAGCGTCTCGGTGATCGTCTCGCCCGGGGTGCCGGAGCGCGGCCCGGTCAGCGAGGAGTCGAACGGGTTCTCGGCGCTGCCCTGGCCGGGGACGGGCGTCGACGTCGCGGGGCCCTCGGGGCCGTTGCCGTCGGTGTTCGCGTCGCCGCTGCAGGCACCGAGCAGGCTGCCGAGGAGGACGGTGGTGGAGGCGGCCACGAGGAGCCGTGTGCGAGTGGAGTTCATGGTGTCCCGACGGTATCCCGGCGGGCGTCGAGGCGAATTGGGCGGCCCTGTCCCCCGGCGTACAGTTGGGCGATGTGACCCAAGCTCCCGCACCAGAAGGCCGCAAGCTCCTCCGTCTGGAGGTCCGCAACGCGGAGACGCCGATCGAGCGCAAGCCGGAGTGGATCAAGACGCGGGCGACGATGGGCCCGGCGTACAAGGAGCTCCAGAGCCTGGTCAAGGGCGAGGGCCTCCACACCGTCTGCCAGGAAGCCGGCTGCCCCAACATCTTCGAGTGCTGGGAGGACCGCGAGGCGACCTTCCTCATCGGCGGCGACCAGTGCACGCGTCGCTGCGACTTCTGCCAGATCGACACCGGCAAGCCGCAGCCGCTCGACCGCGACGAGCCGCGCCGCGTCGCGGAGTCGGTGCAGAAGATGCAGCTGCGCTACGCGACCATCACCGGCGTCGCCCGCGACGACCTCGAGGACGGCGGCGCGTGGCTGTACGCCGAGACCGTGCGCGCCATCCACGAGCTGAACCCCGACACCGGAGTCGAGAACCTCATCCCCGACTTCAACGGCAAGCCGGACCTGCTCCGCGAGGTCTTCGAGTCGCGGCCCGAGGTGCTCGCCCACAACGTCGAGACCGTCCCGCGCATCTTCAAGCGGATCCGCCCGGCCTTCCGGTACGAACGCTCGCTCGACGTGATCACCCAGGCCCGCGACTTCGGCCTCGTCACCAAGTCCAACCTGATCCTCGGCATGGGCGAGACCCGCGAGGAGATCTCCCAGGCCCTGCGCGACCTGCACGGCGCCGGCTGCGAGCTGATCACGATCACGCAGTACCTCCGCCCCTCGCTGCGCCACCACCCGGTGGAGCGCTGGGTGAAGCCCGAGGAGTTCGTCGAGCTCAAGGACGAGGCCGACCAGATCGGCTTCTCCGGCGTCATGTCCGGGCCGCTGGTGCGCTCGTCGTATCGCGCCGGTCGGTTGTACGGTCAGGCGATGGCGGCCCGCGAGGGCGCGGCCGTCTGACCGCCCGCCCGGCAGGGCTCGCCCGCGAGTAGCCTGCTCCCGCCCGCATCGAACCCCGCATCGACCCGCACAGGTAAGGCAGCACCCACATGGCCAAGGCACCGGAGACCGACCCCGAGAAGATGGGTCGTCGGCAGCAGTTCGTCGAGACCTACCGGATGGCGAAGAAGACCGACACCAAGCTCGGGCTCTACCTCCTGGCGTCCTTCCTGGTGGCCGGCCTGCTCGGCTTCGTGGTGTTCTACCTGCTGCCGGGCGACGGCGTCATCGGCGTCGTCATCGCCGTGGTCGGCGGCCTGCTCTTCGGGGCCCTCGCGGCCATGATCGTCTTCGGCCGGCGCGCCCAGTCGGCGGCGTACGGCCAGATGGAGGGCCAGCCCGGCGCCGCCGCGGCCGCCCTCCGGATGCTGCGCCGCGGCTGGAAGACCGACCCGGTCATCGCCTTCACCAAGCAGCAGGACGTCGTGCACCGGGTCGTCGGCCCTCCCGGCATCGTCCTCATCGGCGAGGGCAACCCGAACCGCCTGCGCCAGCTGATGGCCAGCGAGCGCCGCAAGCACGAGCGCGTCGTCTCCGAGACCCCGATCCACGAGATCGTCAGCGGCAACGGCGAGGGCCAGGTGCCGCTGCCGAAGCTGGTCAAGCACGTCACCAAGCTCGGCCGTCAGGTCAAGCCCGCCGACATGACCGACATCCTGAACCGCCTCAAGGCGCTCGACGCCAACCGGTCGGCCATCCCGATGCCCAAGGGCCCGGTGCCGACCAGCATGAAGGGCATGCGCCAGAACATGCGCGGCCGCTAGGCGACCGTCCGGTGGTTGAGGAGGTCGCGCAGCGACCGTCTCGAAACCACCCGACCGCACTGTGTGGTTGATCGGTGTCACCAGGTGACACCGATCAACCACACAGCTGCTTCCAGCCGGCTCAGCCCGCCTGGTTGAACGGCGAGTCCTCGGTGACCTCGCTGGCCGGGGGCGCCTCGATCGAGACGTCCTTGCCGTAGTCGGACAACGTCGTCAGGGTCGAGCCCGCCTGGCCGAGGTCGACCTTGAGCTGCTGGAAGCGACCCTCGGAGTCGAACCACACGTCGTACGGCAGCGAGGCCGGCATGCCGGTGGCCGGGAGGTCCTGGCCGAAGCCCTCGAGGAGCTTCTTGGTGTTGACGGCGGCGGTGTAGTGCCGGGCGGTGCCGCCGGCGAGATCCTCCTCGCCCACGTAGGTGACCTTCTCGATGGCGCCGCCGAGGTTCTCGAGCGCGCTCTTCGGGTCCATGCTGTCGGCGAACTGGCCGCCGAGCGGGTTGTTCGGGTCGCTGAGGTCGAGCTTGGCGAACTTGCCCTTCGTCATCGACCCGAGCTTGAGGTAGAGGATGCCGTCGATGATCCGGGACTCCACGTCCTGGTCGCCGAACAGGTCGCCGGTCATGGTCATCGCGGCGGCCGGCGGGTCGGTGGAGTAGTCGACGTCGCCCTCGCCGTTCATCGCACCGCCCATCACCTTGGAGGTGAGGGTCGCGTGCGCGGTCGTGACCTGGTCGAAGCTCGCCTTCATCAGCGCGGTGAACTCGGCGGGGTCGACGTCCGAGCCCTCGGCGGGCGCCTCGGCCGGAGCCTCGGCGGACGGGCTGCTCGACTCCTCCGGCGTGGACGCCGAGGAGGAGCTGGAGGAGCTCGCGTCGGTCGCCTTCGTGTCGTCACCGCCGCAGGCGGAGAGCGAGGTGAGCGCCAGCGGCACGAGCGCGGCGGCGGCGAGGGAACGGCGGACGGTGTAACGACGGGACACGGTGGTCACCTTTCGACGAGGAAGCTCTCGTCGAGACTATGTCCGCCCCACGGGTCTCAGAAACCTCGGGACGTCCCACGCGCCTCGTCGAGCGTCACCGTGGCCGTCCCGGCCATCAGGTCGTGCAGCCCGCGCCCGTCGGGGCGGAAGACCAGCGGCGGGACGACGGCCGCCACGAGGATGCTGCGCGCCAGCGCGACCAGCAGCCCCACCGGGCGGCCGGTGCCGTCGCTGCGGACCGTGCGGAGGCGCGTGGCGAGCTTGCCGAAGGAGCCGCCGGAGAGCGCCGTCAGCACGGCGGTCTCGACCACGAACACCACGATCGTGAGGATGCCGGGCAGGGCGTCGGGCTGCTGGGACTGGTCGGCGAAGAAGCGGGCCGGGCCGAGGATCACGATGACCACCAGGCTCGAGGCGAACCAGTCGACCAGCAGCGCGAGCATCCGGCGGGGCCAGGACGCGGTCTCCACCACAGCAGGCTCGGTCACACGAGCAGCCTAGGTCGGGTGCTGCGGCGCCCAGAGGCTGGGCCACCTGTTACATCGCAGAAACAAACCCGATACGGTCGGGAAACTGCCCGTGCGTACGTTCGGGCACGTTCGGTGCAGCGCCGCTCCGGACCTCGTTCGCACACTTTCGTGTCGGCTGCCGCAGGTCGCAGCCAAGGAGGATGAATGTTCCAGAACAGCGAGGAGCTGCTCAAGTTCGTCAAGGACGAGGGCGTCGAGATGGTCGACGTCCGCTTCTGCGACCTGCCCGGAGTCATGCAGCACTTCACGGTCCCGGTGTCGTCGTTCGACCAGTCCGTCTTCGACGACGGCCTCAACTTCGACGGCTCCTCCATCCGTGGCTTCCAGGCGATCCACGAGAGCGACATGTCGCTCTTCCCGGACCCGACCACGGCGTACCTCGACCCCTTCCGCAGCGCGAAGACGCTGGTCGTGAACTTCTTCATCCACGACCCGCTCACCGGTGAGGCCTACTCCCGGGACCCGCGCAACATCGCGCGCAAGGCGATGTCCTACCTCGGCAGCACCGGCGTCGGCGACACGGCGTACTTCGCCCCCGAGGCCGAGTTCTACGTCTTCGACAACGTGCGCTTCGAGACCAAGGCGAACGCCGGCTACTACGAGATCAACTCGTCGGCCGGCGCCTGGAACACCGGTGACTCGTTCGAGAACGACAACCGCGGCTACAAGGTGAAGTACAAGGGCGGCTACTTCCCCGTCGCGCCCACCGACCACTTCGGTGAGCTCCGCGACGAGATGGTCATCGAGCTCGAGCGGGCCGGCCTGCAGGTCGAGCGCGCCCACCACGAGGTCGGCACCGCCGGCCAGGCGGAGATCAACTACCGCTTCGACGAGCTGCTCAAGGCCGCCGACGACGTGATGAAGTTCAAGTACATCATCAAGAACACGGCCTGGCGCAACGGCAAGACCGCGACCTTCATGCCGAAGCCGATCTTCGGCGACAACGGCTCGGGCATGCACGTGCACCAGTCGATCTGGAACGACGGCGAGCCGCTGTTCTACGACGAGACCGGGTACGGCGGCCTGTCGGACATGGCGCGCTGGTACATCGGCGGCATCCTCAAGCACGCGCCGTCGCTGCTGGCCTTCACCAACCCGACGGTGAACTCCTACCACCGCCTGGTCCCCGGCTTCGAGGCTCCGATCTCGCTGGTCTACTCCCAGCGCAACCGCTCGGCCTGCGTCCGGATCCCGATCACCGGCTCGAACCCGAAGGCCAAGCGCATCGAGTTCCGCTGCCCCGACCCGTCGGCCAACCCGTACCTCGCCTTCTCGGCGCTGCTGCTGGCCGGCCTCGACGGCATCAAGAACAAGACGGAGCCCGCGGCCCCGATCGACAAGGACATCTACGAGCTCCCGCCGGACGAGATGGCCGACATCGACCAGGTCCCCACGTCGCTCAACGCCGTCCTCGACTCCCTCGAGGCCGACCACGAGTTCCTGACGGCCGGCAACGTCTTCACGCCCGACCTGATCGAGACCTGGATCGACTACAAGCGCACCCAGGAGATCCTCCCCGTGCAGATGCGCCCGCACCCGCACGAGTTCGAGCTCTACTACGACATCTAACCGGGCCGCCGGCTGCGGTCGTTCAGGAACGCTGAACAACCGCAACAAACAGCCGCTGACCTGCAGAAACGCCGCTGAGCGACCCTTTGGTCGCTCGGCGGCGTTTGCTGTTGCTAGCCGCTCGCCTGTTACAAATCCAGTACAAATCTCGGGAGCGCCACCTTCCGCCAGGCTCGTCTCTTGGCGCTCCCCGGGCGGTCCACCCTGGGGGTCTCGGCGTAACTCGGTCGCCCGAATCGTCGCCGTCGCATCGCATGAGCTGACAACCGTCGTAGCGGATGCTCGGCGAGCGCGTTGCCAGATCATTTCCACCTGCGTGATCGCTCCCGCGCGGTTGTCGGACATAGGTGCCCGTAGACCAAACGTTCGTCAACGCCGCGAGGAGGGGCTTGATGATGGCAACAAACTCGAACGTGCCGACTGCGGAACCGGGAGTCTTCGGTCCGCGGCGTCGCGGAAACGCCAGCAGCCGGTCACCCAGGCTGGTCGATGCGCAGGAACTGTGGGACATCGACGATGTCGCGTCTTACCTCGGCGTCACCAAGCAGACCATCTACTCGTGGCGGACGACAGGCTACGGTCCCGCCGGCTTCCGTGTCGGCAAGCACCTGCGCTGGCGAGCAGCAACCGTCATCAATTGGACGGTTCGACTCGAGGAGAATCAGTGATCCCGACGGGTCCTCGGCCAGACCCGGGACCGGCGATAGCGACGGGACATCCGGCAGCACGACTTGTCCCTCGATCGGATTGTGCCGAGGACAGCCATGGCCAGCGTTAGCTCTGGCAGGCCAGCCGACGACGGCAGCCCTCGTTACGTCGTCAACTACCGAGATCCCGAGGGGCGGCAACGCCGCAAGACCTTCCGACGCAAAGCCGAGGCGGTCGCGTTTCGCAACACAGTCGAGGCGGACAAACTCCGTGGAACCTATCTTGATGTCGACGCGGGCAGGATCTCGTTTCGGACGTATGCCGAGGAGTGGCTGGCAAGCCGGACGTTCAGTCCGCTGACCTACGAGGCGACCGAGCTGCGACTCAGGCTCCACGTGTTCCCGACCCTCGGACACCTCGAACTTCGCCAGATCAAGCCGTCGACGATCCAGAAACTTCTCCGGTCGATGGAGATGGCCGAAACCTATCGACGCGTCATTTTCTCAAACGTGTCCGCCATCTTCTCTGCTGCAGTCGATGACGACATGATCGCCAAGAATCCCTGCAAGGCGAGTTCAGTGACACGGCCCGCCACGTCGCGACGAAAGGTTGTGCCGTGGCCGTCAGAGTGGGTTTCCTCCATGCACGACGCGCTGCCACCGCAGTACGGGATCGCGGTGACGTTGGGTTCGGGACTTGGACTGCGTCAAGGCGAGGTTTTCGGCCTGGCAGTCGAGGATGTCGATTTCCTTCGTGGAGTTGTCGAGGTGAGGCGTCAGGTCAAGGTCTTCGGTGGCAACCGCCTGGTCTTCGGTCTGCCGAAGGGCGACAAGACCCGGACCGTCCCACTGCCCGAAAGTGTCGGGACGGAACTCAGCAGCCACCTCGCCGCCTACCCGCGGCGCAGTGTCACGCTGCCGTGGGGCGCGCCCGAGGTTGAGAGGAAGTCGAGCGCGGGGCTCATACTGACGACACGCGAACGCTCGGCCCTCAACCGCAACTACTTCAACACGCGCCTCTGGAAGCCCGCGCAGGCGCGCGTGGGCATCGAGCAGGTGCGGGATAACGGCATGCACGCCCTCCGCCATTGGTACGCATCCGTCTTGCTGGACGCCGGCGAGTCGATCCGCGCGGTTTCTGAATACCTAGGACACAGCGATCCAGGCTTCACCTTGCGGACGTACACGCACCTCATGCCCAGCAGCTCCGAGCGTACGAGGGCCGCCATCGATCAGGCATTCGCGGAAGTGCAGGATGAGAAGCCCACGGCAGTGAATGGCGATGGCATCACCGAACTCGGCGCACCCTGAGAAGATCGACACCCGCAAGCAGCGAGTAACCCTGCACAAGGTTGGTCTTCTACAGAGAAGGTCGATGACCCAACAGGTAAGACGACAATGGGACCCAGGGCCAAGAAGTTCAGCGCCAGCTAGGTCGCATCCGATCCATCGGCTGTGTCAGCCTCAGCAGCATTCGTCGCCTGACTCGCCGTCGACCTCTTGGCCGGGGTCTTCTTCGCGGCCATCGCGCCCGCGGAGGCCTTCGCTGCGCCAGCTACGGAGACCTCCGCAACCGACTCCCCCAGCAGGTAGGCGCGAGCTTGTACCCGAAACTCCGGGTCGATGCCGGTCGCGGTCACCAGGAACCCGCAGACGTCCGCGACCAACTTGGCGGCGATCTCATCGAACTCGTCACCGAACGCGTTCGAGAGCGTCATCCGCTGCCGCGCCGCGGCGAACGCGGACGCAGCCTCGGCCTGCCGGAGCGCGTTCTGCATGTGGTCAGGGCGCCGCATCAGCCGGGTGACGAGCTCCCGGAGCGTCGGGTAGTACTCAGGCAGGTGGTCGCGCTCCTTCGCGCCGTCAGGGCGTAGTGACTGCAGGAGCTGAGCGACCTGCTTCTTCTCCTTCAGCCCGGTCGCGCCGCCGTACAGATACTCCTGGAGCCCGCGGTCGGGGTCAGAAAGGAAAGCACCTCGCACGTGCTCGGTGACCTTGATGAGGGTCACCAGGTACAGCCACGCCAGGTCGAAGAACAGCGACAGGTGGTCGGGGTCCTTCGGCTTGAGGAACTTCACCGCGTCAGAGAGGTGCGCGACGAGCTGGAATGGGTTGCGGTGGTCGTCGTAAATCCAGTAGTCGAAGTCGCGGTAATCGATGAGCGGCTTCAACCGCTTGTCCAGGTTCGTGTACGCCTTCAGGTGCGCTTCTGCTGCGGCCTTGTCGAACAAGATGGCCAGCGGGCTGCCTTCGGGCACCGGCGGACCGTGCAGGGTCTGCATGTGGGCCAGGTCCGCTGAGGGGAGCACCGTGATGCGGAGCTTGTCCGACAGCTGCCTGGTCGAGTCGAGGACCTCGTGCTCGCGCACCAGCATGGCGTCGTCGGCGCCGAACAGGTCAGCGACACCGCGGACCCAGAACATCCGGGCGGTCGGCTTGTCCGACTTGCCAGACTTGCAATCAGCGATGGTCGTCGACAGCCGGTACCCCGGCGTGACGGAGACCCCGAGAACGTCTAGGTCGGTGAACGTCTCTGCCGGCCCTCCGTCAGCACGCTCGTGACCACGCAGCACCACGTCGAGTCGGGTCGAGAAACCCATCGACCACAGGAGCGACCGGACGCCTACCTTCAGGCCCAGATCGAGCTCGCTCACAGAGACCTCGTTCCCATCGCCGCCTCGAAGATCTTGTCGAACTGCTTCGCCGAAGGCTGCGCACTTTTCCGGAGCCGATGCACGGTCTGCATCGGCGCCACGTACGACCGGTCCGACGCCAGCGTTTCCCGCGCCAGCGCGTCATCGACCCGGTGCTCGACCAGCTCACCGTGCGTCAGCAGCTCCCGCGCAAGCTTCAGCGCCTCCCGGTTGTCGGCGGTGTCGATGAACCGAGGAGTCACCCACCGACCGCCAGGCAATGTGTCCGGAGCGAACTCGATGAGGCGGGCGTTCCGCATCAATTCATACTGCCGCTTGTGACCGCTGTGCGGCGCCAAGAACCCCCGGTTCGGGTCCAGCAACTTGTCGATGACGTTGATGAGCCCGGCTGCATCCAGACTCGAATACCCACCGAACGACTCCGCGCACCGCAGACACGCGATGACCGCGAGCGCCTTGTCCAGAACGGGCTTGCGGGCGGTCAGGAGCTTCCTATCCGCGATGTATGGCAGCGCAGCGAACGGCTGCGCACCCCCACCAGGAACGGTCACGGCCGGCGCCATGATGAGGCCCTTCGCAACCGCGTCGGTCAGCAGCGGGTGCGTGGTCGGAGAGATGGCCAGCCCTTGCTTCGCCCGGACCGCGGCGAACTCCTCCGCGAGCTGATCACCACCGTGACTGTTCACGAGCTCTCCGAGCAGGGCCGGGTTCTCGAACCCGAAGAATGGCGAGTACACGATGTCGCCGTCGATGGCCTGCACTTTTTGCATCAGCCCGGAGTCCATGGCCAACTGCACGATCAGCGGGACATCGGCGTGGTCCAGCGCGAAGGTCGACTCGAGCTCCTCCAGCGGCACCGGGGCCTCGGACAGCCCGTCGACAACCACCAGGAGCTGCTTCTCTAGTTCGGTCGGGTTGCGGTCCTGCCACACCTCCCCGAGCCGCGTGTACAGATCGTCGTAGTAGGGGACGTTCTCGGTGAAGGTCTGGATCTTGCCGCCCGAGCGCTGGATACCGCTTACGAACCCGGCGTCGCCCAGGAGCGTGACCACTTCGTTGAACGCCAGCATGTCAACATCAAGCTGGCTGGCCGCGATCGACATCAGCGCCTGCGCGTCCTTGATGACGTCGTTGCCGCGGATGAGGCCCGCGACGGTCGCCGCCATCCCGACGATCCGGGTGTCAACCAGCGGCTGCAGCACCGGCGAGTTCGGGTCGACGTTCCGCACGCCGGAGTGCACGTCCTGGCAACGCAAACCCTCGTCGAAGTGGTCCATCGTCCTGTCCCCGTAGTTCTTCATGTTCGCGCGCGGCAACGGCAACCACACGGACCACATGCGCTTCCTTCGGCGATTCTTCCAGCGCCCACGTTCGATCGCCTAAGAGATTCGGAGTGCCATTCGACCTTTCTGGCGGCGAAACGCCTGGCGAATGCCGCTGCTCGAGTGGCTGATGTCGAGCCTCGCCGATATGCAGACCGACCGTGGCTGGGGAGCATGGCGCGACGCGTACGACGATCTACCTCAGCTGGCGACTATCCCGCCCGAGGTCGCGAACACCCGGACGTCACCGCGACCGAAGTGGAGGAGATGGCTTCTGGCCGGCGACCCGCAGGGTCAGACACAGACGACTCGGCAACACCCACGAGCAGTCCGGAGCCGATCTGCCCGGCACAAATGCTACGCTTTCATTCCCAGAGCATTCCGAGCAGAGGATCGAGATGACTGCATCGAGCGAGGCGAACGAGTTCCCGGTCACCGCGCCGGCGAGCCACGAGGCGGTCGCGCAGGCAGTGGGGAGGCACCTTCCACTCTTCGGTCAGGTCCTCATCGAAGCGTGGGGCGGGTTCGCGACCACCCGCCGCTTGGCGGCGCCGCAGATGGCCTTTGCCGGCGCCTCCTCGCGCGGGATGCTGGTCTCGGACTTCACTCGTGAGCCGGCCCACCGCATCTTCAACCGGGTGCCTGAGGCCACCGTGGAGGACGACCAGTTCGGCCGGCCGTGGGTGAGCCTGGCCGGCGGCGGTCTCAGGGTCCGGTTCCGCAAGCTCACCTCCGAGCTCGGCCTGTGCCGCAGCGACTCCGACCGGGCGCTCAGCCTGGCCTACCACCTCGGCGACCCGTGCCTGCCGGGCATGGAGACGTTCACCGTCCTGACCGCTGGCTACGTCCTGGACACCGCCGAGGAGAACATCTCGCGCCTCGAGTTGGTCTGCCATCTCGGCTTCACCGACGTCTTCTACTCTCTTCCGATCCCACTCACCAGCATGACCAGCACGACCCCTGTTGTTGGCTCGGTCGCCGGCCCGGTGCAGATGCCGCTCGCGCCGCTGTCGCCACCGATCATCCGCTCGGCGCAGACGGCCGCTGCCAAGCGCCTCGCAGCCGGCTCTCGCCCCGGAGGAGGTCGTGGTGTCTGACCAGGCACGGCCGCGGATGGTGACCCTCGTGCGGGAGTCGCTCGGCCTGACTCAGCTCGACCTGGGCGAGGCCGCCGGTCTGAGCCAGGGCTACATCTCCAAGGTCGAGTCGAGCCTGCTGCCCCTGACCGGTGAGAACCTCCTCAAGGTGGCGGACGCGTTGAAGTGCCCGGTCGAGCTGCTGGTCGACGACACCCCCGTGCAGGGGCTGGAGGTCACCTGCATGCACCACCGGCGCCGGCACTCCAAGATCAACGCCTCCACCAAGCGGCGCATCGAGGCCCTCACTCACCTGACCCGGGTCTCTGTCGAGGGCCTGCTGCGCGGCATCGAGCTCGTACCCGACACCGAGCTGCACCGTCTCGACCTCGACCTGTTCGACGGCGACCCCGCGGCCGCGGCACGCGCCGTACGCGCCTCCTGGCGAGTCCCGACCGGCCCGATCCACAACGTCGTCGAGGTGCTCGAGGCCGTTGGCATCATCGTGGTGGCACGGTCGCTGGTCACCAACGCCCAAGACGCGGTGTCCACCTGGCCACGTGACGGTGGGCGCCCGCCGATCATGGTCGTCAACCTCGGTCTGCCGGCCGACCGGCAGAGGTTCACCACCTGCCACGAGCTCGCTCACCTGCTCCTCCACACCATCCCCGAGGACGACCAGGAGAAGCAGGCCGACATCTTCGCTGCGGAGTTCCTCGCCCCGGCCGAGGAGATCGCACCGCAGCTGGCCGGCCTGACCACCCGCGACTTCCCACGGCTCATCCAGCTCAAGGCCCAGTGGGGCATGTCGATCGCGGCACTGATCCGGCGCGCCTACGACCTCGACGAGATCTCCGATCGGCAGTATCGCCAGTTCCAGATCCGGCTCAACCAGCTGGGCTGGAAGCAGCTCGAGCCCGGTGCCCTGCCGGCCGAAACTCCCAGCACCCTGACCAGGGTGATGGAGGTGCACCTGAGCCAGCACGGCTACACCATCGACGAGCTCGCCAAGACCGCCGGGATGCTCCCAGCCCCGTTCAAGGCCCACTACCGACCGCCCCGCGAGACACCTCCCGCGACCCCGCTACGGCTGGTGCAGCCATGAACGGCCAGGCACACAACCCGGCCGCTGACGCCGACGGCGCAGTCGTCCACAGGAACGATCAGACAGCGACTCATGCACAACCGCCGCTGAACACCGTCGAGCCGTCGGCCTCGCGGCCTAGGCTGTCCACACCCAGCCAGGTGGAAGGAGCAAGACCCCGGATGCAGATCCGCAGCAGCATCCACCGCGGAGCCCGCGACGACAGCCACGCCCACCCGGCCGCAGGGCGCGGTGTAGTGATCGGCCGCGAGGTCGACGTCCTGTCCGGGCAGATCGGAGAGGTCGGGGCCAGGTCCGCCGCAGGCCGCTTTCCGAGCCCGAACCCGCTGTTCGCAGGCTGCCCGTCCCTTTTCTTGCAGACCGCGTGCGCGACACGTCACCTCAGCGCCGCGGCTGCCCTGGTCGCGGTTGAGGAGACCGGCCTCCTGCTCACCTTGAACCCGCGGATGAAGGACCGCATCAAGGAACTGCGGCGCGTGGTCAGTGAGTGCCGAGTCACGATCGCCGCAGCCGCTCCTGCCGATGCATCCGCCCAACCGGTGCGCGCGGAGATTGTCGTGCTAGCCGACGCAAACAGGTATGCCGGGAAGAACCGAGCTGTCGCCACGGCTACGGGCTCAAACCTCGACCCGGCATGGGTCGCCGTGCAGCGCGAGCTCGGCCTTTCCGCGGCCCTCACTGATTCCCCCTACGTGCCGGCGGAGAAGCAGACGGCTCTTGCCGCGGTTCTCGACGAGGCACGCGCTCTCGGGCCTGACGTGGTCGCCGTGCTCCCACTCCATCTCGACTGGCTCAAGAAGGACGTCGCCAGCCTGATCGCCGAGATCAACAAAGCCGCAGTCCCGGTCGCGCTGGTGCTCGAGCACGACAACGACCCACTCGGCGTCCAGGACGCCGTCGCCGGACTGGTCCGACTGCTCGCCGAGGCCGAGGTCAAGATCGCGTTGCTGCGCTGCGACATCTCCGTGATCGGCGCAGTCGCCTTCGGTGCGAGCCTCGGCGCCGTCGGGACGACCACGGCGCTGCGACACCTCTACCCGACCAAGGAGAAGGGCGGCGGGTTCAACGGCGGAGCGCGGATCGGGATCTACGTGCCCCGTTCGATGGCCTACCGGGCCCTGGACACTCTCAACACCGCGATCGCGCTCGACCAGGAGCACCAGGAACGATGGATCTGCGGGTGCCATCGTTGTTTCAACCGGCCCCTGAGCCACATCCACGACGAGGTCGCGGCATACCAGCACTCACTGACAGCCATCGCAGAGCTCGGCCAGAACATCCTCGACGCCTCGAGCCCGTTGCACCGTCAGCACGCCTGGGTCGGCCAGTGCAACCACGCGCAGGTCACCAACATGGAGATCGCCGCAGAGACCGGCCTTAACTGGGATCCGCCCAAGTTCCAGGGCGCGTGGCACAAGCTCGCGCCGAGTCTGCCGCCACTGTCCTAGCCTCCGGCTCAGCCGCAGCGCTCGTTCAGCAGGCTGGCGTGACGCCCGTTCGGAGAGCCACGTCGAACAGTTGCTCCTCCATCAGGCGACGTTGGTGCGCAACCCCGCCCTCGGAGTGCTTGGCGCGTCCGAGGCCCTCGACGACCACTCGAGCGCCGACCGGGTTGACCTCGGCCACGGTGAACCCGTAGTAGTCGCACTCGAAGACATCCCAGCCATCTGCCCCTGGGGGCGAGGGGGCGGCCGCGACCGCCGATGCGTAGGCCGAGGCAGCAGCTAGTGCACCCCGCGCCGCCGACAGCGGCCACAGGGTTATGAAGGCCTCCATGCGCAGGACGGCAGGCTCGATGTGGTCGCGCCCGTGCTCGAGCCGGTCGGCCAGGATGGAGCGGTACAGCACCGGACCCCGCCCAGTCGCGACCCGCCCCTCAAGAGCCTCGACGTCCCACGACACCACCGGCACCAGCAGGCCGTCGCAGAACCACACCGCCGGCAGGCACACCCCTGCACCGACCACGTCACGGCGTACGAACTCGGCGGCCTCGGCCGGCTGCAGATCGTGCCAATGCGCCAAACCGCGTGGCGTGGGCTTGGCGATGCCGAGCCGCTCCCGGGTCAGCATCTGCACCACCCCCAACGATCCTCTCCACCCACGTCACTGCGGTGCGCCTGAGCCGCGCCCCGGGCGACATCATCCGTCAGCGCGACCGCGGGGGTAACCCCCCACCCCCGCAACGAGACGCCGCCGCCAGCTGCTAGTCGGCGGGCCGAATGGCCCAACGCCCGGAGTATCACGACACACCTGCTGGAGTGACTACGCCGCGGCCCGCGAACCTACCCGCCCGCGCAGTGGGCAGCTCACGCAACATGACCTTCGCTTGAGGGACCACTCGCATCCCTCGGTCCTGGCCGAGCGAGCTGACGAACACCCAGTCATCAGGCTTCATCCCAACCCGCTCCATCAACAGCTTCGGCAACGTCACCTGCATCACCTCCGTCACCATCCGCGGTCGAACAGGGTCACGCCGCGCCGCGGCGCCGGGATCGTCCGGAGCCGGCACCGGCGTGAGCACAAGAGCCCACCGCCGGTCATCAGCAAGGCCCACCGTGACCCATACCCTCGGCCTGATCCCCGACAGCACCGCCAGCTCCATCGGAAGTCCAACACGACGTTTCTCGTTGACGCGCCGGGACACCTCCATAGTGTTCATACTAACACTACGCGAGCCTGATGCTGAGGAGACACACTTCGGACAGGGATGGCTTTCACCTCTCACGATTCACCTCCGGTCGGCGCAGCTGCTCACGCCTCGCCTCCCCACAGCAGGTCGAGGTCCGGATCGTGGATGACGTCGAGGCGCTTGTCGGGGGCGTAGGCCGTGGGCTCAGGCACCACCAGGCGGCGCAGCTGGCGCTCTGTCGCGCTTAGCTGGGTGGCGTCTATCTGGTCGATCGGGTCTGTGTCGTCGTAGTTCATCGCGGTCTCCTCAGCGGCCCGGGGCCCGGCGGTCGGTGGTGGGCTGGGTGCGCGGCAGATCCCGCTGCTTCTCGGGAGGCTTGGGCACGAAGGACTCGTCGAGCTCGCCGGCGAGGTCCCGCATCTGGGTCTGATACCGCTCCCACTCGCGAGGGTGGATCCCGTTCTGCAGGGCGGAGGCGACGACGGCGGCCATGGAGTAGGGCCGGTCGGCGGGCACCTGGTCGAGTGCGCACCAGGCCTTGGCGCCGTCGCCGTGCAGCCAGCTGGCGAAGCCGAGCATGGAGGCCGGCGCCGCGCGGACCTCGTCAGGGGCGCGGCGGGTGAGGTCGTTCCAGATCGCCATGTGGGAGGTGTGGTTCTCCTTGGTCATGCCCTCCCACAGCGCGTCGCGGGTGCCGATCTTCTCCAGCGCGAGGAGCATCCGTGCGCCGTCGACGTCGGAGAGCCGGTTGCCGTCGGTGTGGAACTGCTCGAGACGGTCCAGGGCCCAGTCCCGCTCCGCGGCCGGCGAGCTGGCCGCGGCTTCTGCTCGAGCTGCGGGGATCAGCTGGGCGATCGGCTCGCGGTCGCCGACCATGGAGGCGGCCAGCGAGGACCGGCTGGAGGCCGGTTGGGCGGCGCCGGACAGCACGGTCGTGGCCGCGATCCGCTCGGCGGTCGCCTGGGTCTGCAGCCCGGTGGTGCCGGTGTTGAACTCCCGCCACCGCTCCCCGTCGGAACACAGCCGGATCTGGGTGGTGATGCCAACGGTCTCGAGTCGGTTGGACAGGTGCTGGCTGGCCAGCTCGGCGCTGCGGCGGTCCCCGGTGAAGCAGAGGATGCCCAGCCGAGCTCCGGGGCGGGCGTGGCGGCCGTAGGGGCCGCTGATGGCGTCCCAGACCTCCTCGCGGGCGGTCGCGCTGGTCGGGAGGTCGACGCGGGTGATCGGGAGCCCGGGCCCGAACGGGACCAGGACGATCGACTCCTCGGGCTTGAAGCCGAGGACATGCGGGACGGCGGCGAGCAGCTCGTCCGGGGACTGAACGACGAGATCCATCGGAACCCTCCCCGCGGTCAGCTGGCCTGGGCCGGGCGGGCGGCGCGATCGATGCGCGCGGAGACGTACTTGAGCGAGACGCCGACCTCGCCGAAGCGGCTGTCGACGACCACGACGTCCTTGGTGCGCTTCTCGCCGGTCTCCTTGTCCGGCCAGCTCTCGGTGCGCTCGAGGCCGTGGACGAAGATCGGGTCGCCGGATCCGCAGCTGTCGTGCACGTGGGTGGCGGCCGAGCCGAAGATATTGAAGTTGTGGGCAGTGGGCCCGTCGTTGACCCACTCCCCCTCGTCGTTCTGCACGCGCCGGTTGACCAGGACCCGGCAGCTGACGAACGGCTTGTTCTCGCGGGTGTAGAGCAGCTCGGGAGCCTCGGCCAGGTTGCCGGCGAAGGTGACGGTGGTGGACATGAGTTCCTCCTAGGTGACTGCGAGACGTCGGAATCGGTCCCGCAGTCACCTAGGTCCCGTCGGGCTCCCGCAGCGATCACCTGGGCCGAACTTGTTCGTTTCCGCTCGTGCTCGCGAAGGAGCTGCTCCTCAGGGCGCAGTGAGGGCGCAAAGAAGCGCCCCGACCGGCTCTCGGGTACCGGATCGGGGCGCTGAGAAGGACGCGAGAGGCAGGGATCGACACAACTGTGCCGGCCACCAGCTGGGCCTACCGTGCCGGCCGCCGCCGCGGCGGTCGGTTGCTGAGCTTCTGCGGTGGCGGAGGCAGGTCGTGGCCGAGCCGCCGGCGGGATTCCTCGCCCGCGGCGATCACCGCTTCCTGGGCGAACGCGGAGCGGGCGAGCATCCGGCCGAGCTCCTGGCGGTCGGCCACGAGCGCGTCTTCGACGGCCTCGATGGTGGAGGCCGGCAGGTCGTGCTTCTTGTTGAAGCTCTTGCGGGTCACGCTGACCAGGGCGGGATGCTTCTCGCTGGCGGCCGCGAGCTCGGCGCGCTGCTGGGGCGAGCGCCGGGCGTGCAGCTCGAGCGCCTGGGCGAGCCAGCCGACGAACGATCCGGGCGAGTCGGGGTCGGTGTCCAGGTCGGCGACGTAGGCCGATCGGGCGAGGTCCCACACGCCGGGCTTCCAGTAGATGCCGACCGGGGTCGTGGTCTGGCTCCTCATGCCGCCACTCCCCTGGCCCAGCGCCAGCTGCAGCACCTGGCGCTAACACCAACGCCGCTGCATTCCCGGGCGGGGCCGTGTGCAGCCGTTCCCACTCTCGCTCGATTCCTTCCGTCCAGACAGCTACGAGGGTGCAGCTGCGCCGCGTCGCCGCAGCGGAGTCCGCCTCCGTAGGAGCGGGGTGTTCCCCACCCTCCGGACGTGCCCACCTTTCCACAGGTTCGCGCTGTGAGCCGGTAGGCGTCGGCCCCGTTGGGAGACTTGGTCCTGTCAGTTCTTTCTATTCTACTCACGGAGGACAGCCGCATGACCGACACCATCCAGACCGACGCCGTCACCACCACTGAGGGCACCGACGCCGCCCCGGCTGAGGAGTTCCTGCACCTGGACCCCGCCGACATCATCATCGGCACCAACGTCCGCACCGACCTGCGACCCGACCACAAGGAGTTCCGCAAGTCGATCAAGGAGCGCGGCGTCATCGAGGCCGTCACGGTCTACCGCAACGATAACGGCCAGTACGTCCTGCTGCGCGGCCAGCGCCGCACCGTGACCGCCGCCGACGTCGGCACCCCGACCGGCCTCATCCCGGCGCGGGTCGTCCCCCAGCCCGCCGAGACCGACCGGATCGGTGACCAGATGGTCGAGAACATCCACCGAGCCGGGATGCGCGAGACCGAGATCGTCGCGGGCGTGGAGCAGCTGGCCCTGCTCGGCGTGAGCGCAGCGCAGATCGCCAAGCGCACCAGCATCGACCGCCCGACCGTGAACGCCGCCCTGGCGGTCACCAAGGCCGACCAGACCCGCAACCGGCTCGACTCCGGCGATCTGACCTTGGAGGAGGCCGCGATCTTCGCCGAGTTCGAGCACGACCCCGAGGCCGTGGAGCGCCTGGAGTACGCCAAGCGCTTCCGCCGCTCCCTGACGCACGAGGCACAACAGCTGCGTGACGAGGTCGCCGAGCGCGAGGCCGACGCCGCCGAGGTCGAGCGGCTGCGCGGCGAGGGCCTGCCGGTACTGACCGCCGAAGAGGTCGCGGCGGCTGACGAGGTGCTGCGCATCGAGCGTCTGCTCAACGCCGAGGGCGAGCCGGTGCCGGAGGAGGAGTGGCCCAGCGTCCCGGGCGCTCGCGTCCACGTCGTCAAGGAGTGGGTCTACCCCGAGGACGAGTACGACGAGAGCGAGGACGACACCGACGACGAGGCCGACGACGAGGCCGACGACTACGAGCCCGCCGAGCCCTACCAGCAGTACGTGCCGGTGTGGGTCGTTACCGACCTCGACGCCTCCGGCCTGCGGCGTCGTGGCGGCGTCAGTGGCGGCGCGAGCAGCGGCAGCACCGCCGACGAGGACGCGGGCGAGAGCGAGGAGGAGGCCGAGGCCCGCCGCGAGGAGCGCCGCCGTGTGATCGCCTACAACAAGGCGTGGGCCAGTGCGGAGACGGTGCGCCGCGAGTGGCTGGCCGGGTTCGTCGCTCGCAAGACGGCCCCGGAAGGAGCCGAAGCCCTGATCTGCGAGGCGGTCGTCACCGGCCACCACTCGCTGAGCAAGGCCATGGACCACCGGCACCCGATGCTGTTCACGCTGCTCGGCATCCCGGCCCCGACCGGCTACTACGGCGCAGGCCAGGACGAGTGCCGCAAGATCACCACCAAGGCGACCACTCCGAAGGCCGCGACCATGACCACGCTCGCCGCCGTCGTCGCCGCATGGGAGGCGACCACCGGCAAGCACTCCTGGCGCAACCCGAGCGCGTGGGACGCCCGCGTGCTCGGCGCGCTCGTGGAGTGGGGTTACCAGCCCAGCGAGGTCGAGTGCATCCTGCTCGGCGAGGAGCCCGAGCCGGACGCCGACACGGAGGGCGAGGCCAACGCCGACGAGGCCAGCGACAGCGCCGCCTGACGCGTCGCCCCTCCCCCACCCGAGGCCGGTTCTCCCTGTGGAGAACCGCCCTCAGTGGAATAGAAACCATAGAATGAACTCAGTTCGTTTGATCCGCTACCCGGGAGGACCCCGCATGTCACACGAGATCGAGACCCACGGCACGCACGCTGCCGCCGTCTTCGCCCGCAAGGACGCCTGGCACCGGCTGGGCACAACCGTCCGCGACCGCGCATTCTCCGCCGAGGAGGCCATGACGCTCGGCCACCTGGGCGGCTGGGAGGTGCGCAAGTTGCCGCTCACCACCGCCGAGGTCAGCGAGGGCGGCGTCACGCCGATCGAGGTCCCCGGGTTCGCCACGGTGCGCACTACCCCGTTCACCGGCCAGCCCGAGGCGCTCGGCGTCGTTGGCGGCGGCTACACCCCACTGCAGAACGAGGACCACGCCGAGTTCCTGAACCTGCTGGCCGACGAGTCCGGCGCGATCTTCGACACAGCCGGGTCGCTACGCGGCGGGCGGCAGGTGTTCATCACCATGCAGCTGCCGAACTCACTCACGGTCGGCGGCACCGACCGCGTCGACCTCAACATCGCCGCGCTCAACAGCCACGACGGCACCAGCGCGTTCCGCATCCTCGTCACCCCGGTCCGCGTCGTCTGCGCGAACACCCAGAGCGCGGCCCTGAGCAACCACGAGTCGTCGTTCTCGATCCGCCACACGCGCAACGCCAAGGCCGCCGTCCAGGCCGCCCGCGACGCGCTCGGGCTGACCGTCACCTACGTCGACGCGTTCCAGGTCGAGGCCGAGCGGCTGATCCAGCAGACCATGACCGACGCCACGTTCGACGCCCTGATCGACGCCACGTTCGGCAAGGCCGAGGGCAACGCCACCAACCGGGTCCGCGAGACCGAGCGCCGCCGCCGCTCCCGGCTGCACTGGCTGTTCGCCGACGCCGACACCCAGGCCGGCATCCGCGACACCGCGTGGGCCGGCTACCAGGCCTTCGCGGAGTACGTCGACCACTACGCCCCCGTCCGAGCTAAGGGCGACGAGGCCACCGCCCGCGCCACGCGAGTGCTCACCAGCGACGACCCCGACCGGATCAAGCGCCGCGCCTGGACCGCGCTCGCCCCGGCCTGACCATCCGCGCCAGTTCTTCCGGTGGCGGGCTGAGACCCCGAGTCCGGCCCGCCACCGGCCCAACCGAAGGAGGAGCCATGACCGAAACCACCGCCCTCGATACCGAGCAAGTCCGCGCATGGGAACTCCGGCCCACCGACACCCTGGTCGACCCCACAACCGGCGTCGCGTTCCCCATCACCACCGTCTCCGTGGATGAGCCCGGCCGCGCGGGACGCAGGGTCCACATCACCGCCCTGGTCCTCGGCGCCCGCATCCTGCCGCTCAACCAGTTCGTCACCATCGCGAAGCGGGACAACACCCCGACTTCCCCTGCCGCCGACGTCGAGGCCAGCGCCGCCAAGGACCGGCACACCCTCAGCGAGACGGCCTGCGACCTGATCGTCATCGAGCACCGGCTGCGCGACGTGCGCCGCTGGACCCCCGAGACCGCCAGCGCCCACCTGGACGCGGCCCTGTCCAGCGTCGCCACGGCGCTGGACGCCCTGCACGCCGAGTACGCCCACCGCACCACCACCGAACAGGAGCAGTGATGTCCAAGCAGACCCAGCCGGAGCCGACCGGCACCGTGATCAGCGAGCGCGACCAGCGCCGCATCCTCGCCGCCATGACGCGGATGCCGTACGCGGCCAGCAGCCGCGTCCCGAAGCCGTGGACGGCGCTGCGCGAGACCGTCACCGCCGATGCCGTCTTGGCGTTCCTCGACGGCCTCGCCGAGGTCCTGACCGAGGTCGCCGCAGAGAGCGACACGCACCGCCGCCGCCTGTTCTCCCTCGAGGCCGACATCGAGGCGTTCCGCCGCCTCATCGGCACCGCGCCCGCCGAGGTGACCCCGTGAGCGCGCACATCGAGTGGCTGGCCGCCCGCGAGACCAGCGTCCAGGTGTTCACACCCGGCGACGACTGGATCGGCGCCGGGGAGCACCGCCAGCCCGTCCTGACCCTCGCCGGTGACGAAGTGGTCGCGATCCAGGGCACGCCCGCCGAGTTGCGCGCACTGGCCGCCCGGATCACCGCCGTGGCCACCGCCGCGTCCGGTCGGCTCGACCTGGCCGCCGCACGAGAGGACCAGCCCGCATGAGCGACGACGCCAGCCTCCGCGCCCTGGAGGAGCGCGCGACCCCCGGCCCCTGGACTCCGGACGGCGACAAGATCCGTGCCACCGCCGCCGACGCCCTGATCCCGGACAACATCCTCGCGGCCTACTACACCGGCCACCGTCACCGGCTCGGCCTCGAGACCACCGGCCACGCCGCCGACGTGGAGTTCATGGCCGCTGCCCGCACCGCGCTGCCTGACCGGCTCGACCGGCTCGACCGCATTCGCGCTCTTCACGCCAAGTGGGGCGAGCAGTCGCCCGAGGACGCGGACGGCTACCTCGACCTGTGGGAGACGCTCGGTCGGCTCCTAGACGGCGAGCCCGGCTGACCAACAACCGCAAGGCCGCCCGTGCCATCGGTGCGGGGCGGCCCTCTGCGTCCGGCTGGTCACCACAGGGTCAGTTGCTCGCCCAGCAGCTCCTGGAGCCGCGTGAGGTCGTCGGCTACGAGCTGCGGGTCCTCACGCGCCAGGTCACGCAGTTCCCGAGCCCGCCGACGCGGCCCGCGCGGGTCGGCCAGCGGGCTGTACGGCAGTCGCCGTTGGACGGCCCACTCCTGCCGGTTCTTGCGCGCCGTCGAGACCACGACGTGTTCCGGCGCGATCCGCTGGCACAGCGGGTTGTGACAGCGGTGCCCGAGCAGCCGCGCCTCCGCGAGCGCGTCCACACCGTGCATCACCGCGTACGCGAACCGGTGGGCGATGATCACCCGACCCGGCGCGTACCAGAACCGGCCATGGCCACCGCCGTCGGTGCGCTCCCGCTCGGACCGACCCGAGACCGCCCCGGTCCACCACAGGCACTCACTGCCCGGCACCGTGGCCACCTTCGCCCGGTAGCGCGTGAGCACCGCCGGGTCTGTGAGCGCCGCCGCGACCGCCGCGAGGCCGGCGTCATCGAGCCGCCGAGCCGGCACCCGCTCCCCCGCTCTCGGCCGCCGCGTCGGGCTCCCCCTCGGCGGCCGGGCCGCCCTCGGTCTCCGCGCTGCCGGCCGGTGCGGCCAGCCGCCGCAGCCGCGTCGCCTCCCGCACGGTGATCGTCTCGCCGCACCACTCGACCGCCTCGCCCAGGGACAGCCCCTCGACCTCGGTCAACTCCCGCAGCGCATCCCCAGCGCGCTTCTCGGTCTCGGCCACCGCCGCGTCCCGCTGGCCGATCGCCACCATGACCTGTTCGGCCAGGTCGACCACCCGGCGCTCGCGCTCCTCACGCTCGCGCCGCCTCTTGTCGGCCATCTCCCGCGCCGTACGCCGCGCCTGCTGCTTGATCGTCTGCTGACTCATCGGTCCTCACTCCGTGTCGACATGGACTCTGACAGTCACCTACGACAAATCCCGGTCCCCGTGCGATCACCTCCGGCCAAGAAGCCTTCCGAACCCACCAACCTCGACCCCAGCCAGCCCGTTCAACTCCCGCAGCCCGACCCGACGCCCCAGCCGTCACCGACACCCCTCAGCGTCCCCCCAGATTTCCGCGACCTTCCAAGTGCCACACACCTCTTGCATTCTCGGTCTGCCGAATAGAAAGAACACATCAGCAATCCGACCGGAAGTGATCGCAGCGGGCGCCCGCGCGCACGTAGGTGACCGTGACGATGAGCCTCCACAAGCTGACGGCGGGGTCGGGGTACGACTACCTGACCCGCCAGGTCGCAGCGATGGACGCCACGGATAAGGGCCACACCGGCCTCGCGAGCTACTACACCGAGAGGGGCGAGACTCCCGGCGTGTGGGTCGGCTCCGGCATGGAGGGACTCGAAGGGCTCGACGCCGGCGACGTCGTCACCGCTGACCACATGCAGAGCCTGTTCGGCTCCGGTCACCACCCGCTGGCCACCCAGCGGACCAAGGACCTGGACCTGCGCATCGGCCGCGACGGCGTCGACCGGCCGACCGACGCGGACTACAAGACGGCCCGCCAGCTCGGCACGCCGTACAAGGTCTACGAAAACGACATCAGCCCGTTCCGGATCGAGGTCGCCAAGCGCATCGCGGCCCTCAACGAGGCCGCCGGCCTGCCGGGTGACTGGCCGGTCCCCGCGGCCGACCGGGCCAAGGTCCGAACCGAGGTCGGCACCGAGTTCTTCCGTGCTGAGCACGGCCGCGAACCCGCCGACGCACGCGAGCTGGCCGCCGCGATCGCCAGGCACTCCCGAGCGAAGACCAACGCGGTGGCCGGCTACGACCTGACCTTCTCCCCGGTCAAGAGCGTCTCGGTGTTGTGGGCGATCTCCGACCCGAAGACCGCCGCGGTGATCGAGCGGGCCCACCAGGCGGCGATCAAGGACGCGCTGGGCTTCATCGAATCCAAGGCACTGTTCACCCGCCGGGGCACCAACGGCGTCCGCCAGGTCGACGTCCGCGGCCTGGTCGCCACGGCGTTCACCCACCGCGACTCCCGCGCGGGAGACCCTGACTTGCATACGCACGTCGCCGTTGCGAACAAGGTCCAGACGCTCGACGGCAAGTGGCTGGCCATCGATGGCCGGCCGCTGCACAAGGCGGTGGTCTCGGCCTCGGAGACCTACAACACCGCGCTCGAGCGGCACCTGGTCGACGCCCTCGGCGTGCGGTTTAAGGAGCGGCCGAACGAGGACGCCCGCAAGCGGCCGGTGCGCGAGATCGTCGGCGTCGACCCCGAGCTGAACCGCCGCTTCTCTAAGCGCCGCGCCAGCGTCGAGGACCGCCGCAAGGTCCTCGCGGCCGCGTTCCATGCCACCCACGGCCGCCCGCCGACGCCGGTGGAGACCATCCAGCTGTCCCAGCAGGCGACGCTGGAGACCCGCGAGGCCAAGCACGAGCCGCGCTCGCTGGCCGAGCAGCGCGAGACCTGGAGCCGTGAGGCCATCGAGGCGCTGGGCACCCCTCAACGGGTCAAGCAGATGGTCCACGGGGCGCTGAACCCGAAGGGCGCAGCGCGGTCGCTGGCCGACTCGGCCTGGTTCGCCAAGACGACCGACCGGATCGTGGCGACGATGGAGGGAGCTCGGAGCACCTGGCAGTTCTGGCACGTCTACGCCGAGGCCCAGCGGCAGGTCCGGGGCGCCAACGTGCCCACCAACCAGGTCTCCCAGGTCGTCGAACTGCTCGTCAGCGAGGTCCTCGACGGCCGCTCGGTGAGCATGGCCCGACCCTGGGACGCCATCAGCGAACTGGTCGAGCTGCGGCGCGCGGACGGGGCCTCGGTCTACACCCAGAGCGGCGCCGTGCTGTTCACCTCGGGCAAGGTACTCGCCGCCGAGCAGCGTCTGGTCGAGGTCGCCGGCCGCCACGACGGGTACGCCGTCGAGCCGTCCTCGGTCGACCTGGCGCTGCTCGAGTCGACCGCCAACGGCATCACCCTCAACGCCGGACAGGCCACGCTGGTCCGCGAGATGGCCACCTCCGGTGCCCGGCTGCAGCTGGCGATCGCGCCCGCCGGATCCGGCAAGACCACCGCGATGCGAGCCCTGGCCAGCGCCTGGGCTGATGGTGGCGGCACCATCATCGGTCTGGCTCCCTCAGCGGCGGCCGCGGACGCGCTCCGCTCGCAGATCGACACCCAGACCGACACCCTGGCCAAACTAACCCACTCGCTCGAGCAGGCCCGCGAGTCCGGCGCCGCGATGCCCGCCTGGGTCGCCGGCATCGACGCCTCCACCCTCGTGGTCATCGACGAGGCCGGGATGGCGGACACCCTCTCGCTGGACGCGGCGGTGTCCTACATCCTCGAGCGCGGCGGCAGCGTCCGCCTGATCGGCGACGACCAGCAGCTCTCCGCGATCGGCGCCGGCGGCGTCCTGCGCGACATCCGCGCCACTCACGGAGCACTGCAGCTGACCGAGCTCGTCCGGTTCAAGGACCCCGCCGAGGGCGCCGCCTCGCTCGCGCTGCGCGAGGGCAAGCCCGAGTCGCTCGGCTTCTACCTCGACCGCGACCGCGTCCACGTCGGCGACCTGGCCACCATGACCGAGGACGTCTTCGCCGCCTGGCAGGCCGACCGTGCCGCCGGCCTGGACTCGATCATGCTCGCCCCCACCCGCGACCTGGTCAGCGAGCTGAACCAGCAGGCCCGCGCCCACCGGCTCGAGGGGATCGACCCGGCCGACCCCGACCATGAGTCCGCCAGCGGCCCGGTCCGCCGGCTCGCCGACGGCAACGAGGCCTCGATCGGCGAACTGATCATCACCCGCGAGAACGACCGTCGCCTGCGTACTTCGGCTACCGACTGGGTGAAGAACGGCGACCGCTGGAACGTGCTGGAGATCCACGACGGCGGCGACCTGACCGTCCAGCACACCCAGCACGGCCGCACCGTGCGGCTGCCCGCTGACTACGTCGCCCGATCCTCCGAGCTCGGCTACGCGTGCACCGTGCACACCGCCCAGGGCGTCACCGCCGACACGATGCACGGCCTGGCCACCGGCAGCGAGTCGCGCCAGCAGCTCTACACGATGATGACCCGCGGCGCGCACGCGAACCACGTCTACCTCGAGGTCGTCGGCGACGGCGACCCGCACTCGGTGATCCACCCGACGCTGGTCCGGCCGCTCACGCCGACTGACATCCTCGAGTCGGTGCTGGCGCGCGACGACACGCAGCGGTCCGCAACCAGCCTGCTGCGCGAGCAGGCCGATCCGGCCACCCGGCTCGGCGAGGCGTCCCAGCGCTACCTCGACAGCCTCTACGTCGCCGCAGAGGATCTCCTGCGCCATGACCACGTTGGCCAGGACGCCAACGGCGCCCCGATCAACGTGGTCGATGCCCTGGACAACGCGGTCGAGACGCTCGTCCCTGGGCTCTCGGAGGAGGCCGCCTGGCCGACCTTGCGTGCCCATCTGCTGCTGCTCGGCGCGGCCGGCGAGAACCCTGTCGACGCGCTCCGGGCGGCCGCCGGCGACCGGGAGCTGGAGACCGCGCACGACCGCGCCGCGGTCCTCGACTGGCGCCTGGACGCCTCCGGCCTGCGCAACGCCGGCGCAGGGCCGCTGCCGTGGATGCCCGCGGTCCCGGCCCGCCTGGCTGAGGACCCGCACTGGGGCGCCTACCTCTCCCAGCGCGCTCACCTGGTCGAGCAGCTCGCCGACCAGGTCCGAACGCGGGCGACCGACCAGGCAGCACTGCCGGCGTGGGCACAGAACGGCCTCCGGCCCGAGGCCGCCACGGTCGCCAACGTCGAGGTCTGGCGGGCCGCCATGCGGGTCCCGGTCGACGACCGGCGACCAACCGGTGCACCGCAGCTGCAGAAGGCCTCCGCGACCTGGCAGCGACGGCTCAACCGCGCCGTCACCGGCGACCACACGCCGGCGCTCAAGGAATGGCGCCAGCTGCTCTACTCGCTGGCCCCGCAGGTCCGCGACGACGAGTTCACCCCGCTGCTCGCCGAGCGGCTGGCCGCGATGTCCCGCGCGGCCGTCACCGCCCACGAGCTGCTGCGCACCGCCACTGCGGCCGATCACCCGGCCGGGCCGCTGCCCGATGAGCACGCCGCGGCGGCCGTGTGGTGGCGCATGGCCCGTCAGCTCACCCCGGCCGTTGCCTCCCAGATCGGCGACGGTTCCCACGGTGAGAGCGTCACCACCGAGTGGACTCCGCGGCTCGCGGATCTGTTCGGTCCCGAGCGCGCCGCGAGCATCCAGGCCAGCACCTGGTGGCCCGCGCTCGTCGCGAACGTGGACCACGGCGTGCAGCGCGGCTGGCAGGTCGAGGCTCTGCTGGGTGCCGGGCGGGCGATGCCGAGCGACGGCTGGGAGGGCGTCGACGAGTGCCAGGCGCTGGTCTGGCGGACCTCGATCGCGCTGGAGACCGCTCCCGACGAACCACCCGCAGAGCTGTGGGACGGGATCGAGCCGGACCCGGAGACGCTCGTCGACCACGCCGCCGACCCCGACTGGGCCGACTGGCCGCTCGCCGAGGACCCCGGCCCGTACGACGAGCACGCGGCCGACGAGCACGTGGCCGACGAGCACGTGGTCGACGCCGTCGCTGGCGACCTGGTCGACGTCGACGAGGACCAGT
This sequence comes from Nocardioides luti, assembly GCF_014212315.1. NCBI lineage: Bacteria > Bacillati > Actinomycetota > Actinomycetes > Propionibacteriales > Nocardioidaceae > Nocardioides > Nocardioides luti. The sequence continues at coordinate 260,864 of NZ_JACKXE010000002.1, forward strand.
TCGTCGAGCCCGACCTGACGCTGGCCGCCTACATCCGCGACCTCGGCGGCAGCCGACTGGAGCCCACCGACGCCGACCTCCGGGTCATGTACCAGCGGGCCGACGAGTGGCACTCCTCCCCCGTCTCGCGTGAGCGCATGCTCGAGATCAACGACATGGCACGGGCCTTCTTCGAGGCCCGGTTCACCGACTCGTGGGGCCGCGACTACCTCACCGGACGGTTCGGCATCGACCTCGCCGGCGACGAGCGGTTCCGTCCCGGTCAGGCGCCAGCCGGGTGGACCAACCTGGTCGACCACCTGCGCGGCCGCGGTGTCAGCGACGCCGAGATGGTGGCCACTGGCGTCGCCACCGAGGCCAGCACCGGTCGCCTCATCGACCGGTTCCGCGACCGGGTGATGTTCCCGGTGATCCACCAGGGCGAAGTGCTCGGCTTCGTCGGCCGCCGCCGGCCCGACCTCACCCACGCCGACAAGGGCGGCCCGAAGTACCTCAACACAGCCGCCACCCCGCTGTTCCACAAGGGCGCCCAGCTATTCGGTGTCGTCGACGAACTGCTGGCCGAGGGTGCGGTCCCAGTGATCGTCGAGGGCCCGATGGACGCCGTGGCGGTCACGCTGGCCAGCGCCGGCCTCTACCTCGGCGTGGCGCCCCTCGGCACGTCGCTGACCGATGAGCAGGCCGCCCAGCTGGCTGCAGTCGGCCGAGACCCGATCGTGGCCACCGACGCCGACCTCGCTGGCCAGGTCGCGGCCGAGCGCGACTTCTGGATGCTCACCCCGCACGGCCTCGACCCCGGCTTCGCGCGGTTCCCCGACGGCCTCGACCCCGCCGACCTACTCGCCCAGCGCGGGCCCGCCGCGCTCACTGCCGCGGTGGCCAGCGGCCAGCCCGCCTTCCGCTCGCTCGGTGACCAATTGCTCACCGAGCGGCTGGACAACCTCGCCCCGGAGCAGGCACATCTGGCCGCCATGCGGGTCATCTCGGCACGTCCCAGCCGCGCCTGGGAGCCGGGCGTCAACCAGGTCCGGGCCCGGCTGCAGCTCTCCCAGTTGCAGGCGCGACGCGACCTGCGCGACGCGATCAAGACCTGGGATGCCGACCCGCGGAAGGCGGCACTGGCCGAGCTCCACAAGAGCAGCGAGGTTCGCACACGGCTCTCGGCCGCGGCCGAGAAGACCCCCGCCGAGCGGTGGGCCACCTTGGCTCGCGAGCTCGACCCGCGGCTGCTCGAGCAGGGCGACTGGCCGGCCACCGCCGCGATGCTGCAGCAGGCCCACGAGCAGGGTCAAGACGTCGGCGCCGCCACGCGCGGCCTGGTCGCTGAGAAGCCCCTGGGCGACAGCCCTGCGCGTGACCTGCGCTACCGGATCGTGTCCCGCCTCGAGATCCCGATCGACACCGGCGAAAGCACCCCGGCGCCGACCCAGTCGCCGGGCGTGGCACGAGATCGGCAGGACGTGAACCGTCCGCGGCCGCCCCGCCGCGGTACCCCTCGCCGGTGACCCGCTCCGGAAGCCCGCAGGCTGGCGTCACGGTAAGACCAGCTGCACGATCCTGTGGTCGCGGTGACAGCGGCCTCCGCAGCCGGTCTCGTCGATCAACGTCTTGGCCTCCAACGCACTATCAGCCGTCTGGTGCAGGGACACGGCTCCGTGCCGGTACCTGACAGGCCCAGAAGGTCTGCACGCCACCAACGCGATAGCTCCTTCGCCGGAGACCCACGGAGCGTCGTTCCAGATGCACTTCGCCATCGTCAGAAAGGTCCTGTGCTCACGTGAGCAATTGTGCTGCCGCCAAACTGGTCCCAGATCGGTTGGAGTCACGATCGTCATCCTCACGCAGCGAAGAAGCCAGGGTCTACCCAGGCCGCGGCCGACCGGATGGACTACGTCGGCTGCCAGCCGCTGAACGGGCCAACGAGGTCGGCCCGGCTGCTACCAGAGGTGTTTCGCCGCCGCGTTCGAGAAGTCACCCAAGGCGACTGCGCATGGCTGCGAGCCGCGCCTGCGGCTCGGGGTGGGTTGCGAACCACCGCCGCTCCAGCCGCGACCACGCGGGGCCGCCGTCGGGCGTCGGCCGCGCCAGGCTTTTCTCGTAGAACCGCATCAGCTCGGCGGCCGCGTCCAGGTCGCGAGTCAGGTCGATGGCGAAGAGATCGGCGGTGGCCTCTTCGCGCCGGTCGAAGGTGAAGCGGAGACCGAGAAACGCCACGGCCGCACTCATCGTGGCCAGCAATGAGGGGCCGGCCAGCTGGGGCGAGGCCGCAAGAGCAGCTGCAGTGAGACCAGCGCCTGCCAACACGAGGAGTAGGTAACCGACCAGCCACGAGTACCGCGCCGCGGCCGAACTGCGCTCGCGGCGGATGACGTGGCCGAGCTCGTGGGCGGCCAGGCTCTGCACTGCGCGGGCGCTGAGGCCGGTGAGCGCGGCCCGCGCGAACACCACGGTGGGGGGACGACCAGCCCGGAAGCGGGTCACCGCGAGACCACCATCGCCCACGGTCCCATCGGCTTCCCCGGCGACCGGGGCGCCCAGGATCGCAACGACGTCGGTTGCCGGAGGCGGGACGTTCGCGACTGCGGCGACGGCGGCCATCGCCGCGGCGGCCCGCTGCTGCAGCAGGACGTCGACCGGGCTTGTTTGCGCGCTGGTGCGCCAGCTGACCGACCAGGCGAGCAGGACCTTCGCAAGCGCCACGATCAACAGAACGGCTCCGCCGAGGTAGGCGATAGTCACCACGATGAGGAGCGCTGAGGTCAGCTGATCCGGCATCAGTCCTACGCCTGGGAGGTCGAAGGGGCGAGAACGCTCAGAATGGCTCTCCCACAACGAAGCGGTGTGTGACTACCCGCTGGCAGGGGTTGCCGTTCTCTCAGCGGCGTTCTAACGCCGTCTTGAGCCCGTCGTGCCCACTTCATCGCGATGCAGTGGGCGCGAGCTCCACGTCTGGGGTCGCCGACGTCGATGGGATTGCGCGGTCCTCGGCCGCTCGGCCGCGGGCGGCTGTCGCAGGCTCCTCGAGGTCCTCGGTCGCCTCGACCATTTGACGCTGCTCCTCTGTGCTCGGTACGCCGTATCGGCGATTGGCCATCGCCTCGACCTGTGCAACGGCGTTCCACACGTACTCACCCGAGCCGTGGGAGTAGCAGGCGTTGACGTGTTCGCGCGCGTGGCCGAGCTCCTTCTTGCTTGAGCGCGGGTGCTCGCCGAGAGCCTTGAGGGCGCGCTGGGCTCGGCGGATGGCCTCGGAGCGTTCGTTCATCTGCATCATTCGCGGGGTCCCTTCTCGGTGCGGGTGCGCGGCAGAGCGCCGCCCAGCTCGTCGTCGTGGATTTCGCCGGTGTCGAGGTCGACGAGGCCGAGCCGCGGTGGACCGGCCGGCGATTGTTCGTGTGCCCGCCGGTTGACGGGCAGAGCGTCGATGTCGTGGGCGAACGTGTTCTCGCGGCGCTGGCGGCTGGCGTCGGCCAGGTGCTCGCTGTGGCGCGGCTTGGCCGGCCAGCTCTTGTGCTCGTCGTCGCAGTGGGTGCGCAGCCTGTTGCGCATCCGGTCGGTGAACGCCGCCAGGCAGTAGCGGTGCCACTCCTCGAGCGCGTCGCTGGTCATCGCCAGGCCGGCCCGCCGGCGCTGGTCGGCAAGGACGGCGATCTCGTGGACCAGGTGCGGGTGCAGAGGCCAGCAGCTGGGGATGAGCCCGGAGACGTCCCAGGTGTACTCGCGGTTGAGCCAGATCACGACGTCCTCGAGCCACTCCCACAGGTCGTGACGCAGCTCGGGGTCCAGGCAGGTCGACGGCTCCCAGGGCCGCGACAGCAGCGCGTGGTTACCCAGGGCCTTCTTCTCCTCCTCGGTCCCGTTGATGGCGATGTGGAGCTCGCGGTAGGCGAGGCGGACGTGGTCCCCGGGGACGGGGAACGGGAAGACCATCAGCGTGGGTGCCGCCCGGCGGGTCTGCTGCTCTGTGGTCACAGTTCACTCCTTGCGTGGTCGGTCTCGTCGTCGACGAAGCCGAGACGGCGTGCCTCGACGAGCGCGGCGGTGGCTCGGGCCTCGGGGGTGATGACCATGCGCCGGTCGTTGGTGAGGCGCTCGCGCAGCGCCCGCTGGTCGGCCAGCAGGCGTTCCCCGGCCTTGCCTTCGACGCAGCGGTGCAGCTTGGCGATGATCGGCTTGCCGTTCTCGGCGACGACCAGAGCTTGGCGTTCGGGCAGTTGCCGGACTTCCTCGGGCCGCATGATCGGGATGTCGTCGCCGGAGAAGCTGCGCCCACCGCCACTGGCTCCGCCGGTGGAGTGGGTGACCCGCCCGATGCGGACCGTTCCGAGGAGGTCGGAGATCTCCTGGTTGAAGGCGACGTCCTTGGAGCCGCCGAACATCACCAGGGCGTTGGTGAGGCCGAGCAGTGCTCGGGCCTCGTGCTCACCGAAGATGCTGGTCAGCTGGGGCCGAGTCTGGGCGGCCCAGATGAACGACAGCCCCAGGGCGCGCTCGTTGGCCATTCGGGTGCGCAGGGTCGGAAGCGGCGCGGTCGACGGCAGCTCGTCGAGCACCGAGACCAGGGGCGGGCACAGCCGGCCGCCCCACGGTGAGCTGTTGGCCAGCAGCAGGCCGGTGTCCAAGACGTGCTCGGCCACGGCGGTCATCAGGGGGCTGGCCGAGGCGTAGGGGTCTTCGCGGCCGAGCAGGTAGATGGTGCCGCGTCGACGGATCACGTCGGCGAGGTCGGTGGCGGGACGTCCGGGGCTGGGAATGCAGCGGCGGCGGATGTCGGCCTGGAAGAACAGCGAGACCGCCTGCTGCACTGTGGTGACGGTGTTGCCGGCGGTGCGGTCGTCACCGTTCAGCGCACCGTGCAGGAGGCCGTGCCAGAACGGCTCGGCGTGCGGGTGCCGCCGCAGGATCTCCATCGGCTGGGTGGCTGCGGTGGGGTTGGCGACCCACTGCAGCACGTCCTCGAGCGTCCTACCGGTCAGCGCCGCGGCGTGGAAGTAGCCCTGCAGCACCTTCGCGGACTCGGCGGCGTAGAACCGCGCAGCATCGTCGCCGGTGCCGCCGGTGATCGCGCCCTTGACGGTGCCGGCGGTGAAAGCCTTGGCGCGCCGCTCGGCGACCTTGGGGTCCACGCAGCCGGCGATCGGGTCCCAGATCAGCTCGTCGACGACGCCCTCGGCCAGGCCGAAGGGGTCGAGCACCACGCAGGGCCGGTCGTCGCGGGAACGCTCGGTGAGGCTGAGCAGCAGGTCCTCGACCTTTGTCAGTGTCACCAGGGCGGCACCCGGAGCGCCGAGCAGCGCAGGGGTGAGCAGGTCAAGGGTCTTGCCGGATCCCTGCGGGCCGATTACGCCGGCGGTGCGGTCCCACGGCACCCACAGCTCGCCGCCTCGCGGCTCGTGGGCATCACCGATGCGCCAGCCCACGTCCCAGGGGTCGAACCTCAGCTTCATCGCGCCACCTCGGGAACGGTGTCCCCGCACGGGGCGAGGCAGCGACGGCAGATCACCGCACGGCCGTGGCGTTCTTCTTTTCGGCGGCCGAGGAGCGGGAAAGAGGTGTCGGACAGCAGGTCGCGCGCCTCGCAGAGGAGTTCCACCTGGCCGGCAGCCACGTAGTAGTGGCGCCCGACGAGGACCGGCCGGTGTCCGCGGCGGCGACAGCTGATGCCGCCCAGGCGGCGGCCGCGGGTGCGAAGTGTCGGGTTGTCCTGCAGTGGGGTCTCGTTGCTCATCGGTCTTCCTTCGTTCGCCGGCCATGCAGGAGCCACGGGCTGAGGCCGTGGCCCAGCTGCGGGCCGGGTTGTTCGGTGAGGTCGCCGGCGGTGCGCTGGACCGGCGCTGCTGTCGCGGCGGCGTGCTTGCCGTAGAGGTCCGGGCGGACGATGCCGGCGACCTTGCGGAGCCGGGTGACGCCGAGCAGCTTCTCGGCCTCGGCTGCGGTCGCCATGCCGCGCATGCGGCCCGGGCCCCAGCGCTGGTAGGCCCACGCGCCGAGCCACATGGTCGCGGTGAGCAGCGCGACCTCAGTCAGGGCGAGGCTGACCCAGACCAGGCCGCTACCGGCCAGACCGTCGGGGGTGGGGCTGGGCAGCCCGGCGTCGGCGTGTCCGCCGAGGACGCCGGGAAGGCTGGTCCAGAAGGCGGTGCCGATGGGTGAGGGGAACGCGCCGGCGTTGGCGTCGGGCCATGTCCATCCGGCGCCGGCGACCAGGTTGGCGACTGATCGTCCGAGCTGGATGCCAATGACGATGATGAACAGGGTCGCCAAGGCCACCGCTACGGGGATCTCCCAGGTCCACGGGTAGGGGTCTCGTCGTCGCTCACGCTGCATCGGTCTGGCCACCTCCAGGCGGTCGTGGGTCGTTGGGCCTCGCTGGTCACCTATGTGCTGTCAGGGCTCCGGTGCGATCACACGGCGTGACTCGGGCGTGATGCGTTCTCTGCGAGCCAGGTCGAGGGGTCGACGTTGTCGGGGTCGTAGATGGAGCCGTTCTTGAGGTGGACCTCGAAGTGGAGGTGGCAGCCGGAGACGTTGCCCTCCTTGCCGACCTGGCCGATCGGCTCGCCGGCTGCGACGGTCTGGCCGCGGCTGACGCTGACGGTCGCCATGTGGGCGTACCACGTGGTCAGGGACCCGGCGCCGGTGGTGACCTTGACCAGCTGCGGCCCAGCCCAGGAACGCTGGGTGGTGTCGATCTCGATGGTGCCGGCGTGGGCGGCGTAGACGGTGGTTCCGCAGGGTGCGGAGAAGTCGGTGCCGGTGTGCCACCTGGACCAGTAAGGGCCGGTCTCGTGCCAGTTGTGGTTGTCGGTTCCGACATACTGCGCGGGCACCGGATAGACGACCTCGTCGCAGGAGGCGCCCTCGAGGCCGACCGGCTGGACGGAGGCGCCGGGCTTGACGTTGATGTGGACATGGTCGAGGTGGTTCTCGGTAGCGCTCCCCCGGTCCTCCATCGGCCGCCAGCCCTCGCCTGCGCGGGCGACCGACCAGATCCGCTGGTACCAGATGACGTAGTCGATGCCGAGCTTCTGGGCATTGGCCTTGGCGTAGGCGGCGAGACGGTCGCCCTGCGCGCGGCCCGCCGCGTTGAGTGGCACCATGAAGTCGGCCGCGAGCCCGGCCGGGTGGCCGTTGGGGTCGGTGGCGCTCTCGCGGTAGCCGCCGACGGTCTTGATGTCGAACATGGGGCCGAGGATGTTGACCAGCTGGGTCAGCTGCGGCTTGACCGGGCCGAGGTTGTACTTGGCCTCCGCGGTGCCGGAGTCGACTGCGCACCCGGCGCTGCTGCCGGCGGTGGTGGCGGTCACCAGCGGGTGGTCGGCGATCTTGCTGGCCTGGGTGATGGTGTCGACCGCGGCGCTGGCCCAGGTGAGGTTGGCGCCGTAGACGTGGTCGATCGGCGCGTCCTGCTTGGGCTTCTTGCAGGGGTCGGCAGAGCCGCCGAAGGCGTTGCTCAGCTCAGGGGTCAGTGCGCAGTGCGAGGAGTTGCTGCCGTCCTTGCCGTCGTTGAAGTCGCCGAGGATCACCGAAGGGGTGCCGGTGCCTGCGAGCTCGGTCATCGTGGCCAGCTGGAGGCGCAGCGCCTCCTGGCGGTGCCCGGCGGCGTTCCCGTGGGTGTTGGCCGGGTTGTGGATGCTCCAGACCCAGATCAGCTGCCCGGTGGTCGTCGAGGTCAGCTGTACCAGGGGCATGCCGACGTCCTTGCCGCCGAAGTACGGGATGTCGACGAGGCGCCCGTCGGTCTGCTCCCACTCGTTGTGGTCCCAGATCACCCGGTTCTGTGCCTTCCCGCTGGCCGGGTAGATCCCCCACTTGGCCGCGTACTGGTTCTCCAGCGCTTGGGCCTGCGGGCCATGCACCTCCTGGAGGCCGGCGATCGAGATGCCGGCGTTCTCGATCGTGCGCATGGCGCCGGGCAGTCGCTTGTCCCAGGTGTCGTACCCGGGCCGCTCCCCCGGCTTGTCGGTGTGGCCGGCGCCGAGCAGGTTGAGGGTGCCGACGGTGATGGGGTTGACGGTCTCGCCCTGGCAGTTGGCGACGTTCGTGGTGGAGCCCTCGGAGTCAGAGCCGGGCAGGTCCGGCAGGTCGCCGCCGAGCAGATCGGTGATGTCGCCGGCGACGTCCTCCCACTGGGCGTAGGCGTCTGGGTAGCCCGAGCGCTGGACGGCCTGCGCGGCCTGGGTGAGCGGCATGTTCTGCCAGCCGGGGATGTCGAGGAGGCCGGGGTTGCCGGTGTGCTGGGCCTGGCCGAAGAACGCGCGGGCCGCGAGGAGGGGGTTGGTGATCTCGGCCCGGCTTCCCCAGCCAGCCGAGGGGCGCTGCTGGAACAGGCCGCCGGAGTCGCGGTCACCTCCGGTGAGGTTGACCAGCTTGGACTCCTGGATCGCGGCGGCGATCGCGATCTGCAGCCCGTAGCGGGGAATCTCGAGGTCTCGGGCGACCTGGGCGATGGTGATCGCGTTGCGGGCCTGCTCGGCGGTCATGGTCGGGTAGTTGGACGCGAACCGCAGCCGCATCAGCTGGGCGAGCACGTCGCGGGCCGGCGGCTCGGCGGACGTCCGGGCGGTGGTCGCCGCGGGCACGATCCCGTCGGTCGTGGTGGTGGTCTCGGGCGCGCTCTCCGGGCCGGCGCCGTTCATCGCGATGCGAGCCGAGAGCCAGTGGTGGTCCGACACCATCGTGCCGTCCCAGCCCTGCTCGAGGCGGGCGCCCTGGTGGTGCGGGAAGAAGATGAAGTCGACGCCGTGGTTGTGCCATCCGTAGCCGGCGGCCTTCATCTTCGCGGCCGCCGTCCAGGGGATGTTGGTGTAGGAGGCCTGGGTGTTCATGTCGCCGCCGATCAGCACCGGACCGTGGGCGGCCAGCGAGTTGCGCAGCTGCAGCAGGATGACCATTCCGGCGCCGTACTGCTGGGGCCGGGTCAGCGGCGGGTTGCCGTGCTGCTTCGGCCAACGGTGCGGGTTGGTCATGTGGTGGGTGGAGACCACCGAGACCACGGAGCCGTCGGCGCGGCGCAGCATCACCCATGTCGCGAAGCGGTCCCACGTGACCGGACGCCCGTCGTAGAAGGTCTTGTCGTCGTCGACGAGCTGGACCCGGCCGCCGTTGACCTTCGTCCAGGTCGAGCTCTTCCAGAGCACGACGTTGCCCATGGCCTGCTCGGCGCCGGTGCCGGTGCCGGCCGGGGCTGCCACCCGGAAGGCTGAGTAGCCCGGCGTGGCGGCTTCGATCTGCTCCAGGCTCCAGCCGCTGGCCTCGTTGAGGGTGACGAACTCGGGGTTCTTGGACAGGACCTTGGGCATGGAGGCCCGGAACCCGTCGAGGCCGGAGCGGCGCGGGATGTTGGCCTGCGCCATGGTGATCTTGCCGTTGACCGGGCCGCCCACCGGGCCGTCGATGGCTCCGAGGTCACCGAGCTCGGTAGGCACGGTGCCTTGGCTGCTCTGGGTGCGGCACTCGGCGGCCGCGGTGGTCGTCATCACCACCATCAGCGTCACCAGGAACGGCAGCCCCATGAAGATGATCAGGACGGGCAGTCCCGCGAGCAGCAGCTTCTTCATCACAGGTCAGTCCCGAGGTCGCGCGCGCTCAGGCGGCGGACTCGATGGCCTCGTTGGTGTAGTAGAGCTTCTTCTCCAGCGGGTGGAGCACCGTCTGGACCTTGTAGGTGGCGTCGCCGATGCACCACAGGGCGCGGCCCTTGTCCTGCATGGCCCACCCGGAGACGAGGTCCTGGGCGATCGGGCCGAGCCCGAGCATGGAGTCGAGCTCGCGGGCGACCCGGGGCTTCTGGGCACCGAGGATCTTGATGTCGGCCAGCTCGAGGAGGTCCTTGGCGATCATCGCGGCCTGGGAGTCGGCGTCGCCGACCGAGAGCAGGTCGGAGGGCTTGTGGAGGTTGCAGAACTGGATATCGCCGCCCTTGCCGGCCATGCCGCGTGAGAGCCGCAGGTCGGCGTCGAAGCTCGCCACTGCGGCGGTTCCGAGGCGCATCTGCTTCCAGACCTCGTCGCGCACCACGATGCGCAGGTCGCCTGGCTCGGCGATCTCCCGCAGACCACGCCCCCAGGAGTTCATGCACAGCAGCGCGATGCCCACGGCCTCATCGCCCAGGCCGTCGAGCCGGGAGAGGCTGAACGACTGGATCGGGGCCCGCCAGTCGACCTCGATGTTGGTGAAGTCGTCGAAGAGGCCGGCGAGGGTGCCGGTGACCAGCTCGCCAAGCGCGTTGCGCAGCAGCCGGGTCTCGTCGAGGAACTGACGGGTGTTCGCGTATTCGCAGGCCCGGACGAGCTCCTCGGTGGGGTTACGGAGCAGGTCCCACAGCCGCGGGATGGTCGTCTCCTGCAGGACGCTGTTGTCGGCGGCGTAGCCGGTGAGGATCGCCAGCGCGTTGCGCACGACGTCGCTCTCGTCGGGGCCGAACGGCACCCGGCGCTCGTCGTCGATCTTCATGCTGCCGACCAGGCCTCGGACCAGGACGAGCCACCGCTTGAAGATGATCGTGGCGCGGCGCTGCGCCTCCTCGGCCGAGAGCTTCTCCCACCCGTCGCCGAGCGGCCCCATGGACAGCGGGTTGACCCGGGCCCAGAAGCCGGGGGCGATGACGAAGGGTTCGACACCGAGCGCGCGGCACAGCGACTCGTACTCGTCCTTGACGTCGCCAGTGACCAGGGTGCGGTAGCCGAACGGCGTCATCCGGGTGCAGAACGCCTTGGTGGTGCCGGACTTGCCACTTCCCGGCTTGGCGAACTGGAAGATGTTGGGGTTGGTCGCGGGCACGTCGTCGCGCAGCACCCAACCGAACGGGTCGCAGTAGAAGCTGCCGCCGGAGAGCTGGTCGACGCCCATCTGGGCGCCCGTCGGGGGCAGGGCGGGAGCCGAGACGAAGGGCCAGAACACCGGGGCCTGGTCGCTGGTCATCCGCCAGGCCATCGCCGGGGCGGTGGCAGCAGCCCAGCCTCGGCCGCGGCGGGTGGCACCGCGGCGCGGCGCGTAGCGGAAGAGCCGGGGCTCCTTGGCCTCCGGGGCGAGCGTGGGGATCGTGGGCAGGTCGTGCCCGAAGTCGGAGAGCAGGGCAGCCATGTCGCGGCCGCCACGGCGGTTCCGGCGGGTGGTGGTCATCAGGCGTCTCCGCTCCGGGTCAGGCTCGTGCCGAGGGGGATGGTGGACGCGGCGAACCCGACGTCCTGGGCGAGGTCGAGGCGCAGCGGTGCGAACCCGGCGCGTCGGACCGAGGCGTCCAGGCGGCGCCCGAACTCGGTGATCCGCATCGACTTGGGGACGGTGACCGTGCACACGCCGTAGGGCCGGGTCAGCGAGTTGCCGCGGGCCAGCTTGGCGTCCAGGCCGCGGGCCTTGTGGGCTTCGTCGCGCTGCTTGGCGCGGGTCTTTCGGCCGAGCTTCTCGTTCATCCCCTCGGCCAGGTCGGCGGCCCACTCGGCGTTGCCGGACTGCCGGTCGGCCTTGGTCTGAGAAACGATCGGGTACGCGACGACGAACGATCGCCGCTCACCGAACTCGCTGGGGGTGAGGATCGGTGCCAGGGCACCCATCGCGACGTCGCGGGTCGGCAGCTTGATGGTGGCGCTGACCGAGTTCCAGGCGTCGTGGCTGTAGTGCCGCACCGTGGCGTCGGCACCCGAGGGGCCGGCCATCGCCCACGGGACGTCGGCGTTGACGCTCGGGTCCTTCTCCCGCAGCGAGAGGGCCTCGACGATGCCGGCGCGGTCGCCGGGGGCGAATCCGGTCCGGCAGGCCAGCGCAAGCTCGGGGCTGGTGAGCCAGCGCACCGTCGTCATCCCCATCGGGCCGCGCAGCTGGGCCTCGATCTCGGCCATGAGCAGGTAGAGCTCGCGGCAGCGGCCCTCGAAGCCGCCCCCGGACTCTTTGGCCGACCTCGCGATCCGGGTCTCCGGGATCACGACCGTCACGAATTGCTCGGTGCGCACCGATGCCTGGGTGAGGCCGTGGGCCAGGTCGCTGTTGACGACCTCCGACAGCCCCGGGGCGTTGGGGCGGCGGTGGCGGTTGACCCACAGGTCGCGCTCGGCGCCGTCCTCGGGGACGGTGCGCACCATGAAGAGGATCTCGTCGACCTTCTCTGTGCGACCGGCGACGTCGAGCAGCCCGGCCAGCGCCTCGCCGTAGCGGGCGCGCTCTTCGGTGTCCTTCATGCCGATGCCCGGGTGCACGATCGAGGCCGTGACCGCCCAGGTTTTCATGGCGTGGTCCTCGATGATCGCTACGCGCTGCAGCTGCGAGCCGTGCGGCGGGCCGTCGTGGATCCGGACGCCCTGGAGGACCCCGGGCAGGTCCGGGGTGTCGAGGTCGTCGCCGCGGCCCTGGGCGGCCTTGGCGCGGAACGAGGTCCAGCCGAACAGGCCGCCGACGGCGTACATCGTCGAGGCGAACACCCAGCCGGTGGCCGAGCGGCCGCGCACCGGGATCACGGTGATGGCCAGCAGGAACACCCAGACCAGAGCGAACAGAAACGCGGAGAACCACGCTCCGCGGCTGATTGCCCAGAACGCCGGCAGGCTGGCCAGCGCCAGGAACATCAGCTGGCCTCCGGAGAGGCCGAAGAACCAACCGATGCGGTCGCGCTGGTAGTCGGCGTAGGTGGTCATCGTCGGCTTCCCTTCTGGTCAGTGAGATCGGTGGGTGTCGATCGGTGCTCGAGCTGGGGCGGTCGGCGCATCGGTTACACCGCCACCGGTGGGATGCCGCCAGCTGCCGCGCCGGCGCCGCCGGCACTGCCAGCCGCTCCCCCACCGCCGGCGGCCGGGGTCTTGGGAGCGGCGTCAGCTCCTCCGCCGCCCTGGCCGCCTGAACCGCCGCCGGGGCCGCCGCCGGTGGGCAGCGTCGTCGGGGTGGGCGGCGCAGGAGGCGTGGGCGGGGTCGGCATCGACGAGTCCTCGTCGCTCCGGTCGCCGTTCTGCGACCCGGGGTGGGTCCCGCCCTGGCCGCCGGACTGGCCACCGGACTGCCGTCCACCCAGGCCGCTGAAGTCGGGGCCGTAGGTGCTCTGGCCCACACCGGCCTGGTTGCTCTCGTCCGACATCAGAGAGGTCGCCTTCGCGCCGGCGGAGTTGATCCAGCCCATGCCGGTCGACAGGGCCTGGCCGACCGGCCCGAAGCTGCCCAGGGCGCCCTGGGTCGACTTGCTGAACCGGTCGCCGGTCGAGGCTTCGGCGCTCTGCTCGCCCGAGGAGCGGCCGTTGGCGTCAGTGGTCGACGCAGCCGACGAGCCGCCACCTGCGCCGCCGCCGCTGAGCAGGCCCTGGAGGCCGCCCTGGATGGCCATGCCCTGGCGGAACGACGCGCCGCTGGGGGTGCCGGGGTCGACGAAGGCCAGGAGCTTGAACAGGGACAGCGGGGCGACGACGCTGATCAGGATCGTCATCACGGCCGGCAGCGCGGTGCCGAACGCCTTGGCTGTGTCCTCGGCCAGGTGGGCGGCGACTCCGTTGGCGAACTGCACGCCGATGCCCAGCACCATCACCATCAGCACCGGGGTGAACGCCGCGGCGTGGAACCAGCGCAGCGACTTCCAGAACCAGGAGCGGGTGAACTCCGAGACCAGGCCGGCGGCCGCGAGCGGCCCCGTGGCGGTGAGCACCAGCAGGGACGCCGCGCGGGCCAGGTAGACCAGGACGTGCCCGATGGCGGCCAGCCACAGGAAGATCCCCAGGAAGGCAAGAGCGGTGGCCACGCCGGCGTCGGCGATGTCGTCGATGCCGAGTCCGCCGAGCGGGTCCCAGTCGGGCCAGGTCTGCACCTTGAGCAGCGACTTCATCAGCGCCTTGGTCAGCGCCCCGCACGCCGCGATGATCATGACGCAGTACCCGAACCAGCAGGCGCACACCAAGACGAACTGGCCGGACCCGATGAAGGCCCGGGCGAGGCTCTTGCCCTCGCGCTTGAAGGCCGCGGCGCCGAGCTGGATCATCGCCAAGATGACCACCAGGGCCAGCGCCAGCCACAGGGTGAAGGCGTAGACGTCCTTGCCCGGGCCGTCGGCGCTCAGGTCCGGAGTCAAGAACAGCTCACTGAACGTGAGCACGATGCGCAGCACGAACAGGCCGGAGTTCCAGATCGCGAGCATGGCCGCGGTCCAGGCGTCGGCCGCGGCCTTGGCGATGACGTCGCCGATGGCCTCGAACGGGTTGGGGATGTCACCGAGACCGGGGATGCCGCCGCCGAAGAGGTCACCGACGTTCGGCAGACCGGGGATCCCGGGCAGCCCAGGGACGCCCGGAAGCCCGGGCAACCCGCCGATGTTGCCGCAGATCGCGTCGAGGATCCCGCAGCCGTCGGGGAGCAGATCTCCCGCGCCGTCCAGCAGGTCGCCGGCACCGTCCTTCACATCGCCGGCGGCGTCCTTGCCGCAATCGATCGGGTCCTTGGCGCAGTCGACGGCGTCGCCGCCGAGATCGCACAGGGCGTCGGGCCCCGGGCAGCCCATCTTGAGGTTGCGGGCCGGCAAAGTGCCGCTGGCCACCACCGGGGCGATCGGAGCGAGGTGCGCCGTGCTGGCGGCCGGCTCGCTGGCCGCTGCGGCGGGAGGCTGGAGGGTCGAGGCAGCTCCGAGGAGCGTGGTGAGCACCAGGAGCGCCAGGGCGGCGTTGGCGAGTCGGCTCGCCCGGCGCACGGCGGTGATGACGGTGCTCACTGGGGAGCTCCGTTGATCCGGATCCAGCCGGCCTTCGCGAACTCGGGGGTGCCGGGCGCCACCGCCTGCGGCTGGCCCTCCGAGACCAGGTGCTCGATGTCCGCTTCGCTGCCCTGGACCAGTCGCCAGTCACCGTCGAGCCACCGCATCAGCTGGGTGCCGGCGTAGAGGCTGTCCTTGACCTGGCCGTCAACGGTGGTGAGGGTGACGTAGCTGAGCAGGTTCACCGCGTAGTAGCCGGTGTCGAGCTCCTCGAGTGTGAAGGCGACCGGGGTGACGGCGTACGACGCGGGGGCGGGCACGTCGCCCTCCTTCGCGACGCCGGCCTGCTGGCGGCGCAGCGCGACCGCGGCGCGGGAGCGCTCCTCGAAGACGGCCTTGTCCTCGGGATTGGCGTAGAGGCGGGCGACGGTGACGGCCTGGTCGAAGTCGAACCCGAGCTGTGCCTTGGCCAGCTCGACCTGAAGCGCCACGGCGCCCAGGTCGGTGGCCGGAAATCCCGTCGGGTAGCCGTCGACCTGGTCGTCGCCGGTCGGGATTACGACTCCGTCGACCGGCGCGGTGTCCGGTGCGACCTGCTCGACCGATGCGTTCTCGACCGTCTGGCTCGAGTTGTCCCCGCCGGTGGCGTCGGGGCCGCCGGAGTCGTCGTCGGCCCGGGTGCGAGCACCGAGCCAGACGACGGTGGCCACCATGCAGGCGATCCCCACCAGGATGCCGATGCGCACCAGGGTGGCCCGCGAGTCGTCGTTGCCGGTCGTCAGGTTCTTCATCAGTGGTCCCCTTCGATGTGGTCAGGGTCAGTGGTGTCGTCGGTCGACCAGGTGCGCCAGCCGGCCTCGTGGGCCAGCTGCGTGCCGGGCCAGGTCGCGGGGGCGGGTGCGGGCGGGGCGCCGGGAGCGACCATCCAGCGCCCGCCGACCCACTGCATGCGCTCGCAGTGGGCGAAGGCGATCTGGCCTTCCTGCTTGTAGGAGGCGGTGACCTTCATCAGCACGCAGACGGTGGTCCAGTCGGGCCCGTCGGTGCCCTTCACGAGCGCGGCGGCCGGCTCGAGGGAGACCGAGGCGCTGGGGTCCTTGACCTCGCCCATTCCGGTGCTGGTCAAGAAGGCCTGGACGCTGGCGGTGATCCACCACTCCTCGGCGCGGACCCCGCCGGGCAGAGCCCAGGCGTTGTAGACCTCCGCCGCGGTGGTCAGGCTCATCGACTGCAGCACCGCCAGGTCGATCTGCGCGAGCTGCCCGATCGCGCCCTCGGGGGTGTGCGGGAACCCGGTCATCACGAACGCCGGTCCGTTCACACCGGTGCCAGCCGGGACTTTGATGACGGGCACCTTGGCGCTGGGGGTCGCGGCCGGGAAGGCGGCGCTCTCGGGAACGGCCAGCATCGGCTCGGCCGCTACCTCGTCGCGATGCACGGCACCCTGGGCCACCGTCGAGCGATCGGTCTCGCCGGTGGCGACGTCGGTGTTGGCGCTGGCTTCCTCACCGATCCCGGCGACGGCCAGGTAGACCGCGTAGCCGAGGCCACCGAGCAGGAGCACCGCCACGACGACGGCGGCGACCAGGATTCCGAGCAGGCGGCGCCGGCCCCACTCCGTGGCACCTTCGGCCTTCTTCGTGGCTGCGCGCCGCATCAGATGCAGCCCTTGCCGAGGATCCCGTTGAGCATGCCGGGCAGGACCAGGTAGGCGATCGCGCAGGCGAACACGACCACCACCGAGATCACCCCGACCTTGGAGGCGTGCGGCAGGGAGAACACGCGGCCGGCGATGATCGCGCCGATGGCGATCACGATGCCGAGGCCGAACAGGACGATGACGCCCCACAGCACGTAACTGGTGATCTCGTTGGTGGGTCCGACGGCACCCGGCGGCGCCTTCGGGCAGACCTGGGCGGCCATCGGGAGGAGAGCGGTCATGACGTCCATGGGTGGACTTCCTTTCTGGGTTTGCTTGACTCGGTGCGGGTCAGGCGCTTTCGCTGGTGTCGGTGGACAGGTGGGCGGGCTCGAGCAGCTGACGGGCTGCCGAGATGAGGGGGGCCGGGACGGGCCGGGAGTCCAGGCCGTTGACCGCGAGCTCGCGTTCCTCGGGGATCTCCACGCACCGGTCCGCGACCAGGGCGCGACGTACGGCGGGGCCGCCGGCGTGCTCGAGGCCCCGGGGCCACTTCTTGCGGCGCGGCCCACGCACGGCGAGGGCGATCTGCTCGGGCTGCCAGTGGTTGGCCAGCAGCTCGAGCGCGACCGAGGCGCGACGCATCCCGGGGACGGTGGCGGTGGTGACCAGGACGACCTGGTCGGCGGTGCGGACGGCCTCGGCGAGCCAGCAGTCGGTGGCCAGCAGCAGGCCGGCCTCCCAGCCGACGTCGAGGATGGTCAGCTGGGTCTCGTTCTCGGCGTCGATCGGCAGCGGAATCTCGTCGACGCCGGCGAGCACCTCGCTGGCCCGCTCGAGCAGGACGTGGTCGCGCTTGCCCTGACGCCAGTCGGTCGGGTGCAGGCCGAGCTCGGCGGTGCTTGCGGCGGCGAGACCAGAGGCGGTGACCGAGCAGCACTCGATCACCCGGACCGGGCCGGCGGCAGCCAGGCCGGCAGCCAGGGCGATGGTGCTGGCCCCGACCGACCCGGCGCATCCGATCACCGCGATGGTGTGCTCCCCCGCGGCTGGCGACCAGTCGTCCGCGGCGGCGGGGCCGCGGCCGCGGGGTCCCTTGCCGGCGCCGACGCCGGTGCGGAACTCGCCGGCGTTCACGGCATCCCAGGCCCGCTTGAGCTCGTCGACCCCGACCGGGCGGCTTGAGATCTGGGTGCTCACTGGGCCTCCCCGATGCCGCCGCGGCGGAACTCAAGCGCGGCGCGGACCTCAGCCGGAGTCAGGCTTGCCAGCTGTGCCTTGGCGGCCTGGACCTCGTGCAGCTGGGCGACGCAGCCGGTGAGCTGCTCGATCGCCTCGGTCTCGCGGCCGGCGATCGCGAACAGCTCGGCAACCTGCTCCGGCGTCCGGCTCTCGCGGTCGTCCTGGGTGTTCGTCATGGGCTTCACCACCTCCAGTCGCCTATGTGTAGTGGGGCGGTGGGAGCGATCACGGTTGCGCTCATTCGTCATGGCCGAACTTCCTCGGGGCGGCCGCGGCGAGGGCGCGCATGCTGCGCGAGCCGCGGCGACGGACGGTTGCCTCGGACACCCCGACCCGCGGCGCGACCCGGCTGGACACCTCGTTGCTCAGCAGACCGCCGTAGCCGCGAGCAAGGTTGCGGGTCTCGACCCGGTCGGCCTCGTCGACCAGGCACAGCAGCAGGTACCGGTCGGCCGGGCTGATCACCTGGTTCTCGCAGGCCCACGCCAGCAGCTCCAGCAGCTCCTCGGTGGCCGACGGCTCCTCCTGCTCCGGGCCGGCGTCGGCGAGGATCTCGGGACGGTGGAACAGGGCGCCAGCAACCCGTTCGGTCGGCATCGCGGCGGCGCTCCACACTCCTGCGTCGCCGTCGGCCAAGTCTCCGGACGAGAAGAACTCCACGAGGGTGGTGTTCGCCCACGTGCGGTCGGCCCGGGAGACGTAGAAGAAGTCCCCGACCTCGCGGAGGACGCCGACGCGAGTGTTGATCAGGATGTTCGCGGCGACCTTGCGCAGCCGGCGCCACTTGAAGGTCCGAACCTCGATCCACAGCTGGGAGGCCACCAGCTCGTCGATCCGCTCGACGGCCGACCAGGAGCCTGCCGCGACGGGCTGGCTGTCGCGGAAGACCTCGCGGGGAGGGAGGGTGCTCAGCCAGCCGGCGAGCCGGCACGCGCCGGGCAGCAGGCACTTGGCGAGCGCGGCCGCAGCAGCGATGTCGTCGCCGCCATCCGGAGCCGCCAGCATGGCCAGCGCCAGGAGGACCTCGTCAGAGGCTGCGCTGTCCACCGAGGGCAGCCAGGCCCGGAGGTCGTCGAACTCCTCGACGACTCCAAGCCGTGGATCCGCGGCCACCCAAGCCGGCCACTTCTGGCGGGCCTGGTCGAGCAGTTCGCTGTTGTCGTCGAGGCCGAGCTGGTCACCCACACTCATCGCACTCGCTCCCCTTTCGTCCGTGGCTGTGCACGGCAGAAAGGTCGCGAGC
Source organism: Nocardioides luti (assembly GCF_014212315.1). NCBI lineage: Bacteria > Bacillati > Actinomycetota > Actinomycetes > Propionibacteriales > Nocardioidaceae > Nocardioides > Nocardioides luti. Next base: position 279,644 of record NZ_JACKXE010000002.1, read on the forward strand.
GGGCGTCCCCGCATCCGTCCCCCCAAACCCCCGATTTGGAGGGGGGACGCAGAGGAGGGACGCGCGTTTCCGCAGGTCAGAGGCCGTCCCCCCGAAAATTGCAGAAACTTCTTGACCAGGGTGGCGCGGGGCCTATTCGTCGAGATGCGCCGAACGTTTCCAAACGCGACGCACCTACCTTTCAACACAGAATCGGTAGGGATTCGCTCCGCGGCAGCGCCCTGGTGACAGACGGACGGGTGACCGCGCGGGTCGAACCCGCCGTGTCGCTGCGCGTTGCTACCTTGAGCCGTCCGTCGAACAGTGGAGTCGTCCGTGAAGCACCAGCTGCAGTTGTTGTGCCCCGGTGCCTTTCAGTCGATGGCCGCTGCGCTGGCGATCGCCGAGTTCGGCCCAGGTGTCCAGGTCATGGGCGCTGGCAAGGACGGCGGCCGCGATCTGTACTTCGAGGGCAACCTGAAGTTCGCCTCAGCACTCGAGCCCTCAGAAGACACCTTCAGCGGTTACACCGTCTTCCAGGTCAAGCATCACGACAAGATCTCCGACTCGGAGACCACCAATGCCTCGTGGTTGTGGGGAGAGGTCAAGAAGGAACTCGACGCCTGGGCTGAGTGGGATAGGAAGGACCCGCGCGATCCCCTGCCCGATCAGCTCGTCTTCATCACCAACGTCGCACTCACGCCCGTTCAGAACACGGGCGGCCACGACGCCATCCGCAAGAACATCAAGGCCTACCGCGACAGACTCAACGACCCCAGCCGCGACATCGACGATCAGGATGCAATTCTCGATAGGGTCCAGCGGCGCAAGCGGATCGCGCACATCAAGACGATCCGATTCTGGGACGGCAACCAGCTAGACGCTCTGTTGAGCACGCACGAAGGCGTGCGCCGCCGGTTCGACGCCTTCTTGACCGCCAGCGACGTCTTCACCTTCATCTCTGAACTCACGGGCAACATCGCCCTTAAGGACAGCGAACCGGTTCTGCTTGACCAGGCACGCACCGAACTACTCTCCGACGGGCTCGTGTACTTCGACGACGCCGGTGACCGCGAAAACCGCGGCATCCCGGTACACGAGGTCGCCATCGATCTCCCCGTGACCTTCCCGGGCGGAGGCCACAGGAGCACCGTGCTGCGGCATGTCTTCGAGCGGGGAGACAACCTCCTAGCTCGAGACATCACAGCTGTGGACGGGCCACGCCACATCGTCCTCACCGGCCAGCCGGGCAACGGGAAGACCACGATCTCCAAGCTGATCGTGCAGGCATACCGGGTTGCAGCGCTCAAAGGCTCCACGGCACTAGCGGCCAACCACGACACCGTGATCACCGGGACCGTGGACGTGCTGCGGAGGCTGGGGCACCAACTCCCGCGGCACCGGCGCTGGCCGCTGCGCATCGACCTCGCCGACTACGCGGAGGAACGAGGCCACAAGCTCGACCAATCGCTGATGCGATACGTGGCCGAACACATCAGCAAGAAGTCGAACCATGGCACCGTCACTCCCGCAACGCTGACCTCCTGGCTGCGCGCTTGGCCCTGGCTAGTCGTATTCGATGGCCTGGACGAGGTCACCGAGCCAGAGACGCGGCGCACGGCGATCGAGCGCGTCGTGGAGTTCGTCAACAACGCAGAGGGAGACCGATGCGACCTACTCGCCGTCATCACGACCCGCCCGGTTGGCTACACCGAAAACATCGACCCGACGTCGTTCGAAACCATCGGACTGGACGACCTGACACCCGCTGAGGCCGTCGCCTTCGGAACTAAGGCCGCCCAAGTACGCCTTAGCGGCGACGACGAGCGGATCGGCAAGGTCGTCACGGCCCTTCGGAACGCTGCGCAGGATGAGAACCTCGTCAAACTGCTGCGGACGCCGCTGCAAGTACTCATCCTGTCGATCATCGTCGACGGCGCAGGGACCATCGCACCAGACCGGTACAGCCTGTTCTGGAGCTATTACGACACCGTCGTACGACGAGAGCGCAACAAACCGACGATGGTCCGCACGCTCCTGACCAAGTACGAGCCGTTCATCCACCAGCTTCACGAGCGCGCCGGCTTCGTGCTTCAACAGCGCAGCGAGACGGCCGACCACTCCACGGCTGTTCTAACAGAGCCGGAGCTGCGCGACATCGTCTGGCACATCCTCAACGACGCCGAGTTCAAGCCCGACGGGCACCACTCCGACGTCCTGGACTCGATCATTAGGTCTGCCACACAGCGACTGGTCCTGATCGCGCCCCGGAACGACGGCTTCGGTTTCGACGTGCGCTCACTCCAAGAACTCATGGCGGCCCGGCGAATCAGCGACGCGCCCCTTGAGACCCTGATCAACCGGCTACGTCTCCTGGCCCCCAGCCCACATTGGCGCAACACCTGGTTGTTCGCGACAGGAAAGATGTTCGCGGAACCTCGCGCCCACGAACATCAGGCCGTGGTCGAGCTCATCGAGACGGTCGACCAGGAGGCTCCCGAACGATTCGGATCGCATCTACCGATCGGCCCCGAGGTAGCTCTCGACGTCCTTGACGACGGTATGGCGCGCGCATGGCCGAACTGGAGCCGCCGCATCTTGGCTCACGGGCTCCACGTACTGGACGCGCCCTCTACGTTCAACCTGGACCGGTCGCTACGCATCCTTCTGCGCTACGCCGACAGCGGTGCCGAACAACGAGACGCAGTAGCACGAATGATGCGTGACGACCTCACAGCCACCGCAAACCGTCTGACGGTCGCCAGCGCGGCAGAGATGGTGTCCGCCATCGAGCACGATCTGCAGGTCAACGAGCGCACACTGGGACTCGGCTTGGTCCTGAACCAGCTGGCCAGCACTCCCCCCCCCCCCCCCCCCCCCCCCCCCCCCCCCTGCCCGCCGGGCGTGGACTGGACAGCGTTCGACGACGAGCTCGACACCAGCCCCCACCCCGCCGCTCTCGACCCTGTCATCCGTGGCGCTGCCGCCGCGATGAAGGCAATCAAGGACGAGGTCTTCGTCGAGGAGCACGAAGCCGACCTCATCGCCTGCCTGAACATCCCCGAGGCGGCAGCAGTACTGAGCGCAGCTGTCGCTCACGTGCTCCCCGGCGACGTGTCCCTGTTCCTCCAACTCAGATCCGTGCTCTCGCAGCGCTTCCGCGCCCCACTCGCCGACTGCATCCTCGCCTGACTTCCTGCCGGACCAAGCGGCCGTCAGGCCACGCTGTGTCGAGGGCGAGCTCGCAGATCGGCGGACCCCAGACCGCCAGAAGGGCGGGCACCCAGGTCACGTGACGGGCCAGCTGGCCCCCCGAAGGCGAGCGTCTAGGTCCGCGCGATTTCCTATTCATCAGCGCAGGCGAGCCACCCCATGCTCTACTTCTCGCGATCCCCAGGTGACCCGAGACGCCTGGGGCTCTTTCACGTCCAGCAGCGGCAGCACGAGCAGCTCCGCTCGGCAGGCCCGGTACCTCGGGGCGCGCTCGGGCAGCGAACGACACAGGTCCCCTTCCTGCTGAGAGGACGAGACCTGTGTCGGTGGGTCGGTCGGCTAGTACAGGGTCACTGGGTCAGCACCTGGGCCTCCCCGATGCGGATCGGGAGGGGCTCGGTGGCAAGGTCGAACTCGATGGTTCCGGACTGCCCGCCACCGGTCCACTCGACCACCCAGTGACTGGCCGCGGTGACCTGGTACGCACCCTCGGGCTGGTCGGTCGACATCTTCGCGTAGCGGTGCCCGCAGGTCGGGGAGTCCTGCTTGCCGTAGTGATCGGCGTACGGCGTCCCCTTGCCGGTGCAGGTCACCTTGGTGCCGTCGCCCATGTTCCACACGATGCTGGAGACGCTGGCGGTGGCGCTGACCGAGACCGGCCCTTCGCTGGCGGACGCGGTGATCGGTCCGAACGTGTCATCGGTCGGGCTGTCGACCCACATCCACACCGGCAGACCAACGAGTCCGATCCGGTTGGGGCCGGGCTCGGGAACGATGCCGATCCTGATCGGATCCAGGTCCATCGACGCGATCGCGCGATTGGCGAGAACCACCGGGTCGATCGTGACCGTGCCGTTCTGGATCCAGACCGGATCCCATGAGGAGCCTGGGGGCGGCCAGTAGCAGATGTGCCACGCACCATCCTCGTTGCTCTGTCCAGGGGGCGGCAGTGGGCCCTCCCCACCCGGATCCCAGACGTCGCCGACCCAGCACTGATGGCTGCTGCTCCATACCGACCCGCCGGGGCCAGTGCACGGGATCTCCCTACCGTCTGAGGTCGAGCAAGTCGACGAGCCACCGGTGTCACCGCCGTCACCGCCGTCGTTGCCGCCATCCTCGTCGTCACAGACAACTTCGCCGGTCACCGGGTCCGCTGTGCAGTCAGCGCTCGCGGCGGAGGCGGTGACGAACACGATGACGAGCGACCCTGCCAACGCCACCAACAGAGCAATGAGTCTCCTCAGCATGGCTGGTCCCAAAGCAGGTCCGAGTCGGAGACCTTCCACGCACCCTTGTCCTTGACGAGCGTGTACTCAACCGGGGCGGGGTTGCGGAGCGGGTTTCCGTTGGGGTCGGTGAAGTCCGGTTGCCTGATCGCCCCGTCGTTCTTCCAGGTGACCCTGGTGCGGTCCTCGCAGTCGATGATCAGGATCGAGGTCCCGCGATTCCGCGGCGCGTCGAGCGTGTGTGCGTACTCCCCGGTCACCGTGACGTTTTCATTCATCATGCTCGCGACGGTGTGCTGCAACTGCAGAAACTCCTCACCGGTCGCGACCGGATTGAGCGCCTTGAAGTTGATGTCCCGCTTCCGGTAAGCGAGGTCGCGTACCTCGAGGTACATCGCCAGCTGGGCCGCCGCCTTCTACTCGGGAGTCTGCGGCGTCGGCGCAGTGCTCGTCGGGCTCGAGCTCGGCGTAGCGGTCGGGGTGTCCTCGGCCTCGGGGTCGGTGCTGTCGTCCGAGCAGCCCGTGAGGGTGAGGGCGAGGGCGAGGGCCACTCCCCCGAGTGCGGAGTGGTGCTTCCTCATGCGGTGTCTCCTCCTATGTTGGGCGGCGCCATGACTGATCGCTGGCTGACGTCGGTGGCAATGTGCTCGAGGTGTTCTTCGGCGGCGTCGACGAGCTCGGCCAGCGAGCCGTTGTCGGCGGGGTCGATGCCGAACTGCTTGTCGGCGTTGTAGAGGGTGCGGATGGTGTCGCGCACGAAGACGGCCCTGGCCACGCGTCGGGCGTCGAGGTCTGGGCGGTCGCCGCCGGCCGCGACGTAGCGGCCGGTGAGCTCCTGGTCGAACGTGGTCATGTGCTGGTGCTCCCTTCCCGAGTCAGCTCGCGAGCCAGCCGTGGGTACTGATGATGGTCTTCGTGCGCTCCGACAGTTCCAGCGGGGCGTCGCCGTCGTCGGACCGGTTGCAGATCTCCTCGCGGAGGATCCGGTCGGCCTCGAGCTGGTCGCCCTCGGCCTTCATGACGTGGGCCAGGCACAGGCGGGTGCTCTCGCCGTCAGGGTCGGCCCGGTTGGCGACGTAAGCGGCGGAGCGAGCCTTGACCAGGTCGCCGGCGGCGAGAGCCTCGGTCACGACGATGAGGGCGACATCGGCGATCCAGCCGGACGCCATGAGGTCGACGCGGTCGGGCTCATTGACCAGCCAAGACCATCCCTCTTCACGCAGTTGGCTGAACGGCTTGGCCTCGCCGACCAGCTCGAGCGCGGTGCAGAGGTCGGCGACGCCTTCCGCGCCGCCCCGGGCCTGCCCGCGCTTGCGCAGTCGGAGGAAGAGGTGGAGGTCGACCAAGAGACCGTCGTCGACCTGGTAGACGTTGACGCCGCGAAGCTTGGTGGCGGGTGCCTTGTCGGCGTGGGGCAGGTGGGGCTCTCCAGTGGCCGGGTTGGAGCCCAGCCACTCGCGGACGGTGTTGGTGTAGTCGCGCACCTTGCCGGGGGTGATCCCGAATGCCTCGCCGATCTCCTCGCGGGTGGCTCCGTGCTTGCGGTGCAGGGCAAGGTACGCGAGGAGCTCGGTGAAGTAGGGCTTGCGCTTGGCCAGGGCCTTGCCGTGGGTGCGTGCGGTGACCGGACCGAGCAGGCTGAGCCGTGGACGGTCGCAGTCGGTCGAGAACCAGTCGGCGATGTCCTGGTCGAGATTGGGGTCGCTCTGCTCGACCTCGGCTCGGACGTGCTCGGGAACCTTCGGCGCCAGCGTCTCGAGGTCCTCCTGCACGATCGCGCTCTGACGGATGTAGTCCTGGTCGTCGCCCTCCAGGAGGGAGGACAGCGGCTCGTCGACGGCGTCCGCGGGGGTGTTGCGCGGCAGGGTGTACTCGCGGCGCAGTGCCCCGGACTGGTCGGTGTAGGCCTCCCAGCCGTCGGTGGCGGTCTCGTCGACCGGCACGGGGACGTCCTCGGCGACCTCGCTCTGTCCGTAGACCAGGGCGCAGCCGCGGGCCTCGTCGCTGGTGAGGCCGACGGCGATGAGGTTGAGGCTGGCTTGCTCGAGGACGACGCGGCCGGTGTTCGTCATGTGCAGGACGGCGCCCGGTGTGTTGGGGCGCTCGCCGGCGACGACGATGGAGGTGGCGGACTGCCCGACGTGGTCGGTGACCAGCTGCAGCAGCTGCTCGAGGTCCTCGGGGTCTCCGGCCGCCGCGTCGAGCAACAGCATCCGGGCCGGCCAGGTGTCGTCGTCGACGCTGCCGGTGCGTGCCGTGGACACGTCGGTGTCGTGTCGCTTCGCCCGGTCGACCGTGGTGACGGCGGCCGCGAGGGCCTCCGCGGTCGCGAGCGACCCGGCTGCTCCGGTCGGGTGGTAGCTGATCCGCTCGTCCATGGCGACGGCTTCCTCAGCCACGCCGATGCAGTCGACCTGCACGCGCCGCGACCACGGGTTGACGGCGAACTGTGCGGCGAGGTGGCGGGCGAAGTCCCGGCCGTAGGTCGGGTCGCCGCTGATGGTGAGAGTGGACAGTTCCTCGCAGTTGAGCAGCCACGTCTCACCGGTGTCGCTCATGCCGATGGTGGCCAGGAGCGGGTAGGGCGGCTCGACGTTCCCCGTGTCCGGGCCAAGCTCGTCGACGGCGGTGTCCGTGCTGACGTGCCAGTGGGTCTGGTCCGGGCTGCCCACCCAGGGCCCCGGGACAGCGGCCGGCGCGCTCAGGTGCAAGGTCAGCTTGCCGTGCGCGAGTTCCACGGCAGCGAGCGGCGGCATCGTGATGCCCTGCGCGCCGACGGCGGCCGCGAGGCGGCGCAGCGCCTCGTCCGCGAACTCCACGGTCGCCGCGGCCGCGGCACCGGTGGCGTTCAGGGTCATCTCGACAGGCGCGAGCTCCGGAGGCGGCGCGGCGATCGCGCGGCCCGGTGTCCGGTTCCGGTAGCCGGCGCGGCGGCGGGACCGCAGGGCCATGAGCAGTGCCCCGGACAGCAGGACGCCCCCGCCGGTCAGACCGGCGAGGACCCACGGCGCGTCGAGGATCGAGTCGTCAGCGTCGTCGACCTGGTCGATGTCGGCGGCCGGTGCCGCCGGCTCCTCGGCCTGGGGCGGCGCGTCGGGCACGGCCGTCTCGGGTACTTCGGGCACCTCGGGCTCCTGGGCGACCGGCGGCTCCTCCTCGGCCGGCAGGTCGACGGGCCGCTGGTCCTCGGGGCTGGCGGGCGTCTCGGGCTCGACGTCGCGCGGCTGCTGGTGCCGGGTGTCGTCGTGACTGCCCCCCTGCTCGGCGCCGGGGATTTTGAGCTTCCAGCCGACGTCGATGACGTCGGGGTCGGTCAGCTGGGCCCCGCCGGGCTGGGTGATGCCGATGGAGGCCTGGTAGATCTCGGGCCAGCGGTCGGCGTCGCCGAGCTGTTCTTGGGCGATCTCGCTGAGGGTGTCGGTGGGCTGCACCGTGTAGTCGTGGGCCGGTGCCTCGCCGTTGAGGGCGGGCAGCTTGAGTACCCAACCGGGCTCGAGGAAGCTCGGCTGCGCGCCGAGGAGGTCGCGGTTGAGCTCGACGAGTTCCTTGTAGCGGGCACCGTCGCCGAAGTGGTCCTCGGCGATCGACCACAGGCTCTCCCCCGGCTTCACAGCGTGGTCGAGCGTCTTGCGCTGGCGCTCCTGCTTCGTCTCGACCTTGACGTCCTGCTGGGCGGGCGCCTGGTCGGCGGCACCGGCGTTGACGTGTCCCACCGTCACTGGCGCCGCGGCGGCCGTGGTGATCGTGGCTGCCTGGGCGGCGATGGGCGCGGCGATGAACAGCAGGGCGGCGAGGCCGATGAGGCCGCGTGCTGCGGCCTGAGGCCGGCCCAGGCCCGGCAGCTGGGGCGCCTGGACCTTGCGGAGCCGTGCGATGGCCTCCACGACCAGGCTCAGCGCCATGAAGGCCCACGCGACCCAGCCGATCACCTTGAATAGGCCGAGGACGAGGGTGCCGTCGTCGGGCGCCAGGAGCGCGTTCTTGATGCCGTCCAGGTTCGGGGCGTGGTCCGGGATTGGGCTGGCACCGATCGCGAGGAATAGTGCGGGCAGCCCGAGGACGATGCCGAGTACGGCGGCAGAGGCTGCGAGGCCGGTGAGCCGCTGGCCCAGGGTGGGATGGGTGGTCATCTCTCGATGCCTCCTTCGGCGCGGATGAGCCGCGCGGACGCCTCCCCGGTGACCTGCATCGTGTCCAGGCCGATGATCCCGAGGAACTTGCTGGTGTATGTGTCGGTGGTGGTGACGATCAGGGTGTCGCCGTCGACGACGCGGACGGTTCCCTCCACGCCGGCGGCGCGGAGATAGTCCATGGCGGCCGTCTTGGCGGCGGTGAGGTCGACGCGGAGGTCCTCGCCGCGGACTGCGGTCGAGCCCTGAACCTCCTGGGCGCCGGTGCGGGCGGCCTGGGCGGCCGCGCTGCGGGCTTGCTGCTGGGTGTGGACCTTGCCGCCGAGGTCGACGGCCATCCCGACGAGGATGATCATCGCCAGTGCTGCGGTGGCGAACCAGACGCTGATGGAGCCGCGCTCATCGCGCGAGCGCGGCGTCATGAGGCAGCGGATGCGGTGGCTCATCATCGGCGCTCCCGGTAGGCGTCGACGGGGCTGCTGGCGGTGGCAGTGATCGTCCGGGTGCCGGGCAGGCCGGGGATGCTCAGGTCCGCCACGTCGACTTTGCAGGTCACGGTGGCGGTGACCTGGGCGGTGGTTCCCAGCGGGGCGTTGAAGGCCGCAGCGTTGATCGTGATGTTGGTGGTCGTGCATTGCAGGCCCTGGTCGTTCAAGCTGCTGGTGGCCGCGGACTTGCCGGAGGTGATGGCTTCGCTCTGAGTGCGCTCGATGGAGGCCGCTCGAGCTGCCTCGTAGGCGGCTGCGTCCACGGACTGCTTGGCGATCTCCACGCGGCCGCCGAGGATGATCATCGCCACGAACAGGCCGAAGGCCGGGACGCCGATCGCGGCCTCGATGGCCACCGACCCGCGCTCGTCCCGGCGCCGGCTGCGTGTGCTGGTCCGCCTCGTCTGCCTGGTCATTCGGTGAGCCTCTCGACCGGGACGCTGGCGCTCTGGGTGACGGTCACGTGCCAGCCGGGGATAACGCTCATGGACTTGCCCGTGACGGTGATCGTGGCGGTGGTCGTGGTCCGTGATCCGGAGACGCTGGTGGAGGTCATCACGTCGGAGCCTCCGGCGTCGTGGAGGAAGGTGTTCGCCGTGGCCACACCGGCGTCGCGGGTGCCGGTCTCGCTGCCTGCCTCACGGGCGCCCTCCTGCGCGGCCGCGAGCGCTACCTGCTTCGCGTGGTAGTACAGGGCGCCTTGGAGGCCGAGGAACATCAGCAGGAACAGCGCGGGCATCAGGAAGACCATCTGGATGGTCACTGAGCCGCGCTCGTCCCGGCTGCGGCGGTGGAGGCTGGCGAACATGGCGGCCTACTTGATCTTGGCGGACTCGCTGGTCACGAAGAACTTGATGGCCGCGACGACGATGCCGACGATGACGATCACTGCGCCGGCCCACAGGACCTGCTCGATCGTGACGGAGCCGCGCTCGTCGCGCTGCCTGGTGACGCGGTCCTCGAGGGAGGCGAGCGTGGTCAGCGCCGCTATCTGGAGGGCGATGAAGAGCTTCAACATCGGGGTTCTTCCTTCCTGGTTGTTCGGTTTGCGGTCTGGGTGGACCCGGGTTCTTGGGGTCGGTGTTAGGTCGGTCAGGTGGTGAAGCGGAGCAGGGAGGGGGTGACGAGGATCGCCATGAAGACGATGCCGAGCAGGCTGGCTGGGATGTACATGCGCTCGGAGGTGGCGTTGGCCTTGCCGACCTCGGCGCTGAGCATCGCCGAGCGGAGTGCGGCGGCGCGGGCCCGGAGGTTGTTGTAGATCTGGGCTCCGTCCTGGCCGGACTGCTGCATGATGTCGGCGAGGTCATCGAGCTCGGGGACGGCGAGCTCGTCGGCGAGACCGTGCAGGGAGTCCCAGGGTGCGCGGGTCATGTAGCGGGCGCGGCGCAGCTCGCTCTCGATCCGCTTGAAGACCCACTTGTCGCCGACCTCGGCTGCCGAGCGCAGCGCCTGCTGGCCGCTGGATCCGTCGCGGACGCCGGTGGCCACCATGTCGATGTAGGCGCCCAGGGCGCGGCTGAACTCGATGCGGGCCTTCTTGGCGTCGTCGGCGGCGTTGTAGTTGGGCATGAACCAGAACAGGGCTGCCAGGGCCAGCGAGCCGAGCGTCGGGATGGCGAACGGCAGCGGAAGGCCGATGAGAGTGAAGAAGGCGGCCAGCAGCGGCGGCATGATCAGGCCGAGCAGTGCCCAGACGACCTTCTCGCCGTAGAACCGGGTCTCGCTGATCTGCAGAATGGCCAGGTCCTTGCGGGGCGTGTGCGCCGAGGCGCCGCCGGGCAGGTTCTTCATCGCCCACAAGCCGATCCGATCGACCGCCGAACTGGTGCCGGTGTCGGCGTCGGGGCCGGGAGTGTTGCGGCGGGGTACGACGTGGTCAGGTGAGAGACGGTCCAGCGCGTCGACTAGGTCGGGGTCGGAGGGCGCAAGGCGCCATACGAGCAGGGCGAGGGCCAGCCCGAGGAGGGTGCCGCTGGCGAGCGCGATCTGCAGGCCGGTCATGCGAGCGCTCCTTCCTTCTCGCCCGGCGCCGTGCGCTGGGCGGCGCGGTGCGCGTTGCGGGCCTGGAGGTCGAGGAACCGCGGGAGTGGCTTGGCGACGGCCATCCGGCGCATCCACAGCAGGGTGGCCACGTAGGCCGAGAGCAGGACGGCGAGGATGACCTGGCCCAGCGGGGACCCGTAGGGCTCGATGTAGTCGCCGGTGAAGGCGAGCATGCCGAGCACACCGAGGGTGATCACTGTGACGGTGCGGGCGGTGGTGCGGGGCTTGGCTTGGTCGGCGGCGATTTGGCGGCGGGCGCGCACGTCGGAGGCGACGGTCTCGGCGAGGGCGTCCAACGCCTTCGACAGTCCAGCCTGGCCGCGGCCACTGGCTGCCAGGATCAGCTGGCTGGCCACGACGTCGCCGGTAGAGTCGTTGAGGTCCTCGGCGAAGGCGCGCAGCACGTCCTCGGTATTGGCGGTGTTGTTCCACAACCGGGAGACCATCAGCCCGACCTCACGCTCGATCGGCGCCGGCGCGGACTGCAGGGACTTGATGAGCGCCGAGCGCAGGGACTGGCCGGCGGTCAGCTTGCCCGACAGCGACCGAGTCCACTCCTCGAGCGCCTCGAGCTTCTCGATGCTCGCGGCCGCCGGCGGGGGCGTCAGCAACAGCGGGATACCGACGATCCCGGCCGGGACGAGCACGATCGCGATCACCCAGCCGGTCACCAGCGCGACCAGGAGGCCGGCCACGGCTCCGCCGACCATCAGCATCCGGGTGCGCCGGTCGAGCCGGACGAACCAGTTCCCCAGCCGCCCGAACGGTGTGACGGTCCGGGCGGGCCGCGGCAGCTTGGGCGGCGCGGGGATCAGCGCGTAGACCATCCCGATCAGGCCGATGACGATGAGCGCGCCGAAGACAGCGGGCAGGAACGCGGTACTCATGACGTGGCCACCCCCGGGTTGGCCTGGGACTCGGCCTTGTACGCCTCGAGGTCGAACCCGTGCCGCGCCAGCTCCTGGGCGAGGAAGCTGTCGAGCTTCCCGGTGGCGACGGCCTGGCCGAGCTGGTTGGGCGCGAAGATCGGGGTGGTGGCGTATCCCCTGGCGGCGTCGATGCTCGGCTGGACGACCAGGACCTCCTCGACCCAGCGCTGCTTGCGGAAGGTGCCGTCGGGATTGGGGACGACCTCCGAGCGCAGGTACATCACGATGTCGATCGCGGCAGCAAGCTTGCTGATCGCCAGCTCACGGGTGACCTGCGGGCCCTTCTCCATGGCGCAGGAGACGAGCTTCTCGATGGTGTGCTCGGCGCTGCGTGCGTGGGTGGTGCTGATCGAGCCCGGGCCGGACTCCATGGCCTTGAGCATGTTCCAGACCTCGGGGCCGCGGACCTCGCCGACGATCTGGCGGGCGAGGTTGAACCGGAAGGAGTGGTGGATGGCCTCCTCGAGGCTGAACTCACCGGCCTGGCGGCCGTCGATGCCGACCTCGCCGGATCCGGGGCGGTGCTCCCATGCGTGAACAATCTTGTGGCGGTCGACGAGCTCATGCAGGTGCAGCTCGAACTCGGTCTCGAAGGTGCCGATCATCTCCCAGGGCGGGATACACGAGCACAGTGCTCGGACCCAGGTGGTCTTGCCGCTGCCTTGGACCCCGGAGACGACGATGCTCTTGCCGGCGCGCACGCAGGCTGCGACGAAGTCGGCCAGGACCGGACTGCACGCCTTGCGGCCGTAGACCATCTCGTCCATCGACACCTCGCGCAAACCGTGGCGACGGATCACGACCGAGGTGTAGGCCATCACCCAGGAGCCGGCCGCGAGCCGCGCTCCGCCGGGCAGCCGGAGGTCCATGTGCGGCCGCGCCTCGGTGAAGGGCCGGTTCTGCCGGGCGCCGAGGTCGGAGACGAACTCACGCAGCTCGTCCTCGGAGTCGGCGATCGGGGCGGCCTCGACCAGCCTGCCGTCGACCAGCTCCAGCCAGACCGAGCAGACCGGGCCGCGGGCGATGACGATGATGTTCTCGACGTCCTCGCGCTCGACCAGGGGCTGCAGGCGGCCGAGTCCGAACAGGGCGGCGTGGAGGGCGGACTTGAGGGCCTTCTCCTGGCCCTTCGTCCACGGCGGCCGGCCGGTGGAGACCAGCGTCTCGGCCTCGGACTTGATGAGCTCCTCGATGACGTCGAGGCCCATCTGCTCGCGGTCTTCTTCGGTGACCCGGCCACCTTCCTTGTCGAGCCGGGCGGTCAGTCGCGACGAGATCTCGGCGCGATACTGCGCGATCAGCTCCCAGTCCAACTGGACCTCGCCGTCCGCACCGTGGATGTGATGGTGCTCCTCCGGTGTGGGCGCCATCAGCGGGCGCAAGCTGAACTCCGAGCGGGCGCGGCCGGGCAGCTGGCCCTCGCCTTCGCTGGTCCAGGCGCCGGCGAAGATCGGCAGTGAGGTCGGGTCGTGGGCCTCGACGCCCGGCGGCGGAGGCGGCGGAGTGCCGTTGGTGCCGCGGCCGCGGGCGAAGGGCGAGGTTTGCTCGCGGTTCGCGGCGTGGCGGGCATCGAGCCACTCGTCGGCGCGCAGCGGGTGACGATCGTTGGTCTCCTGGTGGTGTCCGTTGGTGCTCATGCGTGGCCTCCGTTCGTGGAAGCGAGGGCGGCCTGGTTGGCGCCGAGGATGGACTGGATTGCGGCGGTGCTGCCCCGGTAGCCGCGCCGCAGCCCAGAGGACTCGAACTTGCGTGGCTTGCGGGCGCCGTGGGAGTAGACCTCGGCCACCTCGGGCTCCCAGTCCACGGAGGCGACCACGGGAATCTGGAGCGCCTTGGCGATGTGGCGTGCGGTGTACGGCCGGACTCGGGCGCCGGTGGGCACCGTAGGCCAACGTCGCTCCTCGTCGACGAGCAGGACCCCGAGGCGAGACAGGCCACCGACCGCGGCGAACTGTGCACGCAGGGTCTTGGCCCAGCTGGTGGCGCCGGCCAGCGCCGGCAGCGAGCTGCGGGTGACGAGCAGGGTCAGGTCGGATGCAGCGATGAGCGGCTGGGGCCAGCCGACGAGGCCGAGTCGGCCGGCGTCGACGATGACGTCCTGACCGTTGCGCTCGAGGGCGCGCAGCTGCTCGGTGAGCGGCTCCCACAAGGGCAGCAGGCTGGGGGCCTGCTCGTGGGCCCGGATGCCGGGCAGGAACCAGGCCGAGCGCTCGGCCGACGCCTCGGGGTCCAGCAGCAGCGTCTCGCGGGGCAGTGCGTCGGCCAGCGTCCCCTCGCGCAGGGAGAGGGCGAGGTTGATCAGCCCGCCGGTCGGCTCCTGGGTACCGTGGAAGTAGCCGGCGAAGACCGAGGAGGATCCGGTCGGGTCGGCGTCGACCAGGAGCACGGGTCGGTGCCAGTTGAGGGTGAGCCCGAGCGCCGAGGTGGAGACGCCGGGCGAACCGCTGGCGGAGGCCAGGACTATCAGCGCCATGCCTCAGCGCTCCCGGGCGTCCAGGACGAGTGCGACCCTTCCGGTAGCGGCCCGGGCAGCCAGGTCGGCGGCCTCGGCTTCGGGGACCGAGACGTCGACGACGGTCTCCCCCGTCTCCTCCGCCCGGCTAACACCAACGACGGTGGCCTCGATCGTGACCGGCTCCTTGTCGGTGATCTCGCCCTGGTCGCCGGGTGTGGTGACGATCCGGACGACGTCGCCGCCGTAGAGCGGCTCCGAGGGCATCTGCGCGGGAGTGAGACTGATGCCCACCAGGGACTCCCCCTCCCCCGGCACCAGGTTGTCGGTGACTGCCTGCGCGGTGAGCAGAGTGCCGGCCCACAGGTCGACGGCAGCGCGGCTGCCCTCGAGCTCCGCCTTCTGGCTGCCGGGGACCGGCGTCAACGCCGGGTCGACACTGACCCGCACGACGGCGAGGTCGCCGGCCTCGATGATCTCGCCGCGCTTGATGTCGCTGCTGACGACCAAGACCTCTCGGGTGTCATTAACAGACGTGTACGCGTAGCCGGTACCTAGCGCACCAGCAGCGACCAAGCCTGCGCAGAGTGCAAACACCCACCGCCTGGGGCGTTGTCTGAAGGGCCGGTAGTGGGTGACGTGGGGCGTGGCCGCGACATCGGAGGGTGCTTCGCCCGACCGGTCCTGAGTGATGTTCATCGACATGGATCCCGAGTCCTCTCGTGTCTCGATCACCTACGTGTCAAGCCGGGTTCGGAGCGATCATCGCCAACCCAACTCGACAAGACGACACTAGTGCATTTCTATCGAGCGAGTGGATATCCACAGGTGACCAACTCCGAGATGTCATCGCCCGGGCCCTGACTGGAAGCTGTTGCGCGGCCCAGTCCCCCCGATGGGACCGATCAATTTCGCGCACCGAATGTCCGGATCTATGGGACCACAAAATCATCCGGTTCTCCCGGGGAGAACCTGTTCCTTGTGGATAACCGTCAACCCGGGGCGTTTGCGCGTTGTCTGCCCGGAGCTAGATCTCCTCGCGCTGCAGGCGTTGACGTTGTGCCTCGTAGAAGGCGGCGACGACGACATCAATAGGGTGCCCCGAGGCACCGGCGAGTTTGTCGAGTTGCCTGGCCGCAGGGAGCCGAGCCCAGCGGCCTTGCTCCCATGCGTAGTAGGTAGGCACAGCAACATTCACGGCCGCCGCCAGCTTGGGGACTGTCAGTCCGGCCTGCAGACGCAGAGCCCTGAGGTCGGGGATCTCACCGTCAATGTGAATGAGACGAAGGGTCGGGATGTCCAGTGCCCTTGCGAGCTTGACCAGGAAATCCGGCCGGGGAACGGACGTGCCGAGCTCCCAGCGCGAGATGCGCTCCCCGCCAGCAGCACCGACGAGACGCGCCAGCTCGTGCTGGGTCAGGCCCGCCTTCTCGCGTGCTGCCCGCAACTCCGAGGGGTCGACTCCGGTAACCATCAGCGACGAACACTAGCGACAGGGAGAACGATCACAGTTCCGCGACCGCGCCGAGGTGCTCGAACTCCTGGGCACAGTCCAGCCGCCAGCCGCCCCGGAGGCTGCAGCCGCCCCGGTGGACTGCTTCACCCCCGAACGCCTCTTGCTGATCGCTCGGACGCTCCTCAATCACAAAGGTGACCCGCACCTGGATGGCAGAATCCCCGTGATGACTACACCAGACCGCTACTCCCCTGCGGCCGGCTGATCGGGTGGGCTGCACGATCCTGGCGCGACCGGCGCATCGACGACCTCCTGGCGGCCGTCTCCGACCTCGGCATGACGATGTCCCGGTCCGCTGCCGGCGAGTTGCTCGACGAACGGGTCAAGTTCGTCGCTGAGCAGATGCGTGTCACAGAGACCACCGCCCGCCGGTACCTCACCGACGATGCCCTCGCCGGCATGGCCAGGGAGATCGTCTTCGGCTTCGTCGACGAGACACCGGGTGCGGACCTGATGAGCGCACCGCGGACCGCCGCGGTTCCCGTGAGGTTCGCCGGCCGGGTCTTCGCGGGGTTGGGCGAGGTCGTCCGCATCCTCCTCGTCGAGCGCGACGATCTCGAGCACACCCGCGATCGGGTGGCTCAGATCGCGCACGCGCAGAGCTATCTCGGACTGCTGGTCCATGACCAGGTGGCCACCACAGGCTTCTACGACGAGCCGTCGGTCCAGATGCCCCCGGCGCTTCTCCTGCGCGTGGCGCGCATCCTGGAGACCGCCGCAGACCTGGTGGAGGATGGCCTGATCGGCTACCAGGGGGATCCGGAGCAGAGCGCTGGGCTCCCATCAGCCTTCCGCCGGGACGTTCGCCTGATGCGCACCATGGCCGGGCAGGAGTCGAGCACGTGACGGAGACCGCAGCTCGAGTCCTCGCCCTGTACGCCCCGGGTGCAGGAGATCCCGCCCGACCACCGCGGCGGCTACACCCTCGGCCGAGACGAGTTGACCGTCCAGGACTCCGACTACGACCAGGCGCTCGCGGCCGCCCGACGCCGCGTTCCTGACGGGTGGCGAATCATCGCCCTGCGAGTCGTGCGCAGCTAGCAGCGGATCCGACGCTGCCGTGCCCGCCGCCGGTGCACTACGCGTGCCGGCCCAGGCCGGTGAGCTGGCGAAAGTACCTCGCGCAGCTGATCGCTCCCAAGGTCCGGGATCACCTAGGTGACCAAGCAGAGGAGGACCCAGATGAGCACTTCACCCGCAGAGCAGCCGGGCCCCGGCTTCGTCACCTTCACCCAGCAGGGCGACCGCGCCCTCGATCGCCTCGCCGCCGACCTGGTCGACCACTGCGACGGCTCCGCCGGCAGCATCGCCGACATTCTCGAGCAGGTGCTGTCCGCCGACATCGCCGAGCTTGCCGACAAGCTCGGCGAATCCCTCGTCTGCGGCGAGGCCGGCCCAGCCCCCGAGAGTCCCGACCAGGCAGCCCGTAGACCCCTCGGCGCCGACCGGTCCACTGCCGGCGGCGCTCCTCCCCCGCCACGCCGGATCGGCCGTTGACACGCCGGTCCCACGCGCGAGAGCTCGCCCGCCGAGTGACCACCTAGACTGACCTAGAAAACCCCCTAAATCTAGGTGAGTCTAGGAAGGTGGCGCTGGTGGATCAGAGCCCGTACACGCCCGGTGCTGGGCACAACCCGCCCGTCCTGGCAGGACGCGACGGCCTTCTCCGTGACTGGCACTTGGTGCTCAACGACATTGTCGCTGGCGGCCGCGTCCGTGCCCAGGACATGATCCTTGCCGGCCCGCGCGGCGTGGGGAAGACCGTCACGGTGAGCGCGTTCGCGGACCTTGGCAAGGAGCAAGGCTTCGAGGTGGTCAACCTCCAGGCTGTGTCGGGCCACGCTGGTCTTGTAGAGGCGCTGCTCCAGCGCGCTCGCACCCGTATGGCGGAGGAGGCCGGCCCCTGGCAGCGCGCCCGCAAGGCCTTCGAGCGGATCGGTGGGGTCAACCTCAGCATCGCGGGCATCGGTGCCGGGATCTCTACCCACCAATCCGACGCCGCAGCACCGGGCCTGGACGCGGGAACGCTCGCTGACGCCCTGGCCACGCTGGCGGCCGAGGTCCGCAAGGACGCCCACAGCGGCGGCCTGCTGATCACCGTCGATGAACTCCAGGTCGCCTCTGGGCCCGACCTCGCCCTGCTCGCGGCGACGCTGCACCGACTCAACGTCGACCACCCCTCCGCACCGGTCCTCTTCGCCGGCACCGGACTGCCCTTCACCCCCGATGCACTCCGCAAGGCCGGCGTGACCCACCCAGACCGCCTCTTCGTGCTGGAGCCCATCCCGCTGACGCTCGAACCCGATGACGCCCGATACGCCGTGGTGGAGCCAGCACGCCGGGCCGGTGTCGCGTGGACTCCCGAGGCGGCTGCAGCCGTGGTCGAGGCCAGCAACGGCTACCCGGCCCACCTGCAGCTGTTCGCCCACGCCATCTGGACATCCGCGCCTGGGCCCGACCAGATCACCCTCGGCGACGTCGAAGCCGCACTCCCCCAGGTCGCCGACATGCTCGAACGCCGCACGCTTGGTCCCCGCTGGGACCGCATCAGCGATCGCCAGATGGAGTTCCTTGCCGCCCTCGCTCTGCACGGCGGGCGCGCCTCGACAGCGGCGATCGCCAAGACTCTCGGTCGCTCCCAGCAAGAGCTGTCCTGGCTCCGCGAGGAGCTCATCGAGGAGGGCGACGTCTACGCACCCAAACGCGGCCAGCTGGCGATGGCGGTTCCGCTCTTTAACCGCTTCGTTCTGAGCCACTACGAACGCACGCGGCCCGAGGCAGCGACCGAACTGCTGAGCCTGCAGAAGATGATCGCGAACGCCGGGCTGGATCCGTCAGCAGCCCACGCGGATCGGGACATGCTGCGCCGAAGCAAGCAGAACGAGACCCGCCAGGTGCCACCGCCCAGCGGCGAATCTGTGCGGCCGCGCTCCTGAGTGGCCGCGCGCACCGCTACCGAACGCGCGGACATACGTTCCGTTACACAACGCAGCCGTGTAACAGGCTGGGAGCGGGCCGGCACGGACCGCGACAGTCCGCGCGGCGCTAGAGCTGGCGGCGGGCCCGCCGCAGCATGAGGCCCTGTCACGTCGGGCAGCAGCGCGGCAAGGGACTGCGGCGGCGCGACGTCGGCCAGCTCGTCGAGCAACTCGGAGTCGTCTGCCGTCAGTGACTCCATCGTCGGGCGCAGTAGGCGTTCCACTCACTGGCCGCCGCGGCGAGCCGGCGATAGGCCTCAACATCCTGGGGGCGTTGAACCACGCGGCGGCGGACATCGCGACGCGCCGCGCGATCAGGGCCGCTTTGTCGTCCATGGCTCAGTCTCCCTCCCCACACACCTGGAGGGAGTCCCTTTCCCGTTGTTAACAGCCTCACCGCCAGCGGCGCGCGCCGGCCGGCGAGATCCGCGAGACTCAAGCCCAACCTCTCGGAGGGAAGGGCACCCGGTGGACGACAACGACCAGCTCGAAGCAGGCGGGCACGCGTCGGCGGCCCGCGAGCACGTCTACGGCTTCAACCGCGCCACGATGTGGGAGCAGGACCAGATCCCGGCTGAGACCTCCGCCCAGCTGGCGGAGTTCGCCGAGATCGCGGCCGCACTCCCCCAGGCATCATCGCAGCTTTCCAGCACGCTCGAGCAGGCTCTGGCTCACCAGGTGCTCAGCATGGATGCGATGACCGACGAGTCGGACCCGGCGATGGCGATCGGCGTCGCTCGCCTCCATCTAGAGGAGGCCCGCGGTCTCGCGGTCGACCTGCACAAGCACCTCAACGCCGCGCGCAACGCCACCGCGCACGTCATCAGCCAGGGCGCCGACGACGGCCAGGAGTCGATGCCCTGAGACCAGCCCTGACCCGGCCCCGCTGACGCATCAGCGAAGATTTCTTCGCGTCGGGTGATCGCCCCGACGGGTCGACCTTCCTTTGGTGACTGAGAGATGACCCCGGTCCACCAAGGAGCTGCCCGTGAGCACGCCCACCGATTCCCCGTCCGCGGCCGACCGTGACCCGGTCCAGGACGTCCGCGCACACCTCGAGCAGGCCCTGGCTGCGCTCGATCAACTCCGCGAGGTCCTGCCCCCTCCCACCGCTCCGCCCGCCCGAAACCGGAGGCGGTGAGTCGGCATGACCACCGACACCACAATGAGCGCCGCCGACGCCGTGTTCGAGGCCGAGCAGGCCGTGGGCAGGGCCCGATGGGTGGTGGAGGAGCTGAAGGAGACGATCGGCTCCGCGCTCCGCGTGCTCAACGACGCCGAACTCGACTCGGCCAAGGCCAAGCTGTCCGGGCGCGGTTCCTTCTACCTCGAGGCCGCCGGCGAGCACCTGGGACGGCTGCGCACGAGGTGCAACGAGATGCCTGACCTGACGCACGACC